>JAHECT010000146.1 GCA_024641605.1 Micrococcales bacterium
TGCGGTCGCCGGCATCGTCACGACCCAGGCGACCACCATGCGCCCGACCACCCGCAGGTTGATCCCCGCACCCGAGGCCACGCCCGCACCCGCCACCGACGAGGCCGCCGCGTGCGTGGTGGAGATCGGGATACCGAGGCCGGTGGCACCGAAGATCGCGGTGACCGCACCGGCGTTGGCGGCCACGCCCGACGACGCGTGCAGGGTCGTGATCTTCAGACCCATGGTCTCGATGATCTTCCACCCGCCCCAGACGGTCCCGAGGGCGATCGCGCCGTAGGCGGAGAACTCGACCCAGACCGGGACGGCGATGCTGCCGTCGGCACCGATCGCGAGGTGACCCGTCCCGACGAGGAGGGCCGCGATGACCCCCATCGTCTTCTGGGCGTCGTTGGCCCCGTGCCCGAAGGACACCGCCGCGGCCGAGATCAGCTGCAGGACCTTGAACGGGCGAGCGTTGTCGGGCAGGTCGAACAGCCGGCGGAACAGCGCCACCAGGAACATCGCGGCGAAGGCCACGGCGAAGGCCACGAGCGGACTGACGATGATCGCGATGGCGGTCTTCTGGACGCTGGACCACGTCACCGCGTCCGCGCCGCCGACCGCGAGACCGGCCCCGACCAGCCCGCCGATCAGAGCGTGGCTGGACGACGAAGGCATCCCGATCCACCAGGTGGCGTAGTTCCACACGATGGCCGCGAAGAGGGCGGCGAAGACGACCGCGATGCCGGAGTAGTCCGGCTTCACGGTCTTGGCGACGGTGTTGGCCACAGCCGTGCCGACCACGAACACGGCCACGAAGTTGAAGAAGGCGGAGAACCACACGGCCCAGCGGGCCGGCAACACCCTGGTGGCCACCACGGTGGACACGGAGTTGGCGGCGTCGTGGAAGCCGTTGGTGAAGTCGAAGAGCAGAGCGAGGCCGATGACCGCGACGAGCGCGACGAGCGTCAGGTCCACGGTGGTCACTTCCGGGTGGGGACAGGCACCGAGAGCCCGTCCGGCGCCACCATGATGACGAATCCAGGCCCCCTGTCCAGCCAGGGAGTGAACACCCCGTGTACGGCGGGATTCCAGGGGTCAAGTGGAGGAACGACAACCCATCCACGGGAGATTCCGGCTGGCCGTCCCAGCATCTCCCGGCGACGTCACGGAGCGGGCTGGACCACCCCGGGGACCACCCGGCCGGCGGTCTCCTGCTCCTCACCCCGCCAGGCGAGGTAGGCGCCGGTCGCCCCCAGCGCGGAGGCGACGAGCCAGGCGGCCACGGCGGCGTCGTCGGCGAGGCCGGGGATGCTCAGCAGAACCTCGGGCAGCAGGTCCACCGGGGACACGATGTAGGCCAGCGCCAGCACCATGAGCGCGAGACGTCCGCGGCTGAGCCCGCCGTAGCGGCCGGACACGACGTCGCGGACGAGGCGCGGCAGCGTGCGGACGCGGGAGAAGAACCCGGCGGGGCCGTCCGCGGCCGCCGCGGACGCGGCAGAGGCGAAGGCCGCCCGGCGTGCCGTGCGTGTCATGGCTCCTCCTGGAGAGTGGCGATCGTCCCCTGAGGAACGATCACGACCAGCGATCGTGTTCCCCGCCACGATGACGGCCCAAACACCTGACGTGCCGGCACGGCCCCAGGGCGTCTGCGGCTGGCCGGCCATCAGGCGCCCACCGATCTCGCACGACGAGCTGGCCGACGGCACCCCGGCACGAACGACGAAGCCCCCCGGAGTATGAGTCCGAGGGGCTTCGCGGCGACCGTCGCCCGGCCCGGCCGGAGCCGGGTCGGGAGCGACCCGCGGGTGGCACCGCGGCCGCCGTGATGCCGGCGGACCGGCATGTCGGGCGGATGGTCTCGTGACCGGTCCTGACGTTCCCCTGTGTCGCTCACCCACAGCCTCGGGGTTGCCCCTCCGGTACGGACCGCCGTTCTCCGATCACGCCGTCCCCGTGTGCCGAGCCCCTGGTTGCCCCGGTGCCCGTCCGCGAGGACGTAGGGAGATTGATACGCCGATCACTGTTGGCGCACAAGGGGTTTCGGCCACGAATCTTTGTGCACAGCACCGTGCACATGCTCGTCCACAAGCGGGCGTGCTCACCGAGTGGGTGGTCCACACCCCTGTGCACAACATCGGTGGACAACCACGGGTCAGCGAGGGTCCACCGGCTCCGGCTCGACACCGTGCAGGAGGTCCTCGACCAGGTCGATGACGACCGGATCGGCACCCATGGACATGTGCGTGGCGGTGACCTCGACATGGACCGCCTGCGGATCGAGGCAGGCCCGCCAGTCGATGACGCCGTCGTCGAGGGAGAACACCGAGACGTACGGGATCCCCTCGGGCACATCGCGGTCGAGGACGGCGCGGACCTCGTCGGCGCACGTGCCCGTGAGGCAGTCCTCGCCGAGGATTCCCGGCAGCCCCAGGGAGGACAGCCTGGTCAGCAGGGAGAGCTGGGCGGCCAGCGTCGCGTTGACCGCCAGCGGATCGGTGTTGGGGGTGCCGAGAGTGATCAGCGAGGCCACGAGCTCGGGCCGGCGGACGGCGAGCATCTTGGCGAGCGTGCCGCCCCGGCTCCAGCCGACGAGCGCGACCTTGTGGCCGGTCCGCTCGACCACGCGCTCGGCCCGGCGCTCGACGGCGTCCGCCAGCTCGCTCGTGCACCCGATGTTCGGGGCGATGCCCGCGCCCGAGGTCCAGTGACCGGCCCGGCGCAGCACGTCGGCGAGCGGGGCCATCGCGAAGTCGCCCGACAGGAAGCCGGGCACGAGCAGGACCGGGACGCGCGCCGGGTCGACCTCGGTCCTCGCCGGGACCCTGGGCAGCAGCTTGCCCGCCACCCGTACGACGGACAGGTTCTCTCGGACAGCCGTCAGGACCGGCGGCCGGAAGGCCGCCGGGATCCGCGCCGTCCTGCCCACATCCTCGAGCGGGCGACCCACGAGATCGGACATGACCCCAGTCTGCGCCATGTCCCCCCTGTCGCGGGGCTCCACCGTTCGGGGGATGCTCCGCGCGCAGGGGCCCCGCCCGGTCACGCAGCGTGAGAGGGACGCTCACCCGTCCGGCGCAACTACGCCGGTGCCTGCTGACGAAGCGCGACGACGCCACGGACAATCAACCCATGCACGAGGAGTCCGGCTGGCGCCTCGTGGCGGCCCGGTACGCCGCCACGGGCCGAGCCGACGTGACCCTGCAGTCGATGGCGGTGGCAGCGGGCGTCGGACTCGTCCAGGTGTCCCCCGACGGCGCCGTCACCTGGTCCGACGAGGCCTACCACCTGCACGGGCGGCCGCGCTGGCGCCGCGTCCGCAACGCCGACGACGCCCTGGTCGGCGTCGGCGGCACCGATGCCCGGGCGCTGCGAACGGCGTACGCGCTGCTGCGCGTGGGCGCCGGTGGTGACGAGGTGTCCTACGCCGTCACCCCCGAGCTCGGCGACGCGCGCCCGGTGGTGCTGCGACCGCTGGGACCCGGTTTGGCCCTCGTCCACCGCGCGGAGCGCGCGACACCGGACGGCGAGGACGCCGGACCGAGGGAACGGGATCACCTCGCTGTGGCCGCTGTCCCGGCCGCGGAACCCGTCGGGCCGGACATCACCGACCCGAACGTCGACCTCGCGACCGCCGTGCTGGCGGTCTCGCCCGACCTCGTCGTCGTGTACGACCTCACGCACGAGGAGGTCGTCCAGGCCGCCGGCTCGACGCCCGACGCCGACGAGATCCTGGCCCACCTGCGCTCCGGGGACCTCGTGCGCGAGCAGGTGCACCCCGAGGACCGAGCGAGCCTGCTGGCCTGGCGGCGGTCGCTCGGCTCGATCTCCCCGGACGACGTCGCGAGCACCGAGGCGAGGTTCCGGGTGGACGGGCAGTGGCGCTGGCGCGAGATCCGCGCGCTGGACTTCACCCGCGACCACGACGGGCACCAGGTGGTGCTCCACATCCGCGACGTCCACGACCGGGTCGAGGCCGTCCTCGGCCTCACCGCCCGTGAGCGCGCCTTCCGCGAGGTGTTCGACTCGAGCCCCGTCGGCCTCGCCGTTCTCGACGCCGACGGACGCATCCGCTCGGTCAACGACGCGTTCTGCCGACTCGTCGGACGCACGCAGGACGCGGTCACCGCCACCAGCCTCGAGGCCCTGCTCCACCCCGAGGACCGCGGGGGACGGACGCGGACCCGGCTCGAGACCGGCGTCACCACCGCCACCGAGCTCCGGCTGGTCCGCAGCGACGGCGCCGTCATGTGGGTCCGCATGCGCAGCAGCGACATCTCGACCGAGGAGGGCGAGCGCGTCCTCGTGTCCGTCGAGGACGTGACCTCGGCCAAGGCGCACGAGGACCAGCTGCGCTACGACGCTCTCCACGACGACCTCACCGGCCTGCCCAACCGCCGCCTCATCGAGGACCGGCTGCAGCGCGCCCTGGCCCGGTCGCGGCGGACTGACACTCGGCTCGCCGTGTACTTCATCGACCTCGACGACCTCAAGCGCGTCAACGACACGCATCCTTGGCGCCACCGGGCGGGCGACGTGCTCATCACGTCCGTGGCGGATGCCCTGCGGCTCTCGCTGCGCGACGTCGACACGTTGGGACGCCTCGGGGGCGACGAGTTCGTCGCGATCGTCGAGGACGTCACCGACGACGCGATGATCGACGAGATCGGCGAGCGGCTCCTCGCGGCGGCGCGTCAGCCGCTCACGATCGGAGACGAGGCCGTCGTCCCCGGTGCGAGCGTGGGGGTCGCCACCCCCGAGTCCGACGACGAGACCACCGCCGCGCTGCTGAGCCGTGCCGACGCCGCGATGTACCGCGCCAAGCGCGCCGGCGGCGGTCAGCTGGTGAGCGCGGACTCGCTGCCCGCGCTCGCGATCGACCTGGCCGCCGCGTTGCAGGAGGGTCGGCTCCGCCTGGACTACCGCCCCGTCGTGTCGCTGGCCACAGGGACGCTCCTCGGGGTGGAGTCGCGCATCCGGTGGCTGGGTGACGGCCCGGCCGATCCGGACGAGGTCCGCGCCGCGCTGGAGGCGGGTGCCGCCCCTCCGGTCGTGGGCTGGGCCGCGGCCCGTGCCGTCTCCGACGTGCGGACGGTCGCGCCCACGCGCACCGACCACCTGTCGGTGTGGCTGCCCCTCCCCAGCCGGACGGCGCTCGCCACCAGCACGACCGAGGCGTTCGCGGCCGCGTTCTCGGGCCCCTGGGGGGAGCTCGACGCGGGCTCCGCGCCCAGCATCGTGGTCGACGTCCACGAGGACGAGCTCGCGACCGTCGTCCGGCGTGGCGGGCTGCACCGGCACCTCGAGGCGCTCGTGGCGGTCGGCCCCGTCGCCCTCGGCGTGGACCGCTTCTCCGCCGATGCCGTACCCCTCGGGCTCCTGCGGTCGCTGACGGTCGCCTCGCTCACGATCGATCCCGCCCTGCTGGCCGGTGCCGCCGAGAACGACGCTGACCGCGACCTCCTCCGGTCGCTGGTGGCGGCCGCGAGCGCGATGGGGGTCGTGACGGTGGCCGACGAGGTCGACTCGCCGGAGGACCTCGGCCTGGCCCGGGCGCTCGGCGTTCACGCGGTCAAGGGCGACCTCGTGGGCCCGTTCGCCCCGCTGGAGACCTACTCCGACCTCCTGCACGCCGGGCTGGTGCCACTGCCGGACTCGTTCGACGCCCGGACGCACGACGAGCTCACGGGGGAACCTCGCGACGTCCCGGAGGCACCCCCGAG
>JAHECT010000024.1 GCA_024641605.1 Micrococcales bacterium
TCGCACTATCCCTTGACTTTGGGCGCCAGACTCGGAAGTCTGCGCTCAATGCACCACCGATCAGCCCGAGTGTCGAGCAGAAAGTGACCCCATGAATCGCACCCGCCTCACCAGCGCACTGATTGCCGGACTGCTCGCCTCCGCGGGCCTCGTCCTCAGCGCGCCCGCCGCCTCCGCGGAGGAGGTGGACCAGCCCGCCGTGAGCGTCGCCGACGAGACGGCCGAGGCGCCGGCCACCGACACCCCGGCCGGCAGCGAGGACGAGCAGCCCGCCGCCGAGACCACCACCGACGACGAGGCGACCGCCGAGACCGCAGCCGCGGCCGCGGCGCCCGCGTCCATCTCGCCCGCGGTGACCTTCTCGATCAGCCCCTCCGGACCGTGGGAGGGCGGGCAGAAGGTCACCGTGACGACCCAGGGCTGGGCGCCCGGTGACTCCTTCACGATCTTCACCTGCCCGAAGGGCGTCTACCCCGCGGCCAACCCGCCGGGTGCCGGCTGCGCGGCCTTCACCGGTCCGCACGGCTTCTTCGGCGTCGTCGACGGCTCCGGCAAGGGCAGCGCGTCGATCACGATCCTGCAGGGCAGCGCGGACGGCATCACCTGCGAGAAGGACGGCGACTGCACCATCGGCGTGTACGGCATCGACGCCGAGGCGACCCCGGAGAACACCCCGGCGGCCAAGGCGATCACCTACGTCCCCGCCGAGAACCCGCCGACGGAGAACCCCGGCACGGAGACCCCGACGACCGAGACCCCCTCGACGGACACCTCCGGCTCCGGGAACAACGGCCCGCAGTTGGCCGAGACCGGTTCGGGCCAGGCCGCTCCCTACGGCCTTCTGGCTCTCGCGGCCATCGGCACGGGGACGGTCCTCCTCCTCGCCGCGCGTCGGCGGGGCGAGGTCGCGCTCGACGAGTAGCACCCGCAGAACCGTCATGACGATGGCCGTGTCGCATCCGCGACACGGCCATCGTCATGACCGGACGGTGATCCCCGCGACCAGCTGGTCGGCGGCCGCGTACGGGTCGAGCTCTCCGGCGAGGACACGCGCGGCCAGGGCGTCCAGGCGGGTGTCGCCCCGCAGGTCCCCGACCCGCTCGCGCAGCATCCCGAAGGCGATCGCCTCAACCTCGCCCGCCGCCCGCGCCGACCGGCGTCGGTCGAGCTCCCCGGTGCGCACGAGCCACGCGTGATGCCGGGCGACGGCATCGACCACCTCGTCGATCCCCTCGCCGCGTGCGGCCACGGTCCGCAGCACCGGCGGCGACCACGGCTCGTCGGCCGGACCCGATCGAGGTCCCGACCCGAGACTGATCATGTGCCGCAGCTCGCGTGCGGTGGCCTCCACACCCTCGCGGTCGGCCTTGTTGACCACGAAGACATCCCCGATCTCGAGGATGCCCGCCTTGGCGGCCTGCACGCCGTCACCCATGCCCGGAGCAAGCAGCACGAGCGTCGTGTCGGCGGCCCCGGCGACCTCGACCTCGCTCTGCCCCACGCCGACAGTCTCGACGAGGACCACGTCGCAGCCGGCCGCGTCGAGGACGCGGATCGCTTGGGGCGTGGCCGAGGCGAGCCCGCCGAGGTGGCCGCGGGAGGCCATCGAGCGGATGAAGACGCCCGGGTCCAGTGCGTGCTCCTGCATCCGCACGCGATCCCCGAGGAGCGCTCCACCCGAGAAGGGCGAGGACGGGTCGACCGCGAGGACGCCCACGCGCCTGCCCTCGGCCCGCAAGGCCGCGACCAGTGCCGACGTCGAGGTCGACTTGCCCACCCCAGGGGCACCGGTGATGCCGACGACGTGCGCGCGTCCGGCGTACGGCGACAGGGCGGCGGTCACCTCGCGCAGGAGCGGCGAGCCGTCCTCCACCAGCGAGATGAGCCGTGCCACCGCCCGCGCCTGACCGTCGCGCGCGCGCGCCACAAGGTCCGCGACGGGCCCTCCCGCTGCGGACGCCGCCGACGTCGCGGCCACCCCGGTCAGGCGCTCGGCACGCGGATGATGAGGGCGTCGCCCTGACCCCCGCCGCCGCACAGCGCCGCCGCACCGATCCCGCCGCCCCGGCGCTTGAGCTCGTAGGCCAGGTGCAGGACGACCCGGGCGCCGCTCATCCCGACCGGGTGGCCGAGCGCGATGGCGCCGCCGTTGACGTTGACCTTGTCCGCGTCGATGCCCAGCTTCTCCTGACTGACCAGGCCGACGGCGGCGAAGGCCTCGTTGATCTCGACCAGATCGAGGTCGGCGACCTCCAGGCCCTCCCGACCGAGCGCCTTGAGGATGGCGTTGGCCGGCTGCTCCTGGAGGGAGGCGTCCGGACCCGCGACGACGCCGTGGGCGCCGATCTCCGCAAGCCAGGTGAGGCCGAGCTCCTCGGCCTTCGCCTTGCTCATCACGACGACCGCAGCGGCTCCGTCGGAGATCTGCGAGGAGGAGCCAGCTGTGATGGTGCCGTCCTTGGCAAACGCCGGACGCAGCCTGGCCAGCGAGTCGGCCGTGGTGTCGGGGCGGATGCCCTCGTCCTCGGCGAACACGATCGGGTCGCCCTTGCGCTGCGGTATCTCGACCGGGGCGATCTCCTCCGCGAACAGCCCGTTCTTCTGCGCGGCCGCGGCGAGCTGGTGCGAGCGGGCGGCGAACGCGTCCTGGGCCTCGCGCGTCGCCATGGGGTAGCGCGCGTTGTGGGTCTCCGTAGAGATGCCCATGGCGACCTGGTCGAACGCGCAGGTGAGCGCGTCGAAGGCCATCGAGTCGACCAGGGCGACGTCGCCGTACTTGAAGCCCTCGCGCGACTTCGGCAGCAGGTGCGGCGCCTGGGTCATCGACTCCATCCCGCCGGCCACCACGACCTCGAACTCGCCCGCACGGATGAGCTGGTCGGCCAGCGCGATGGCGTCGAGACCGGACAGGCAGACCTTGTTGATGGTCAGCGCGGGGACGTCCATCGAGATGCCGCCGGAGACCGCGGCCTGACGGGCGGTGATCTGACCCGCACCCGCCTGGATGACCTGACCCATGATCACGTAGTCGACCTGGTCCGGCGAGACGCCCGAGCGCTCGAGCGCGGCCTTGATCGCGACGCCCCCGAGGTCGGCGGCGGAGAAGTCCTTGAGCGAGCCGAGCAGGCGGCCCATGGGGGTGCGGGCTCCCGCGACGATGACGGTGGTGTCGGCGCTCATGAGCGACCCTCCTGTGACGACGGCGACTGCCCTTGCCACGATACTCAGGTGAGCACCCAGAGCCCCGCCGAGGTCCTCGGCCCCGTCGTCACCGCCATCGACCACGTCGGCTTCGCCGTCCGCGACCTCGACGAGGCCGTCGCCTTCTACGGCCGCGCCTTCGGCCTCCCACTCCTGCACGAGGAGGTCAACGAGGAGCAGGGCGTCCGTGAGGCGATGGTGGGCATCGGCGACGCGGCCATCCAGCTGCTCGCCCCCCTGCGCGAGGACTCCCCCATCGGCAAGTTCCTGGCCCGCAACGGCGAGGGCATCCAGCAGGTGGCCTTCCGGGTCGAGGACATCGACCTGGCGGCGCAGCGACTGCGCGGCGCGGGCCTGCGCCTGCTCTACGACGAGCCCAGGCGCGGGACCGCCGGGTCGCGGGTCAACTTCGTGCACCCCAAGGACTGCGGCGGGGTCCTCGTCGAGCTCGTGGAGCCGGGCCCCGAGAACCACTGATGCGGCCCGCCCAGCGCCCGACTCGACCCCGGATCGAACCCTCGGCTACCCCTGGGTAACGTCGGCTGCGGACGCGACCGTCGCGTACCGAACGACCAGCGCCGACCCCCGGAGGCCGACGTGCAGAAGATCCTCGACGCCATCCTGTCCGGCACCGCCACCGCCGCCGACATCGCCGCCCTCGACCTGCCCGAGTCCTACCGCGCGATCACCGTGCACAAGGACGAGGAGAGCCTCTTCGAGGGCATGAGCACGCGCGACAAGGACCCCCGCCGCTCCCTGCACCTCGACGAGGTGCCGATGCCCGAGCTCGGCCCCGGCGAGGCGCTCGTCGCCGTCATGGCGAGCTCGGTCAACTACAACACCGTCTGGACGTCGATCTTCGAGCCCGTGTCCACCTTCGGGTACCTCGAGCGCTACGGACGGACCAACCCGCTGGCCAAGCGCCACGACCTGCCCTACCACGTCATCGGGTCCGACCTGTCCGGCGTGGTGCTGCGCACGGGCCCCGGGGTCCATCACTGGAGCCCCGGCGACGAGGTCGTCGCGCACTGCCTGTCGGTCGAGCTCGAGAGCCCGCTCGGGCACAACGACACGATGCTGGACCCCGAGCAGCGGATCTGGGGCTACGAGACCAACTTCGGCGGCCTCGCCGAGGTCGCGCTCGTCAAGGCCAACCAGCTGCTGCACAAGCCGGCGCACCTGACCTGGGAGGAGGCGGCGGTCCCCGGACTGGTCAACTCGACGGCCTACCGGCAGCTCGTCTCGCAGAACGGCGCCGGGATGAAGCAGGGCGACACGGTGCTCATCTGGGGCGCCTCGGGCGGCCTGGGCTCCTACGCCACGCAGATGGCCCTCAACGGCGGGGCGACCCCGATCTGCGTCGTGTCCTCCCCCGAGAAGGCGGAGATCTGCCGAGCGATGGGCGCCGAGCTGATCATCGACCGCAAGGCCGAGGACTACCGGTTCTGGAAGGACGAGCAGACCCAGGACCCGAAGGAGTGGCGCCGCCTCGGTGCCCGCATCCGCGAGCTCACCGGGGGGGACGACGTGGACATCGTCTTCGAGCACCCGGGGCGCGAGACGTTCGGGGCGTCGGTCTACGTCGCGCGCAAGGGCGGCACGATCGTCACCTGCGCGTCGACCTCGGGCTACATGCACGAGTACGACAACCGGTTCCTCTGGATGAACCTCAAGCGCATCGTGGGGTCGCACTTCGCCAACTACCGCGAGGCCTGGGAAGCCAATCGGCTCATCGCGCGCGGCAAGATCCACCCGACGCTGTCCAAGACGTACACGCTCGAGGAGACGGGTCAGGCCACCTACGACGTGCACCGCAACCTGCACCAGGGCAAGGTCGGCGTGCTCGCGCTCTCCCCCGAGGAGGGCCTCGGCGTTCGCGACCCGGCGATGCGTGCGCGCCACGAGGACGAGATCAACCGCTTCCGCGGAATCTGAGCCGCTGCGCCTAGGAGCCCTGCGGGAGCCGACGCACGTCGTGCAGGAAGGCCACCAGCGCCGCGGTCACCGCCTCGGGGTCCTCGACCGCGCTCAGGTGGCCGGCGCCCGGGATGACCACGTCGCGGGCGTCGCGGAGCACCGCGAGCATCGAGTGCTGCTCGTCCGCCGGTGCCAGGGCGTCCTCGGCCCCCCAGAGCACGAGGCTGGGGACGGTCAGGCGGGCGAGGTCGGCGTGGGAGTCCGGCCGCGCCGCCATGGCTCGTTGCGCCCAGGCCACACCGGCGGGCTCGGCCTCGTGGATCCAGCCGCGGACCGTCGCGACCACCTCCGGCCGCTGCTGGTGCGTGGTGGCGCCGAGCAGGGCCGGGAGCATGGCGCGGGCGAGCGCCTCGGTGGAGCCGGCAGCCAGCACCTGGTCGGCCACGCGCAGCCGGTTGGCGCGAGCGTCCTCCGTGTCGGCGGAGGCCTTCGTGTCGGCCAGGACCAACGCGGCGACGCGGTCGGGGTCCTGGCGCACGATCTCCATGGCGACGTAGCCGCCCAGGGACAGGCCGCCCAGGACGACGCTCGCCAGGCCCATGCGGTCCAGCGCGGCGAGGACGTCGCGCGCCATCGCCGTGAGGGAGGGCTCATCGTCGGGCGGCTCGGGGCCGAAAGCCGACCCGCCGAAGCCCCGCAGGTCCGGCACGACGACATCCCAGTCGGCGGCGGCGACGGCGTCGACCACGTCGTCCCAGAGCCGGTGGTCGAGCGGGAAGGCGTGCAGCAGCACGACGGTGGGGGCCACGTCTCTCCTCACGGCATCGCGGACAGGCCGCCGTCGACGACGAGGACCTGGCCGGTCATGAACGACGACGCGTCGCTGGCGAGGAACAGCGCCGGCTGGGCGATCTCGCTCACCTGTCCCCAGCGTGCCATCGGGACGCGCGCGAGCGCACCCTGCTCGGTCTCGTCCGAGACCCGCAGGAAGTCGGTCAGATCCGTCTCGACCCACCCGGGCACGAGCGCGTTGACCCGGATCCCGGCCCAGGCGGTCTCCAGCGCGAGCGACTGGGTGAGCGAGATGACCGCCGCCTTGGCCGCGCCGTAGTGGCTCATGAGCGGTGCGCCCTGCAGCCCGGCGACCGAGGACACGTTGATGATCGAACCCGTCCGACGCTCGAGCATGTGCGGCAGCACGGCCTGGCACACGTGCACGACCGAGTCGAGGTTGAGCCGCAGAGTCTTCTCCCACCCGGAGAAGCGCATGCCGGACAAAGGCATCGAGAAGGAGTTGCCGCCGGCGTTGTTCACGACGACGTCCGGGGGGCCGAGCCCCTCGACCGCGCCGGCCACGGCGGCCTGGACGGCCGCGGCATCGGTGACGTCGCACGGCAGGACCAGGGCACGCTGCCCCGTGGCCTCGACGATCGCGGCCGTCTCGGCGAGCGCGTCGGCGTCGCGCGCGAGGAGCGCCACGTCCGCGCCGGCGTCGGCGTAGGTCTCGGCGATGGCCCGGCCGATGCCCCGCGAGGCACCGGTCACCAGAGCGATCCGGCCGTCGAGGTTCACAGGTCGCTCCACCTCTCCATCGGTCCCAGCCAGTCGTAATCGAGCCTCGCAGACCCGGGCACCATCCGCTCGACGAGTGCGTCGTGGACGATCCTGACGTACTTCTCCCCCACCCACAGGTGCTTCGCGCCCTCCACGCCCACCACCTCCGCCTGGGGCACGCGGGCGAACCGCTCCCGCGCCTCGTCCGGGCGCAGGTAGTCGTCGAGCTCGGGGACCAGGCACGTGAGCGGCCGTCCGCCCGCGGCCCAGCGGTCGAGTTCGGCGTCACCGGCGAAGCGCAGCGGCGGGGAGACGAGCACGGCCCCGACGACGGGGTCCAGGTCGCCGTGCCGGAGCACCACGTCGGTGCCGAAGGACCAGCCGACCAGCCACGGGTCGGGCAGCCCCCGGCCGACCGCCTCGCGCACCGCGGCGACGAGGTCGAGCCCCTCGCCGCGCGCCTCATCGAAGGACCCCTCCGAGGTGCCGGCGGGACTGGACGTCCCACGCGTGTTGAAGCGCAGCACGGCGATGCCTGCCATCGCGGGAAGGCGCCAGGACGCCTTGCGGAACAGATGGCTGTCCATGAAGCCGCCGTGGGTGGGCAGCGGGTGGAGACACACCATCGTGGCCGACGGCTCCCGCTCGAGCGGCAGTGCCAGCTCTCCCACGAGCGCGAGCCCGTCGCTCGTGGTGAGGGTCACCGGCTCGCGTCGCGCCGGGAGCACGCTGTTGGGGACGATCTCGGGCACCTGCCACCTCCGTCGCGCACGCTATCCCGCGCGTCCGGGCCTCCTACCGCCGCCCACGACCGGGCGTGGGACCACGGCGCTCCCGCGCCGACCAGCAGGCGGTGTGCCAGTGCCGGCGGTCCTCCTCGCGGCCCTCGAGGGGCCAGGCCACCACGTGCGGTGTGGCGGGACGGATCTCGTGGTCGCACCCCGGGCAGCGATAGGTCTTGGTGCTCGAGGAGCCGGTGAGCCGCCGGACGACCCACTCCCCGTCCGCATGCTCCTCGACCCGCTGGTTGCCTCCGCGCACCTCGCGGGGCTCGGGGTCCGGCGCTCTCCGGTTGCGGCGAGCCACCGGCTACTCGTAGGTGCGGAAGCCTCGGCCCGTCTTGCGGCCGAGGTAGCCGGCGGTCACGAGGTGCTCCAGGCGGGGAGCGGGCACGAACCCGGGCTCCCGGAACTCCAGGAACAGCGTGCGCTGGATGGACCGCGAGACGTCGAGCCCGACCACGTCGAGGAGCTCGAAGGGACCCATGGGCAGCCCGCAGCCGGTCTTCATCGCCACGTCGATGTCGTCTGCGGAGGCGTAGTTGGCCTCGAGCATGCGCACCGCGTCGTTGAGGTAGGGGAACAGCAGGGCGTTGACGATGAAGCCCGCTCGGTCCCCGCAGACCACCGGGTGCTTGCCCAGCGCCTCGCAGACCGACAGCGCCGTCGCGACGACCTCGTCGGAGGTGGCCACCGTCCGCACCACCTCGACGAGCTTCATCACGGGCGCGGGGTTGAAGAAGTGCAGGCCGACCACGTCCTGCGGTCGCTTCGTCACCGCACCCATCTCCACGACCGGGAGGGACGAGGTGGTCGTCGCGAGGACGGCACCTGGCTTGCAGATCTCGTCGAAGGTCTCGAACAGGGCGGTCTTGACGTCGAGCTCCTCGACGACCGCTTCGACGACGAGGTCGCAGTCCGCCAGCTCGTCCCAGTCCGTGGTCCCGTGGATCCGGGTGAGCGCGGCGTCGCGGTCCTGCTCGCTCAGCTTGCCCCGCTGCGTGGCCTTCTGCAGCGAGCGCAGGACGGCCGCGTGGACCTGGTCGGTGCGCTGCTGGCTGCGGGTCACGAACACGACGTCGAAACCGGCCTTGGCGAAGACCTCGATGATCCCCGTGGCCATCGTGCCGGAGCCCGCGACTGCGACCTTGCGCACGGTGCGGGAGGCGGCGCCGTTCGTGCCGCCGTCCGTGGGTGTCAGCGCGTCGGGGACGACCACGGGCGAGTTGGGCGCCTCGTAGGTGTAGAAGCCGCGCCCGCTCTTCCGGCCGCGCAGCCCCGCCACGACCATCTGCTTGAGGATCGGGCTCGGCGCGTGCAGCCGGTCGCGGCCCTGCTTGTACATCGTGTCGAGGATCTCGTAGGCGGTGTCGAGGCCGATGAGATCGAGCAGGGCCAGCGGTCCCATCGGGTAGCCGCAGCCGAGCTTCATGGCCGCGTCGATGTCCTCGCGGCTCGCGTACTTCTGCTCGAACATCGCCACGGCATGGTTGAGGTAGCCGAAGAGCAGGGCGTTGGCGATGAAGCCGGCCCGGTCGCCGACGACCACAGGGAGCTTGCCCAGCCGCTGCGCCACGCCCTTCACGTCCTCGACGACGGACGGGTCGGTCACCACCGTGCTCACGACCTCGACGAACTTGAGGACCGGGGCGGGGTTGAAGAAGTGCATGCCGACGACCTGCGCCGGACGCGAGGTGGCCACCGCGATGTCGGTCACGGACAGCGAGGACGTGTTGGTGGCGAGGATCGTGTCGGCCGGGACGACCTTGTCGAGACGCTCGAAGATCGACCGCTTGAGGTCGAGGGACTCCGGGACCGCCTCCACGACGAGCTCGCACTCGGCGAGTGCGTCGTAGTCGGTCGTGAACGTGAGTCGTTCGAAGATGCCGGCGCGCTCCTCCTCGGAGAGGCGCCCGCGCGAGAGCGCCCGGGCCGTGGAGGAGTCCACATGACCCCGACCCCGCTCGATCGCAGCATCGTCGGCGTCGAGACCGACGACCTCGAAGCCGCTGCGCGCGAACACCTCGGCGATGCCGGCACCCATCGTGCCCAGGCCGACGACTCCGACACGGGAGATCTCGCGCGCCATCGCGTCCCTCGCTTCCGGTTCCGGGATCGGGCCCGGCACCCGGCCGGGCGGCGCCTCGCGGGCGCCGGGCGCCAGTCTCCCAGGTGGGCGTGGCGACCCGCTCCCGGGGTCGGGCGGGCGTAGCGTCCCCTCATGGACGTGACGATCCCCTGGCTGGGACTCCTGGCAGCGATGGTCGTGGCCTTCGTGGCCAACTCCCTGTGGTTCGGCCCCAAGACCCTCTTCCCCGTGTGGTGGCGCGCCCTGGGGAAGTCAGGTGAGCCCGAGGTCGCCGCCGGCTCCTCCATGGCAGCCACGTTCGGCCTCACGCTCGTGGGGCTCTTCGTCCAGGCGCTCGCGCTCGTGTGGGTCCTGCAGGCCGCGCTCGCGCTCTACGCGGAGGCGGACGCCACCGCCGTCTTCGGAGCGAGCGTGGGCCTGGCGGTGGGAGCGGGCTTCGCGGCCGCCGCATCCCTCGGTCACCGCCTCTTCTCCGGTCAGGGGCTCCAGGTCTGGGCGATCGAGGTGGGTGCGGACATCCTCGGGCTGACGCTCATGGGTCTCGTCCTGTCCTTCTGGCTCTGAGGGGCCTGTCCGCCGCTCGGTCCAGCGTTGGTCGCCGGTCGACGCGCGTGCCCGCTCCTCGTCCCGCCCGTTAGCGTCCTCCCTGTGCGCCTGGTCATCGCGAGCTGCTCGGTCGACTACGTCGGTCGGCTCACCGCCCACCTCCCCCTGGCGAACCGTCTCCTCCTCGTGAAGGCCGACGGATCGGTCCTCGTGCACGCCGACGGCGGGTCCTACAAGCCGCTGAACTGGATGAGCCCGCCCTGCACCCTGGTCGTCCGCGTCGACGACACCGGTGCCGGGACCTGGACGGTCACGAACAAGGCGGGCGAGACGCTCACCATCACCGTCGACGAGGTCCACCACGACTCCGCCCACGACCTGGGGGTGGACCCGGGTCTGGTGAAGGACGGGGTCGAGGCCCACCTGCAGGCGCTGCTCGCGGCGCAGATCGAGACGCTCGGGGCCGGGTGGCGGCTCGTGCGCCGCGAGTACCCGACCGCGATCGGGCCGGTGGACATCCTCGCCCGCGACGCCTCGGGCGCGGCGGTCGCCGTCGAGATCAAGCGTCGTGGGGAGATCGACGGGGTCGAGCAGCTCACCCGCTACCTCGACCTGCTCAACCGCGACCCGCTGCTCGCTCCCGTCCGGGGGATCTTCGCCGCGCAGGAGATCAAGCCGCAGGCGCGGGTGCTCGCCGAGGACCGGGGCATTCAGTGCGTCGTGCTCGACTACGACGCCCTCCGCGGCGTGGACGACGCGGACTCGCGCCTCTTCTGAGCGCGCAGCCGCGGGACCCCGGCGTCTTCGCCGGATCGCTGCGCGCGGGCACGGCCCTCGGGCAGGGTGGTCGCATGACGACGGCCAGCGAGGGCACGCCCCTGATCGTCCCCGTCGCGGCGGGCGCCGACCTCGCGGTCCGGGCCCGCGGGCTCACCAAGGCCTACGGGGACGTGCGCGCGGCGGACGGCGTCGACCTCGACGTCGTCCGCGGGGAGGTGCTCGCGCTCCTCGGGCCGAACGGCGCCGGCAAGACGACGACGACCGAGATCCTCGAGGGCTACCGCCACCGCGACGCGGGCGAGGTGTCGGTGCTCGGCCGCGACCCGGCGAAGCCGGATCCGACCTGGCGCTCGCGGCTGGGCATCGTGCTGCAGACGGCGACCGACCTCGCGGACCTGACGGTCGAGGAGTCCGTCGCCCACTTCGCCGGCTACTACCCGCATCCGCGCGACGTCGGCGAGGTGATCGACGCCGTCGGTCTCGCCGAGAAGAGGACTACCCGGGGCGGGCAGCTCTCCGGTGGTCAGCGGCGCCGGCTCGACGTGGCGCTCGGCATCATCGGAGGTCCCGAGCTGCTGTTCCTCGACGAGCCGACGACGGGCTTCGACCCGCAGGCGCGGCGCGACTTCTGGGACCTGATCCGCTCCTTGCGGGCCGAGGGGACGACGATCCTGCTGACCACGCACTACCTCGACGAGGCGGAGGCGCTGGCCGACCGGGTGGCCGTCATCGCGCGGGGACGGGTCATCGCCTGCGACGTCCCCGCCCGCCTGGGCGGGCGCGACGACTCCCTCGCCACGGTGCGCTGGCGGGATGAGGACGACGACCATGTCGAGCGGGTGCACGAGCCCACCGCGCTGGTCGAGCAGCTCGCGCATCGGTTCGGCGGCGAGGTCCCGAGCCTGTCCATCCACCGGCCGAGCCTCGAGGACGTCTACCTTGAGCTCATCGGCCGCGACCACGAGGACGACGCATGAGCACTGCGACCTCGACCCCCGCTCCCGTCGACGCACCGCCGGGGGCGCTGGCCCTCGGGCTGCGCCGCGTGCGCATCGAGCTCAAGCAGTTCTTCCGCGACATCAACTCCGCCATCTGGAACTTCTCGCTCCCGATGATCCTCATGATCATCTTCGGGTCGGTCTTCAGCGGTGCGACGTTGGAGCCGACCGACATCACCTTCGCGCAGTACTTCGTCGCGGGCATGATCGCCAGCGGCATCGTCTACACCAGCTTCCAGAACCTGGCGATCGCCATCCCCCTGGAGCGCGACGACGGGACCCTCAAGCGGATCCAGGGCACACCGATGCCCAAGCTGTCCTACTTCATCGGCAAGATCGGGCTCGTCTTCGTCGCCTACGTCGCGCAGGTGACCCTGCTGATCCTCATCGGCTACCTCTTCTACGGCATCGAGCTGCCCAGCGGGCAGCAGTGGTTCACCTTCGCCTGGGCCTCGATCCTCGGCCTCGTCTCGTGCACGCTTCTGGGGATCGCGTTCAGCGTGGTCCCCAAGACGGCCCGCGGCGCCTCGGCGATAGTGAGCCCGATCGTGCTGGTCCTCCAGTTCACCTCGGGGGTCTTCTTCCTCTACAGCCAGCTCCCCGACTGGATGCAGCAGTTCGCCGCGCTGTTCCCGCTCAAGTGGCTGACGCAGGCGATGCGCAGCGTGTTCCTGCCCGAGGAGATGGCGGCGCTCGAGGTCGCGGGGTCCTTCGAGCTCGCCAAGTGCGCCCTCGTCCTGAGCATCTGGACGGTGCTCGGTCTCGTCCTCAGCCTGGTGTTCTTCCGCTGGAACAAGCGCGGACAGGACTGAGGTCGTGCCTCACGCCGCCGCGGGCACGGACGCCGTCGAACGCGCCCGCAGGTCGTAGTACAGGAGCGTCAGCGCGACGGCGGTTGCCGGGATCGCGATTGCGGCCACGGCGAGGGACACGAGGTCGGAGAGCCAGAACGGCCAACCCGTGACCAGCAGCACGACGGCTCCGACCCCGGCGGGCAACGAGAACGCGAGCCAGACCAGGAACGCGCCGAGCAACGCCGAGCGCCACCGGTGTCCTCGTGTCAGCGACGAGCTGCTCCGCAGGCCGCGGCGCACCCCTTGGTCCTCCAGCTCCGTCGCCGGCAGTGCGACCGCCCAACGCGAGAGCAGCCACAGCGCGACCGGCAGCAGCAGCCAGGTCGCCGCCAGGACGGTCACCAGGACGTACGCGAGCAGCGCGGCCAGCCAGCCGCCCGGGTGCACCAGAACCCGTCGGAACGCGGTCGGGGCGTCGATCGGACGACCGTGCGCCAGCGCGTCGACGCTCTCGACGGTCACCGCCATGGCGAACGCGATGACCGGGAGCACGAGGAAGGACGCCAGCAGCGCGAGACCGATCCCGGCCACCTGGTCGCCGAACCCGTTCACGTCGGTGAGGTCGGCGCCCGGGCGCGCGCGCAGCAGCAGTCGCCCCACGAGCAGGTTGAGCGCGACGCCACCGACGACGAGGGCGCCCGGCACCCAGAACGCGCCGGGGTGCTTGCGCACCGTGTCCAGCCCCGCGAACGCGATCTGGCCCGCCTTGCGGCGCCGGTCCAGCGTCGGATCGTCGTCGTTGAACCAGTCCGTGCGCCAGACGAGCACCACCAGGAGCACGAGGACACCCACGGCGATACCGAGGACGAGCCAGGGCTTGTCGAGCAGGCTGATGAAGGCCAGCGAACCCGCCTGGGTGAGCTCGCAGAACGCGGTGACGGAGGGTCCTCCCACGACCGGCAGTGCCACCGCGGCCTGGCGGCCCTGCTCGAGCTGCCAGGTCACAGGGGCGTCCCACTGCGCCTTGGTCGCCGGACCGGTCGGGCCGTTGTTGAACGACGGGGCCTTCTCTCCCCACCTCCCGGTGAACGTCAGCCAGGCGAAGTCACCCAAGGGCCGGTCCGGGAGCAGGACGACCTCGGGATCCAGCCGGACGCCGGGGGCCAGGGTGTCGTCGCACCCGAACCCGGCGGCGGCGCTGCGGCCGAACCACTGCGCCTGCGTGTAGTACGCGGCATGCGAGCCCTCCCCCGGGAAGACCGCGACGCGGTCCCCCTCCCGGTGCAGCTTCGGGTCGTCCCACCCGGCGACCTCGGAGCCCTCGTGCTGGGCGTAGGCCACGCTCGACGGCGACGTCCGCAGCGCCTCCGTAGCGGTGCGTGCGGGGAACAGGAGCTGGATCATCTCCCAGTCGCCCTCGTGCTTGTCGTTCCAGTCGTTGTAGGTCCAGAAGAACCAGTACTGCAGCACGAGCGTGTCGGCGTGGTCCGCGTCTCTTGACACCCGTGCGTAGACGGTGGCGGGGCGTCCCGCCGCGGCAGCGTCGAACCACCGCTCGTAGTCGCAGCCCGGGTCGAGCGGGTCACCGGGCAGGTCGAGGTACCAGCCCTCGCCCCGGCCCCTGAGATCGGCGGCGGTGGGGCCGCTGATCTGGCTTCCGTCCGGACCGACGAGGGTGACCTCGCGACGGCCGAGCACGGTCTCGACCGCCGTAGGGCGCAAGGCCTCCCCCGGACCGCACGGCGTGGGATGCTCCCGGACGACGACGACCGGGGCGTAGCGCGCTGCCAGCTCGGTCTCGTCGGTGCTCGACGCCGCCGCTGCGGGGACCAGAAGCACCAGCAGGGACGGTACGGCGATCAGGCACGCCAGCGCCGTCCGGCGCAGGGAGACACGACTCACCCGACCGAGTGTGCCGTGGCCGTCGGCGAGGGGCGGGCGAATCAGGGAGCGGAGAGCCGGGTGAGACCCCGGGCGGCCCGCACCTCGTCGAGCACGCGGGCCATGATCGCGGTCGCGTCGTAGTCCTTCGGGGTGAAGACGGCCGCGACCCCGCCCTGGCGCAGGAGGTCCGCGTCGGCGTCGGGAATGATCCCGCCGACGACGACCGGCACGTCGCCCAGACCCGCGTCGCGCAGCCCTTCCACGACGGCGGGCACGAGGCTGCGGTGGGATCCGGACAGGATCGAGAGGCCGACCACGTCGACGTCCTCCTCGACCGCGGCAGCCACGATCTGCTCCGGAGTCAGCCGGATCCCCTGGTAGACCACCTCGAAGCCCGCGTCCCGGGCCCGGACCGCGATCTGCTCGGCGCCGTTGCTGTGCCCGTCGAGGCCCGGCTTGCCCACGAGCATGCGCACCCTCGAGCCGGTCTGAGCCTCCGTGTCGGCCACGGCGGCGCGGACGACGGCGAGCTCATCGCTCGCGGGCGCCACCCCAGAGACACCGGCCACGCCCGTCGGGGCGCGGTACTCGCCGAAGACCCCGCGCAGGGTCGTGGCCCACTCCCCCGTGGTCGCCCCCGCGCGTGCGCAGGCGAGCGTGGCGGGCATGAGGTTGACCTCCGACACTGCGGCCGCCGCGAGCGCCGCGAGGGCCCGGTCCACCGCGGCGGAGTCCCGCTGCGACCGCCATCCCTCGAGCCGCTCGACCGCCTCGGCCTCCACCTCGGGATCGACCGACTGGATCGCCGTAGTCAGGTCCGCGGTCAGCGGGCTGGGTTCGCTCGTCGTGAACGCGTTGACCCCCACGACCACGTCCTCGCCGCTCTCGACCCGTGCCCGCCGAGCGGCGTGCGAGGCGACGAGGCTGCTCTTCATGTAGCCGCTCTCCACCGCTGCGACGGCACCGCCGAGCTCCTCGACCCGGGCCATCTCCGCGCGGGCCGCGGCCACGATCTCGGCCACCTTGGACTCCACGACAACCGACCCGGCGAAGAGGTCCTCGTACTCCAGCAGGTCGCTCTCGTACGCCAGCACCTGCTGGATCCGCAACGACCACTGCTGGTCCCACGGGCGCGGGAGGCCGAGCGCCTCGTTCCACGCCGGCAGCTGCACCGCGCGAGCACGTGCGTCCTTGGACAGCGTCACCGCGAGCATCTCGAGCACGATCCGCTGGACGTTGTTCTCCGGCTGAGCCTCGGTGAGGCCGAGGGAGTTCACCTGCACCCCGTAGCGGAACCGGCGCTGCTTGTCGTCTGTGACCCCGTAGCGCTCGCGCGTGAGCGTGTCCCAGATCTCGACGAAGGCGCGCATCTTGCACATCTCCTCGACGAACCGGACCCCGGCGTTGACGAAGAACGAGATGCGCGCCACGACCTCGCCGAAGCGATCCGCCTCGACCTGCCCGCTGTCACGGACCGCGTCGAGCACCGCGATCGCCGTGCTCATCGAGTAGGCGATCTCCTGAGCCGGCGTGGCCCCCGCCTCCTGCAGGTGGTAGCTGCAGATGTTGATGGGGTTCCACGACGGGACCTCGTGCACCGTCCAGGCGATCATGTCGGTGATCAGCCGGAGCGAGGGTCCCGGCGGGAAGACGTAGGTCCCGCGCGAGAGGTACTCCTTGATGATGTCGTTCTGCGTCGTGCCGGACAGGTCGGTCAGGGCCGCGCCCTGCTCCTCTGCGACGGTCGCGTACAGGGCCAGGAGCCACATGGCGGTCGCGTTGATCGTCATCGACGTGTTCATCTCGTCCAGCGGGATGCCGTCGAAGAGCGCGCGCATGTCGCCGAGGTGGGAGACGGGGACCCCGACCTTGCCGACCTCTCCCCGGGCCAGGACCGAATCGGGGTCGTAGCCGGTCTGGGTCGGCAGGTCGAAGGCGACCGACAACCCGGTCTGGCCCTTCGCGAGGTTGCGCCGGTAGAGCTCGTTGGACTCCCGGGCCGAGCTGTGGCCGGCATAGGTCCGCATGAGCCAGGGCTTGTCACGCATGTCAGGTCGCCTCCGGGTCGGGCGCGGGTGGGCTCAGGAGTAGGGGTAGAAGCCCCGGCCGGACTTGCGCCCGAGGTCGCCGGCGGCCACCATCCGCCGCAGCAGCTCCGGTGGCGCGAAGGTCTCGCACTGAGTGTCGGCGTAGATGTTGCTCGTGGCGTTGAGCATGATGTCCACGCCGGTGAGATCGGAGGTCTCGAGCGGCCCCATCGCGTGGCCGAAGCCGAGCCGACAGGCGGCGTCGATGTCCTCCGCGCTCGCCACCCCCGACTCCAGCAGGCGCACGGCCTCCATGGCCAGGGCGCTGATGAGCCGGGTGGTGACGAAGCCGGCGACGTCACGGTTGACCACCACGACCGACTTCCCCACCCCCTCGGCGAAGGTCCGCGCCGCCTGCAGGGCCGCGTCGGAGGTCTTGTAGCCGCGGACGAGCTCGCACAGGCGCATGAGCGGGACGGGCGAGAAGAAGTGGGTGCCCACCACCGACTCGGGCCGCGCGGTCACCGACGCGATCGAGGTGATCGGGATCGCCGAGGTGTTGGACGCGAGCACGGCGTCGTCCTTGCAGATCCGGTCGAGCTCGCGGAACACCTCGTGCTTGACCTCGATCTTCTCGAACACCGCCTCGACGACGAGATCCGCGCCGGCCGCGGCGTCGAGCTCGGTGGTCGTGGTGATGCGGTCGAGCGCGATGTCGACGTCCCCCGCGCTCAGCCGGCCCTTCTCCACGAACTTCGCCAGCGAGGCCTCGATGCCCGCCCGGCCGCGCGCGAGCGCCTCGGGCGTCACGTCACGGAGCACCACGTCGTACCCGGCGACGGCCGCCACCTGGGCGATGCCGGCGCCCATGAGACCTGCCCCGATGACGGCCACCTGCTGCACCACTGTCGTCCTCCCGGTCCGGCGAGCTCCGGACTCGACTGTACGACCGGTGCGCGACGGGCCACATCCGGCCCTGCCCGCAACGACAGGGTGCCCCGTCCGATCCCGGACGGGGCACCCTGCGAGCCGGGTCAGGCGACGACGCGGATCTTCCGCGTCGTGGAGAACGGTGCGTACACCGCCGTGCCCGAGGCGGTCGCCCGGATGCGGCAGGTCGCGAGGCGCAGGCCCTTGACCTTCTTGCGCCACACACCGTTGACCTTGACGCTGACCAGAGCGCAGACCTTGGGTGTCGCGTTGCGGTAGGTGAGCACCTTGCCCTGCGCCGTCTTGCGCGGAAGGAGCCTGGTGTAGCGGTTCTTCTTCACCGAGGTCGGGAAGTAGGACAGCCGCTGGGCGAGCTTGTAGGAGATCAGCGAGCTGCCCAGGAGCCGCCCGTTGAAGTCGGTCACCACGATCGAGCAGCGGGAGCCGGTCGCGTTCGAGCAGCTCGACTTGAGCGGGTTGCCGAGCGCACCCTTCACGATCGTGACGGTGGCGACGCCGTTGCCGCTCGCGTCCACCGTCGCCGACGCCAGCGTGCCGAAGTTGCAGGCCCGGGATCCGTCACCGATCGGGACGTCCGCGTCGCAGATGAGGGCCGCGACCGCCGGGTTGGCCTGCGAGGCGCCGGCCCCGGAGAAGCGGACGACCACCTTCTGCCCGTTGACGTAGCGGCCCGCGGGGCTCAGCGAGGTGATCGTGGCCTTGTAGATGATCCGGGTCTTGGCCTGCAGGGCGGGGTTGGCCATGTCCACGACCACGACATCGCACTCGTGCCCGAAGCCCGGGCCGCAGGTCCAGGTCGCGTTCATGACCCCGCGCAGGATCTTCAGCGCCACCGTGCCGGAGCCCGCGCCGTCGAGCGCGCCGAGGGCGATGTAGTCCGACGGGATGGGCGCGCACTCGTTCGGGTCCCCGGTGTAGAAGGCGCCCGCGGGCAGCTTCTTGCACACCGCCGCAGCGATGCCGGACGCCCCTCCGGGGGTGAAGCCCGAGTAGGCGACGGTCACGGTCTGCCCGGACACGTAGGGCGCCTGCTCGACGATCGAGACGGCGGGCGTGGTGGCCGCACCGGCGGGCGCGGCGGATACCGCGACGACGGTGGCGGCTCCGACCGCGAGCGCGGCCAGCGTGGCGATGCCACGGCGAAGGGTGGGTGACACGAACAGCTCCTCGGACGAGGGGAGGGCCCCAGGCGAATCGGAACGAGGTTCCAGGATCGCGCCTACGGTGACAGCCATCTCGCCCCGTGTCCAGCATTTTCGCGGAACAAGTCCCTGATTATGCGAAACATGCGCCGGGCGGCCCGGTGCTCCACGCTGAGCGCGTGCCCGGCACGAGCGCGTCCTTCCTGTTCGGCCCCGCGGTGGCCTTCGTCGGGGTCGGCCTGCTGGTCCTCGTCCTGCGGTGGGCCTTCGCCCGTGGCGGCTCCGTCGTCTCCCGCGCCCCGCGCGCCGGGACTGAGGACGCCTACGGCCTGCTCGTGCCCGTGGCCCGGCCCGCGACCTACGTGGAGGGCGAGATACAGCGCCGCACGCTGGAGGCGGCCGGGATCCGGGCGACGCTGGCCCAGACCCTGGACGGGCCACGACTGCTGGTGTTCACCGCCGACGAGCAGCGCGCTCGCGACCTGCTCGCCTAGGCGGTCCGGCTAGGCGGGGACGCGGGTGACGTCCGCGCCCAGCCTCGCCAGGTCCTCGACGAAGCCCTCGTAGCCGCGGTCGACGTGGTGGGGCTCGTAGACGGTCGTCGCGCCCTCGGCCACCAGGCCGGCGAGGACGAGGCCGGCACCCGCCCGGATGTCCGCGGCCTCCACCGGGGCGCCGGAGAGCCGGGCCCGGCCGCGCACCATGGCATGGTGCCCGTCGGTGCGGACGTCGGCTCCGAGGCGGACCATCTCGTTGACGAAGCGGAACCGCGCCTCGAAGAGGTTCTCGGTCACCATCGCCGCGCCGTGGGCGATCGAGTTGAGAGCGATGAACTGCGGCTGCAGGTCCGTCGGGAATCCCGGGTAGGGCAGCGTGACCACGTCGACGGCTCGCGGCCGGTCGAAGGCCTGGACCCGGAACCCGTCCTCGAGGACGTCGACGACGGCGCCCGCGGTCACGAGCTTGTCCAGCGCGATCTCGAGGTGCTCGGCGCGGGCGTTGCGGATCGTCACGTCGCCGAGCGTCATGACCGCGCCCACCGCCCAGGTGCCCGCGACGAGCCGGTCGGCCACCGTCGTGTGGTCCACGGGTCGCAGCTCGTCGACCCCCTCGATCTCGAGGGTGGAGCTGGCGACCCCGTCGATCCGCGCGCCCATCGCCTGGAGCATCCGGCAGATGTCGACGATCTCGGGCTCGCGGGCCGCGTTGTCGATCACCGTCGTGCCCTTGGCGAGCACGGCCGCCATGAGGAGGTTCTCCGTCGCGCCGACGGAGGGGAAGTCCAGCCAGATGGTGGTGCCCTGGAGCCGGTCGCCCCGCGTCGCGATGAGGAAGCCGTGCTCGCTGTGCACGGTGGCACCGAGCCGCTCGAGCCCCATGACGTGCATGTCGAGCCCGCGGCTGCCGATGTTGTCCCCGCCCGGGAGGGCGACCTCCGCCTGTCCGCACCGGGCCACCAGCGGACCGAGCACGTTGATCGAGGCCCGCAGCTTGCGGACGAGGTCGTAGTCGGCCTGGTGCGAGGGCTCGGCCGGGACGGCGATGCGCACCGTGTGCGCCTGCGGGTCGCGCTCGACACCGCACCCGAGCCGGCGGAGGAGCTCGGCCATGTACTCGACGTCGAGGATGTCGGGGACCTCACGCAGGGTGGTGGTCCCCTCCGCGAGCAGGGCGGCAGCCATCAACTTGAGAACGCTGTTCTTCGCGCCCGTCACCCGCACGTCACCGGCGAGCCGGGCGCCGCCGGTGATCCGGAATGCCTCCACGGTCGTCGAGGATAGGCGACCGGCGGCCGGGCGTGCGCCCCCGCGCCCGGACCGTCCGGCGCGGCTAGGCTCGCGCCATGGTCAACCTCACCCGGATCTACACGCGCACCGGCGACGACGGCACGACCGCGCTCGGAGACATGTCCCGGGTGGGCAAGAACGACCTGCGGCTGCAGGCCTACGCCGATACCGATGAGGCCAACTCCTCCCTCGGTGTGGCGATCGCCCTCGGTGCGCTCCCCGACGACGTGGCCGCCCTGCTCACCCGCGTGCAGAACGAGCTCTTCGACGTCGGGGCCGACCTGTGCACCCCGGTCGTCCCCGATCCGGCCTACCCCCCGCTGCGCGTGGAGCAGGACTACGTCGAACGGCTCGAGGCGGCGTGCGACCGCTACAACGAGGACCTGGAGGCGCTGCGCTCCTTCGTCCTCCCGGGTGGAACCCCCGGTTCGGCCCTGCTCCACGTGTCGCGCACGGTGGTGCGGCGGGCGGAGCGTGCCACGTGGGCCGCCCTGGAGGCGCACGGCGACTCGATGAACCCGCTCACGGCCACCTACCTCAACCGGTTGTCCGACCTGCTGTTCATCCTGGCCCGCCACGCCAACCTGGGCGCCGGTGGCGACGTCATGTGGAAGCCCGGCGGCGACCGCTGACACCGCCGCCGTGAGTCGCCGCGGCGACGGGCTCGAGGGTCGGCTCCAGGACGCATCGAGGGCGCTGCCTCCCCTCCTGGGGTGACAGCGCCCTCGATGCGTCGTGAGGGGGCAGCGGGTCAGCGACCGCCGGCCGCGTGCTCCTTGGACTGGTCGGCCAGGGCCACCTTGAGCCGGACCTCGGCGCGCTCGATGGCGGCCATCTCGTCGGGGGTGTCCGCCCCGGCCGCCTTGGCCCGCTCCAGCGCGAGCTGGGCGCGTGCGACGTCGATCTCGCCGCCCAGCTCCGCGGACTCGGCCAGGATCGCCACGTTGTCGGAGTCGACGGAGAAGAAGCCTCCGTGGACCGCCGCCGAGATCACCGCACCCTCGGTGGTGGTGATGCGCACGGGCGCGTTGGCCAGCAGCGCGAGCACCGGCTCGTGCTGGGGCAGGATGCCGATCTCGCCCTCGAGGGTCTTCGCCACGACCATCGAGGCCGTCCCGGACCACACCTTGCGGTCCACGGCGACGAGGCTGACGTTGAGCTCGCCCATGGTCAGCCCGCCAGCTTCGCGGCGTTCTTCTCGACGTCCTCGACACCGCCGCAGAGGAAGAACGCCTGCTCGGGCAGGTGGTCGTACTCGCCCTCGGTGATCGCCTTGAACGAGGCCACCGTCTCCTCGACCGGCACGAACGAGCCGGCCTGGCCGGTGAACTGCTCGGCGACGAAGAGGTTCTGCGACAGGAACCGCTGGATGCGGCGGGCCCGGCCGACGAGGATCTTGTCCTCCTCGGAGAGCTCGTCGATGCCGAGGATCGCGATGATGTCCTGGAGGTCCTTGTAGCGCTGCAGGATCTCCTTCACGCGCGTCGCCACGGCGTAGTGCTCGTCGCCCAGGTAGCGCGGGTCGAGGATGCGCGAGGTCGAGCTCAGCGGGTCCACCGCGGGGTAGATGCCCAGCTCGGAGATCGGCCGGCTCAGCTCGGTGGTCGCGTCCAGGTGGGCGAACGTCGTCGCCGGCGCCGGGTCCGTGTAGTCGTCCGCGGGGACGTA
>JAHECT010000147.1 GCA_024641605.1 Micrococcales bacterium
GTCGAGGGCGCGGGCCGTTGACGGCCCCGTCGTGGCCCGGCTGGCCAGCGCCGCGAGGTCGGCCGGCACGGGGTGGACCAGGTCGGGCCGGGCCGCGAGCAGGGCGGCGAGGGCGTCGTCGTCGCGACGGCGCAGGTCCTCGGTGAGCGAGCGCGGGCGCGCGTCGACGCGCGAGCCCGTGCTCGCGGTGCGGGTGCGCTTCGTGGCCATCCGCACGAACTTACGGCAGGGGGCCGGTCGGCGGCCAACGCTAGGGTCGCGGCCATGGGCGTCATCGGCTTCGACCTCGACATGACCCTCGTCGACTCCGCCGATGCCATCGTCGACGGTGTGGCGGCGGCGGTGGCCGCGTTCGGCGGCTCCGCGGACCCCGAGCTCGTGCGGGCCACGGTGGGGCTGCCGCTGGACCGGGTCTTCCCGGACCTGCTCCCCGGCATCGCCTACGCGGACGCCCTCGAGGTCTACCGCTCCCGCTACCTCTCGCACGGCCTGGCGATGCAGTCCCTGCTCCCCGCGGCCCGCGAGTGCCTCGAGCTCGTCGTCGGCGACGGGTTCGACGTCCTCGTGGTGTCCGCGAAGAAGGACACCCACGTGCAGGCGGTCCTCGCGACCGTGGGCCTGGACCACCTTGTCGCCTCCGTCGTGGGCGAGCGGTTCGCGGAGACGAAGGCCGACGCCCTGCGCGAGGCCGGCGCCCTGGTCTACGTCGGCGACCACGTGGGCGACGTCGTGGGCGCGCTCGGCGCCGGGGCCCTCGCCGTCGCCGTGGCCACCGGTCCGACCGCGGCCGACGAGCTGGCCGCCGCCGGTGCCGACGTGGTGCTCCCGGACCTGCGGGCCTTCCCGGCGTGGTGGGCGTCCTGGGCGACGGGACGGGCGAGCGCATGAGGTTGCTCGCGATCGGCGGCACCCGCTTCATCGGGCGCCACGTCGTGGAGACCGCGTCGGCCGCGGGTCACGACGTGACGCTCGTGCACCGGAGCCCCACGGAGGTGGCACCGGACGCCGAGCACCTCCTCCTCGACCGGGACGGCGACCTCTCGGTGCTCGCCGGCCGGCGCTTCGACGCCACCGTGGACCTCTGCGCCTACCTCCCCGGTCAGGTGCGCTCCCTGCACCGGGCCCTGGGCGAGGGGGCCGGGCGCTACGTCGTCATCAGTTCCACCAGCGTCTACGACGTCCCCGCCGGGCCCGGCTTCGACGAGTCCTCGCCGACGCTGGCTGCGGCCGGCCCGGACGTCACCGCGGTCACGGCCGAGACGTACGGCCCGCTCAAGGTCGCGGTCGAGCACGCGGCCCGGGAGCTGTGGGGGAGCCGGGCCACGGTCGTGCGCCCCACCTACGTCATCGGCCCGCACGACTACACCCGCCGCTTCACCTCCTGGGTGGAGCGGGTCGCCGCGGGCGGGGAGGTGCTCGCCCCCGGCGCGCCGACCGACCCGCTCCAGCTGGTCGACGTGCGCGACCTCGCGGGACTGGTCGTGCGTCTCGCCGCCGATGACGTCGGCGGCACGTTCCACGCCGTCGGCCAGGACCCGCCGTACTCCTTCGCCGACATGCTCACCGAGCTCGTCGGCGCCGTGGGGCCCGCCGGAACCCGGCTGACGTGGGTCGACCAGGAGTGGCTGCTGGCCCAGGGCGAGAGCGACGCCACGATCCCGCTCTGGGGCGGCGGGGACCCCTGGGTCGCCGCCAACGCGGCCGACCCGTCGGCGGCGCGACGAGCCGGGCTCGCCACCCGCCCTGTCACCGACTCGGCGCGCGACCTGCTCGCCGAGGTCGGGCCCGCTCCGAGCGCGACCGGCCCGGGCCTGACCCGCGACCGCGAGGTCGAGCTGCTCGCCGCCTGGCACGCCCGCACCTGATCCTCGCGCCGCGGAGCGCCCCGGATCGAGGTTGGGGCCGCCCGGGGCCGCCGGATACCCTGGTCCGACGCACGGGGCGCCTCGGCCCTGCGCCGAGGACGAAGGACGCGTGAGAACGGTGCCTACCGGCAAGGTGAAGTGGTACGACGCGGAGCGGGGCTTCGGCTTCCTGGCCTCCGAGGACGGCGACGAGGTCTTCGTGCACGCCTCCGCGCTTCCGGCCGGCACCGAGACGCTGAAGCCGGGCACGAAGGTCGAGTTCGGCGTGGCCGACGGCAAGAAGGGCCCGCAGGCCCTCTCGCTGATCGTCCTCGACGCGCCCGCGAGCGTGTCCAAGGCCGCCCGCAAGCCGGCCGAGGACATGGCCGTGATCCTCGAGGACCTCATCAAGCTGCTCGACGGCATCTCCAACGGCATGCGCCGGGGCCGCTACCCCGACGACAAGCACGCCCGCCAGATCGCCGCGATGCTGCGCAAGGTCGCCGACGACCTCGACGCCTGAGCCCCGCCCGCTGCCCGCTCCCGACGGGGGCGCGTGGCGCCGGGAGGGGGACGTGGGCGAGGATGGTCCGGTGAGCACCTCCCTGGACCCGGCCCTCGACCTCGCGCTGCGCGCGGCTCAGGAGGAGGCCGGACCCGACGCGGTCGGCGACTTCGTGGAGTCGGTCGTCGAGGCCGAGGGCATGCGCACCCACTACTTCGACAGCCGCTCGCGCGGCTACCGCGGGTGGCGGTGGGCCGTGACCGTGGTCGAGCTCGACGGCGCGACCACGGTGTCCGAGGTCGTCCTGCTCCCGGGCGACTCCTCGGTGCTGGCTCCGGCCTGGGTCCCCTGGCAGGACCGGGTCCGTCCCGGCGACCTCGGTCCCGGCGACCTTTACCCGACGGCGCCGCTCGACCCTCGACTGGAGCCCGGCTACACCGGCGCGGACGCCCTCGAGGCCGTGGATGGCACCGACAGCGACCTCACCCCGCTGCGTCCGGAGCAGTGGGAGCTCGGGCTCGGCCGCGAGACGGTGCTCTCCGCCTACGGTCGCGACCTGGCGACCGAGCGCTGGGCGGAGGGCGACTTCGGCCCGTCCGCCCCGATGGCCAAGGTCGCGCCGGCCACCTGCGGGTCGTGCGGCTTCCTGCTCACCATCGGCGGCCTCGTCGGTCAGGCGTTCGGCGTCTGCGCCCACGACATGGGCGCCGACGGCCGCGTCGTCGCGCTCGACTACGGCTGCGGTGCGCACTCCAGCGTGCGCGAGGTCGTGGGCACCGGCGTCCCGGTGACCGAGATGGTGGTCGACGAGCTCGACTACGAGGTGGTCGCGGTCGACCTCGTCGACGAGTCGGCCGCGGAGGACTCCGGGAGCCGCGGCGAGGCCGACGAGGTCGTCGCGACCGAGACCGAGACCGACGAGGTCGCCGTGGCCGAGGTCGAGGAGAGCATCGAGGTCCTCGACGTGGACGACGACATCGTGGACGACGTCGACGGCTCCGAGAGCTCGGACAGCTCGGACAGTCCCGACAGCGCCGACGGTCCCGAGAGCGCGGACAGCGCGGACGAGGCGTCGAGCCCCGACGAGTCCGACGACGACATCGTGGACATCGAGCCGGACGAGGTCCTCGGCTGAGCCTGCGGTCTCAGCGCGACGCGTAGGCGCGGGCGCGCCGACGGACGTACCACAGGCCCGGGAGCCCGAGCAGTGCCCCGGTGAGGCACACCCACGTCCACCAGGTCGTGTCCGCGGCTGCCAGCTGGTCGCGCAGCAGCAGGCAGACGATGAAGGCCACGGCCCACAGAACCGTGCCCACCGCGACGGCTCGCACCCCGTCCACGTCGAGCGGCTCGACCAGCTCGGGGGTGTCCTGCGGTCCGGTCATGGGGTGAGCCTAGACGCGCCCGTAGGCTGGCGGCATGACACCGCGGACCCGGCGCCTGGTCACCGTCGGCGTCCTCGTGGCGAGCCTGCTCCTCGTCGGCTACGCAGCCCTGCTTCGCTGATGCGAGCGCGGTGGCGCTTGCCCGGAGTCGGGTCAGGGGACCTGGAGCAGGAGCACCTTCTGGCCGGGCTGCCAGCGATCGGTGCCGGTGAACTGCACCGGCACCGTGCCCCCAGCGGGGACGTCGGTGACCCGCGCGGTCGTCGTGGCGATGCGCCGGCCGTCGATGTAGACGTAGAGCACGAGGTCCGCGCTGCGGGTCCCGGTCGTCGTGTTGCGCGCCGTCGTGTCCACACCGAGCGTGCCGTCGTTGGTGATCTGCCAGCGCCCGAGGCGCCAGCCGTCCGCCGACGTCTGCGTGGTGCCCGGCGCAGCGGGGACCTCACCCGGCGTCGGCACGGCCGGCGGGGTCGAGCTCGGCGACGGCTCGGGTGTGGTGGTCGCGTCCTCGCTCGCTGACGCTGTCGTCTCGGGCGGGGAGGCCGGCGCCACCGTCGTCGGCGCCGGCGCGGAGACCGGGGGCCGCGTCCCGCCGCCCGCGAGCCCCCACACGGCGCCGACGAGCAGACCGAGGACGGCGGCGACGGACACGGCGACCACCACGACGGAGCCGGTCGACATCGCGCCGTGGTCCGCGCGCAGCAGCCGGGATCGCACGTCGCCACCCTACGTCGGGCGTCCGGGGGCCGTCGGCGGGTGGCAGGATCGGCGCATGAGCAGCGACTCGGGTCCCAGCATCGCCGGCACGCGCCTGGCGCCCCAGGACTACCTCGCCGCCACCGACGCCGACCTCGATGCACTGGCGCTCGCGGTCGCCGACCACCTCGACGCCCCGGTCCCCGGCTGCCCGGGCTGGACGGGTCGGGACCTCGTCTCCCACGTGGTGGGGGTGTATCGGCACAAGGTCGTCGCGCTCGACACCGCTGCCGCACCGCCCGAGCGGGAGGCCGCCTGGGGCGAGCTCGGCGACACCGAGCCCGTCACGGCCCTGCGGGCGGCGTACGCCGACCTGCGGGCCAGGCTCGCTGGCGCGGACCCCGCAACCCCGTCCTGGTCGTGGTGGCCCGGCGAGCAGACCGTCGGCTTCTGGCAGCGCCGGATGGCGCAGGAGACGGCCGTGCACCGCTGGGACGGCGAGTCCTGCGCGCTCGGGCCCGAGGGAGCCGGGGAGATCGACGAGGCGCTCGCCGTCGACGGGATCGACGAGCTGCTCGGCTGGCTGACCTGGCCGTGGGACGAGGTCCCCCAGCCCGAGGCCGCCGGCCGGCAGGTGACGGTGTCCACCTCCGGCACCTCGTGGACGGTGACGCTGCACCTCACGCGGGTCGAGGTGACCTCGGGTACGTCCGACACCGCGGCTGCGCTCCTCGCCGGTCCGGCCTCGGGCCTGCTGCTGCACCTGTGGGGCCGACCCGGGGACCACGGCGTCGCCGCCGTCGGCGACCCCGTCGCCCTGCGGCTGCTGGGCGAGCGGCTCGCCATGGCGACGTCGTAGTGCCTCGGTCCTGGGAGGATGTGCGGGCCGAGGTCCGCAGCCTCGTGCTCGGCGACGGTCTCGTGCGCGCAGTGGCGGCCGGCAGCAGGCGCGGTGCGGCCCGTCCGTGGCGGCGGGCCGAGCTGCGCCCGGTCGACCTCAGCGCCGGTCCGCGACTGCAGGTCGTCACCTACGACGAACGCCAGGCCCACACGTCCAACCTCGACCCGTCCGCCGCCGGGGCGGTGGTTGACGAGCTGCTCGCGCAGGGCTTCGGCAACTGGCACGTGGACACCGCCGACGAGGTGGTGCAGGTCAGGATCACCAAGAAGGGCGACGCGCTCGTCCACCGCGCCCCGCGCTCGGCCTCGGACGAGCCGCGCGCGCACGACCGGGCG
>JAHECT010000148.1 GCA_024641605.1 Micrococcales bacterium
GAGTCGGGCCCGGTCGTCCAGATGCCGCCCGGTGAGCGTGCCGCTGGCGCGCAGCCCGTGGACGGTGCCCTCGAACACCACTTCGCCGCCGGCGGCTCCGGCACCCGGACCGAGGTCGACCACGTGGTCGGCGATCGCGATGGTCTCCGGCTTGTGCTCGACGACGAGCACCGTGTTGCCCTTGTCGCGCAGCCGGAGCAGCAGGCCGTTCATCCGTTGGATGTCATGAGGGTGCAGGCCGATCGTGGGCTCGTCGAAGACGTACGTGACGTCGGTGAGCGAGGAGCCGAGGTGGCGGATCATCTTGACGCGCTGTGCCTCGCCACCCGAGAGCGTGCCTGACGGGCGGTCGAGCGAGAGGTAGCCGAGCCCGATCTCCGCGAACGAGTCGAGGGTCGCCCCTAGCGACGCGAGCAACGGTTCAACTGACGGCTCGTCCAGGCCGCGGACCCACTCGGCCAGGTCGCTGATCTGCATCGCGCAGGCCTCGGCGATGCTGGTCCCGTCGACCTTCGAGGACCGGGCTCCCTCGTTGAGCCGGGTGCCGCCACACTCGGGACAGGCGGTGAACGTCACGGCCCGCTCCACGAACGCCCGGATGTGCGGCTGCATGGTGTCCACGTCCTTGGACAGCATCGACTTCTGGATCTTGGGCACCAGTCCCTCGTAGGTGAGGTTGATGGTGTCGACCTTGATCTTCCGGGCCTCGCCGTAGAGGAACTCCTCGCGCTGCTTATCGGTGAACGAGGCGATAGGCACGTCGCCGGGCACCACTGCGGCGAAGATCCGCCCGAACCAGCCCTCCGCGCTGTACCCGGGGACGGTGATCGCGCCTTCGGACAGCGACCTGCTCTCGTCGAACAGCTGCGACAGGTCGAGATCGGTCACGGAACCCATGCCCTCGCACCGCGGGCACATTCCCCCGGTGATCGTGAACGCGCGCTTCTCGGCCTTCGCGCGGCCCCGCTCGACCATGATCTGACCGGAACCGCTGGCCGACGCGACGTTGAACGAGAAGGCGTTGGGGGAGCCGACGTGGGGTCGCCCGAGTCGGCTGAAGAGGATGCGCAGCATCGCGTTCACGTCGGTCGCCGTGCCCAGCGTCGAGCGGACGTTGGCGCCCATCCGCTCCTGGTCGACGATGATCGCCGTCGTCAGCCCGTCGAGCACGTCGACGTCCGGCCGCGCGAGCGTCGGCATGAAGCCCTGCACGAAGGCGCTGTAGGTCTCGTTGATCATTCGCTGCGACTCGGCGGCGATCGTGCCGAAGACGAGCGAGCTCTTGCCCGAGCCGGAGACCCCGGTGAACACCGTCAGCCGTCGCTTCGGGATCTCGACGGTGAGGTCCTGGAGATTGTTCACGCGCGCGCCCTGCACGCGGATCCGATCGTGGCTGTCGGCAACGTGCGGCGGGGGCGACGGCCTCGGCGGCTGCGTCTGGGGGGCCATGCTCATCGAGTCTCCCTCTCTTCGGCGGGGCGGACGTCGCGCTCCCCGTCGGGTTCGTCCGGCTCGAGCCACCGGCTTCGAACAGTACGTCTAGTCTGCGCACGGTGAGGTGCGGCCTCGGTCGGGTGCCCGCCTGCCCGATTCGCGCGGCGCCCCGAGGGTCCCAAGGTCAGGCCGGACGCCTCGCGAGGATGACCGTCGTGATGCCGCCCAGCACGGCGGCCGAGGCCAGGGCAAGTCGGAGGGAGAGCGGTTCGGAGAGGAGCACCACACCGGTGGCCGCGGTCAGCACCGGCACGCTCAGCTGCACGCTCGCCGCAGTCGCCGACGACAGACCCTTCAGGGCCGCGTACCAGGCGGCGTAGCCGAGACCTGACGTCACCGCGCCGGATGCCACGGCGAGCGCGGCGCCGGCCGCATCGACCCCTAGCCCGGAGGGCTGGGCCCAGGCGATGCCGACCAGGGCGAGCCCGAGCGGGGCCGCCCTGACGAAGTTGCCGGCTGTCTCGACCGTGGGGTCAAGGCCCATGGCGGCCGCCCGGCGGCCGCGGAACGAGTACAGGCCCCAGGCGACGCCCGCCGCGATCATCAGCAGGGCCCCCTCGAGCGGTGGGGCCGACAGCCCGGGGAGCAGCAGGACCACCAGTCCCGTGAAGGCCAGCACCAGCCCGGGGCCCTGGGCGCCGTGCAGCCGCTCGCCGCGCGCCAGCCCGGCGCCGATCATCGTCACCTGCACGGCGCCGAACAGCAGGAGTGCGCCAGTGGCTGCCGTGAGTGAGAGATAGGCGAAGGAGAAGGCAGCCGCGTAGGCGAACAGCGCGAGCGCCGACAGCCAGCTGCCGGCACTCGCCGGCGAGCGGGGGCCGTGGCGCACCCGGACGACCAGCCACAGGGCGAGCGCGCCGCTGACGATGCGGATCGCGGTGAAGCTCGCTGCGTCGATGCCGGTGTCGCGCAGGGCCGCCCGGGTCAGCAGCGAGTTGCCGGCGAACGCCGCCATTGCGACGAGGGTGAGCAGGGCCACGCGCCGCGGATGCACGCCGCCAGTGTTGCAGCCACGGTGGCTTCGGGACAGTTCCTGTGCGGCCGACCAGGGCCTTCACGCGCCGCCGACGGCGAGCCGGATCCGAGCGTGGTTCTCGCCGCCGGCCAGAACGGCGCGCGCCGGTGGCGAGCCTGGGATGAGTGCGCGAATCCCGGCCGGAGAACGGCGTCGGCGCCGGATCGCGAGGGCACGGGCCGTGTGCTGTGGCCGAGGACGAGGATCGCGACGTAGCGCGCAGGCGCAAGGGCCACCTGCGCGACGCGCGCGGCGAACGCGTGCGAGGCCGTAGATCCTCTAATGTTCCGCGCATCGCGTCGATGACGGCGCCTGATGTGAGGAGAAGATCGGTGATTCCTTTCGAGATCTCGACGACCGCGGAGGACGTCGCTAATGGTGTTGCCTGGGGTGCGTACGTCACGTTCTCCATGGTGTGGATCGGCCTCATCCTGGTCGCGGGCTGGAAGCTCTACGCCAAGGCCGGTCAGCCGGGCTGGCTGGCCATCGTCCCGATCCTCAACGTTCTCGGCATGCTCAAGATCGCCAAGCGACCGTTGTGGTGGATCGTTCTGCTGCTGATCCCGATCGTGAACGTCGTTGTGCTCGTCATCTTGATGAGCGACATCTCGAAGGCATTCGGGCACGGTTTCGGCATGACGCTGCTGCTGGTCTTCTTGACTCCGATCGGCTACCTCGTGATCGGCTTCGGTGCCTCCGAGTACCGGCTGCAGAAGGACCCCCTGTTCGCCTGAGACGAGCGAAACGACGAGGGGCCCGTGCCGACGGCACGGGCCCCTCGTCGTGCCTGGAGGGAAAGTGGCCCCGGGAAGCCGGCAACGGTGCAGAGTACGTCTCATGAGCGAAGCCCGGTCGCCAGAGCGACCCACGCTGTCCGAGTTGCTGGCCCGAGGCGAGGCTCTCAGGCGCACGTTGCGCCGCAGGGACCACGGGCGTCTCGATCTGGGTGAACGAGACCCGATCGCGGTGATGGAGGAGCAGCACACGACGCGTCTGGCGGACCTGGTCCCCGTTCGGGTCGGCCGCATGATGCAGTCACCGTTCGCCTACTACCGCGGGAGCGCCGCGCAGATGGCGGCGGATCTGCGGGACGAGCCGAGGACTGACGTCTTCGTCGTGGCCGACGGCGACGCCCACGTGGCCAACTTCGGCCTGTTCGCCTCCCCGGAGCGGCGCCTCATGTTCGACCTCAACGACTTCGACGAAGCCAACCCCGCCCCGTGGGAGTGGGACGTCAAGCGCATGGGCGCGAGCATCGTGCTAGCGGGCCGAGACATCGGTCAGACCGAGGACTGGTGCGGGGACGCGGTCGCGGCATCGGTCGGCGCCTACCGGGACAGTCTCCGGGCGCTGTACGGGATGACCGCGCTCGAGCGCTTCTACTTCGGGGCTGACGCCGAGGAGATCCAGCGCGTTGCCGCCGGTCCGGGTCGCCGAGTCCTTGCAGAGGCGGGCAAGAAGGCTCGCAAGCGCACGTCCGATGCCGTGCTGAGGAAGATCACGACTCAGGACGTCGACGGCCGCCCACGGATCGCGGACCAGCCGCCGATCGTCCAGCACCCGGGCCTGGTCGACGCGGCGGTGGTCCCCGATCTCCTGCGTGCGTACAAGGACACGGTGTCACCGGACATCGCGGTCCTGCTCGAGCAGTACGAGATGGTGGACACCGCCCTACGCGTCGTCGGCGTCGGTTCGGTCGGGACCCGGTGCCACATCGTCCTGCTCATCGGGCCGGCCGGCGAGCCGCTGTTCCTCCAGGTCAAGGAGGCCCCGCCGTCGGTGCTCGTGACGTATGGCGGCATGCCGCGGCAACGGGTCGGTCGACGGGTCGTGGCCCAGCCTGCCTACGGACGGGAAGGCTTCCGAGTGGTCGCGGGTCAGCGCGTGATGCAGGCGGCGAGTGACCGGTTCCTCGGCTGGTTCGAGCACAACGGTCGCGACTTCTACGTCCGGCAGTTCCGCGACATGAAGGGTTCCATCGACCTCTCTTCCCTGACTCCGGACGTGCTGCTCGGCTACTCGCGCCTGTGTGGCCGGCTTCTCGCGCGCGCCCACGCGCAGAGTCCCGACGGCGCCGTCATCCGTGGCTACCTTGCCGACGGCGAGCGCTTCGACGGCGCCATCGCTACGTGGTCCCGTCTGTACGCGGACCAGGCGGAGAAGGACCACGAGTCGCTCGTGGCAGCCGTCCAGTCGGGACGTCTCGAAGCCGCTGAGGGCGTCTGACCTTTCCGCGACGACCCAGCGACTGAGCCGAGACCTACCCGCTGACGCGCGCAGGTCTCGGCTCAGTCGCTGGTGCCACACCCGGCAGGCGGACAGCACGGGTCGCAGCGTCGCAGGCCAGTTCCGCGGGCGGGAGAGGTCGTCGCTCGGCCGCGGGACTGAACCTGGAACCCGGGGTCCGGGGTGCGGGCTCGTCAGGGGGCGAGCGTCCCGCCGAAGACCTGCCAGGCCAGCGCCGACTTCGCGACAAGGCTCAGGGTCACGTAAGCGCGCTCGCCGACGAGGTAGTCGCGGAAGCGGCCCTTCTGCTTGTACTGGAGCCACTGGTTGAGCGCGAACACGTTGAAGAACAGGAAGAGCGACACGATGATTCCGTAGACGAACGCCGGCGGCTCAGCCCCGCTCGTGGAGCCGGGGGAGACGACGTAGACCAGCACGGCGAGCCACGGGACGATGCCGGCGACGCAGCCGAAGATGAAGGGCAGCCAGCCGCCGTCACCGGGTTCCTGGTACTTCTCCTGCAGCCAGCCGAACAGGATCATCGAGGCGTTGACGCCGAAGATCGCGAGGAGCGCCGCGATGTCGTTGATCCCGGTGAGCTGCGCGATGAGCACGATCATCAACGAGCTGGACAGGGAGTACTCCACCCAGCGGAAGTAGTTGCGGTGCTGCTCCAGGCCGGTCTTGTAACGGCCGAAGAACGTAGGCGACGCCACGACCAGGTGGAACAGGGCCGACAGCCCGAGGAAGCCCGCGACGGCGAAGCCCGTACGGACGTCGATGACCGTCACCGTCTCGGGGGGGAGGTCGGAGCCGGGCGGCCCTGTCATGTAGCTGGCGGT
>JAHECT010000149.1 GCA_024641605.1 Micrococcales bacterium
GCGCGACCGGTGGCTGCGGACGGCACCATGACCGGGCTCAGCGGCCGGGTGGTCGTCGAGCGGGACGCGTTCCGCCTCGATGTCGGCATCGAGGCGGGGCCGGGCGAGGTGCTGGCCGTGCTCGGGCCCAACGGCGCGGGCAAGACCACGCTCCTGCGGGCCGTCAGCGGGCTGGCACCGCTGACCGACGGGCACCTGGAGGTGGGCGGGGTCGTCGTCGACGACGTCGCGGCCGACGTGTTCGTCCCGCCGAGCCGTCGCCGGATCGGCCTGGTCTTCCAGGACCACCGCCTCTTCCCGCACCTGTCGGTGACCGACAACGTGGCCTTCGGCGTCCGGGCGGGAGGAGCGACCCGGACATCGGCACGCGAGCTCGCCCGGGCGCAGCTGGGACGACTCGGCCTCGGCGAGTACGCCGACCGCGCGCCCGCCACGCTGTCGGGAGGCGAGGCCCAGCGGGTGGCGCTCGCCCGCGCACTCGCGCCCGACCCCGTCGCGCTGCTGCTCGACGAACCACTGGCGGCGCTCGACGTGGAGTCGCGCGTGCGGGTCCGGGCCTGGCTCGCGGAGCACCTGCGCGACCACGCCGGCCCCACCCTGCTGGTCACGCACGACCCGGTGGACGCGCTCGTGCTCGGCGACCGCATCCTCGTGGTCGAGGCCGGCACCGTCGCCCAGCTCGGCTCGGCGCAGGACCTGGGCCGCCGCCCGGCGACGGACTACGTCGCACAGCTGCTCGGCATCAACCTGCTGCGCGGTCGCGCGCACGATGGGCACGTGGACGTGCGCGGCGGCGGGACGTGGACCGTCGCGGACCGGTACGCCTCGGGGCCGGTGCTGCTCGCCGTCCGCCCGGCCGCCGTGGCGCTGCACGGCGATCGACCGACGGGAAGCCCGCGCAACGTCTGGCCGGGCAGCGTCGAGTCGGTGCAGACGACCGGGGACCGGGTCCGGGTCGCGGTGGCGGGCTCACCGTCGCTGCAGGTGGACCTCACGGCGGCTGCGGTCGCGGAGCTGGGGCTGCGACCGGGGTCGGCGGTGTGGCTCTCGGTCAAGGCCACCGAGGTCGAGGTCTACCCCACGTCCTGAGGACGGACGCCCGCCACCGGTCAGCCGGGGTACCAGCCCGCGGTGGGCTCGGGCAGCGTGACGGCGCGCTCGATGCTCACCTCGCGCAGGTCTACGACGGGCGCGTCGAGGGCCGCGTCGTCGCCGACCAGGTCGGCCTCGAGCGGGGGCGCGGAGGGTGCCGCTGCGAGCACGTCGGCGAACTCCTCCGGCGGGTCGACGCTCACGACGGGCGTGGCCGCTGCCGGCGGCTCGACCTCGGCGGTGGCCAGGCTGTCGGCTGCCGCCGCCTGCTCCGTCGGCGGGACGACCTCCCAGCCGACCGCGGTCCAGCGCAGCTCGTCACCGCCCGGCGTGGTCAGCGTCTCCGCCGCGGCCTCCGTGGCGACGGCGGGGTCCGCCACCACGGGCGGGGGGTCCTCGGCCGGCGCCTGCGTCGGCCGGGTGTCGACCTGCGCCTGCGCGCGTGCGGCGGTACTCGTGTGCCGCGCCGGCGGGGGAGTGCTCGCGGTCTCGATCCGGGTGTCCATGGCGTGGCGCAGCGCCGCGGAGGCCGAGGCGTCGGTGCCCTCGACCTGCTCCCAGCCCAGCACCGTCCAGCGATAGCCATCCACGACGTCACCGAACTTGTACGGACCTGTCATGGGTCCCACCTCCGAGGTGGGTCGCGCGCGGCCCCGGTGGCGCGCGGTCGTCCCAGGCTAACCGGGTCGATCACCGTGCGTCACGGGTCGGCCGGCCCGATCACCCGATCGTGGCGCGCCCGGAGGGACTCGAACCCCCAACCAGCCGGGTAGAAACCGGATGCTCTGTCCGTTGAGCTACGGGCGCCGTCGCCCGGCCGGCCGGGCGTCGCGGTCCATTGTGCCGCCGACCCGGTCGATCCCCAGACCCGCTGCCCCGGTGCGTCGTCCCCAGCTCCGGTCACCCCCTGCTCCCGTGGGCCGACGCGCTGCGGACGCTGACGACCCGCGACCGGGACCGTCCCGGTCCCTCGAAGGGTGGGCCCATGCTGTCGTCCTCCATCACCCTCGTCGGCAATCTCGCCAGCGACGTCACCCTCCGCCAGACGCCGACCAGCGTCGTGGCCCACTTCCGGATCGCCGTGTCCGACGGGTACCTCGACCGCACCACACGTGCCTGGGTCGACCGGCCCGCGCTCTACCTGTCGGTGTCCGCCTGGCGTGCCCTCGGCGAGAACTGCGCGCGCTCCCTTGCCAAGGGACAGCCGGTCCTGGTCGTGGGCAAGCTGCGCCAGCGTGAGTACGAGCGCGACGGACGCACGGTCGTGGTCCACGAGGTCGAGGCGGAGCGCATCGGCCACGACCTCACCCGGGGGCAGGCGGTCTTCACCCGCAGCCGGCGCGGGCCGCAGACGGCCGACATCGCCGGGCACCGGAGCCTCGACCCGGCGCACGAGGACGCGGGGCCGCCCGTAGCCGCAGGTCAGGGGGTCGGTGAGGGTGACGACTGGGGGCGCCCGGACATTCCCGCCGCCTGAGCAGCCATCCGTGCGCCCGGGGTGAGCGACGCCGGGCACGGCGCGGTCCTTCGTGGCGTGGGCGGCGCCGTGCCGCGTGCCGTGATGTCCAGGCCTCGGCCAGCAGCACGGGCGAACGAGCCGCCCGGTCGCGACGGATCTCGCGGCGGTTACCCTTGCCGGGCGATCCACCCCATCCCCGCGCAGGTCAGGACCCATGGCTGAGTTCATCTACACCCTCCGCAAGGCCCGCAAGGCTCACGGCGACAAGGTCGTGCTGGACGACGTCACCCTGTCCTTCCTCCCCGGCGCCAAGATCGGCGTGGTCGGGCCCAACGGCGCCGGCAAGTCCTCGCTGCTCAAGATCATGGCCGGGGTGGACCACGTCTCCAACGGCGACGCCCTCCTGACCCCGGGGTACAGCGTCGGGATGCTCGCTCAGGAGCCGGGCCTGGACGAGACCAAGACCGTGTGGGAGAACGTCCAGGACGGAGTCGCCGAGACCAAGGCCAAGCTCGACCGGTTCAACGAGATCTCCGCCGAGCTGGCCGATCCTGAGGCGGACTACGACACCTTGCTCGCGGAGATGGGCAAGCTGCAGGACCAGATCGACCATCTCAACGCGTGGGACCTCGACTCCCAGCTCGAGCAGGCGATGGACGCGCTGCGCTGCCCACCCCCGGACGCCGACGTGTCGGTGCTCTCCGGTGGCGAGAAGCGCCGGGTGGCGCTCTGCAAGCTGCTGCTCCAGCAGCCGGATCTGCTGCTGCTCGACGAGCCGACCAACCACCTCGACGCCGAGAGCGTGCAGTGGCTCGAGCAGCACCTCGAGAAGTACCCCGGCACGATCGTGGCCATCACCCACGACCGCTACTTCCTCGACAACGTCGCCCAGTGGATCCTCGAGCTCGACCGCGGTCGGGCCTACCCCTACGAGGGCAACTACTCGACGTACCTGGAGAAGAAGCAGGAGCGCCTCAAGGTCGAGGGGGCCAAGGACGCCAAGCTCAAGAAGCGCCTCTCCGACGAGCTCGAGTGGGTGCGCTCCAACGCGAAGGCCCGCCAGACGAAGTCCCGCAGCCGCCTCGACCGCTACGAGGAGATGGCAGCGGAGGCCGAGAAGACCCGCAAGCTGGACTTCGACGAGATCCAGATCCCGCCGGGCCCGCGGCTGGGCAACCTTGTGGTCGAGGCGACCGGCCTGACCAAGGGCTTCGACGACCGGCTGCTCATGGACGACCTGTCCTTCACCCTGCCGCGCAACGGGATCGTCGGTGTCATCGGTCCCAACGGCGTCGGCAAGACCACGCTCTTCACGATGATCGTGGCCGCGGCCGAGGGCGGCAGCGACGACAAGGACGTGCTGCCGAACTCGGGCGACCTGCGCGTCGGGGAGACGGTCAAGCTCTCCTACGTCGACCAGAACCGGGCCGGCATCGAGCCGCAGAAGAACGTGTGGGAGGTCGTCTCCGACGGGCTCGACTGGATCAAGGTCGGTCAGGTCGAGATGCCCAGCCGCGCCTACGTCTCGGCGTTCGGCTTCAAGGGACCCGACCAGCAGAAGAAGGCGGGTGTGCTCTCGGGTGGTGAGCGCAACCGGCTCAACCTGGCCCTGACGCTCAAGCAGGGTGGCAACCTGATCCTGCTCGACGAGCCGACCAACGACCTCGACGTCGAGACCCTCGGGTCGCTCGAGAACGCGCTGCTCGAGTTCCCGGGCTGCGCCGTGATCACCTCGCACGACCGGTGGTTCCTCGACCGCATCGCGACGCACATCCTCGCCTACGAGGGCGACTCGCAGTGGTTCTGGTTCGAGGGCAACTTCGAGTCCTACGAGAAGAACAAGATCGAGCGCCTCGGGGCAGAGGCGGCCCGTCCGCACCGTGCGACCTACCGCAAGCTCACCCGCGGCTGACCGCGGGCCCGCGTGCGGGTTCCTCGACGCGCCGTACGTCGCGCGCTGTGCGAGGGTGACGCGGTGATCCCACTGAACCTCGCCCGCGACGAGTCGGCGCACCTGGCGGGGTTCCTGGCGCGGGTGACCGGTTGGGACGAGCGTGCCGCCGTCCGGGTGCAGACCCGGCGGACCGTCCTGGGCGTCTACGCCCCGAGCCCGCTCGACGTGCTCGGCTTCGTGGCGCTGCCGATGGCCTCCGCCCCCGCGGACCCCGTCGACACGACGGTGTCGGCGGGCCGGTTGCGCGACATCCTCGGCGACGTGGCGCGCCTGCCCACCGTCTCCGAGATCCCCCTGCCCGACCCGGTCACCGGCTCCGCCTCCCTCGCGGTGCTGCCACCCCCGGGCACGTGGATGCCGGGGGAGCGCGGCACCGCCGGTGACGTCGCCGGTCTCGTCGACGCCGCAGTCGCCTCGTTCCGGTCCGCGGTGCCCGCCACCGGGTCGCTGTCCGCGGACCTGGTGGCCGAGGCCACCTGGGACGCGCCCGGCTGGGGCGGCCTGCCGATGCGTGCCCTGCACGCGGCGCGTCTGCTCGGGTTCCTGGCCCACCCGGGCGCGCGCATCGAGACCGCCACGATCAGCGGCTGGAAGCGCCTCGTCACGCCCGCCGGACAGGTGTTCGTCCGCAACACCTCGGCTCCGGTGCGGCTCAGCGTCGTCCGCTGATCCGCACCCCGCTCAGCCGACCCAGCAGGCCGACGTCGGCGGCAGCACGAGGGCTCCGTCGTCGCGGCGGGTCACCCCGCCGGTCTGGACGAGGACCTCGCCCGGCACGTCGAGCACCCGGTCCTGGTCGCCGGTCGCGATGATCACGGTCACGCTCGCGTGCTGCGGGCGAGCTCCCGGCCGGAGGAACGCCACCACGTCGTCGGCCCCGAGCCGGAGCCACTCCATCTCCCCGTCCCCGAGGACGGGGCTCTCCCGGCGGACGCGCAGCGCGCGCCGCACG
>JAHECT010000025.1 GCA_024641605.1 Micrococcales bacterium
TCAACACCCCCGGCCAGGTCCCCACCGCCGTCCCCGGCCAGGTCCCCACCGCCACCCCCGGCCAGGTCCCCTCGGTGGTCAACACCCCCGGCCAGGTCCCCACCGCCGTCCCCGGCCAGGTCCCCACCGCCACCCCGGGACAGGTCCCCTCGGTGGTCAACACCCCCGGCCAGGTCCCCACCGCCGTCCCCGGCCAGGTCCCCACCGCGACCCCGGGACAGGTCCCCACCGTGGTCGAGGTCGTGGAGCCGCCCGACGTCATGACGCCGCCGACCGACGCGACTGTGGTCGTGACGAGCACCGGCACGACGACCGGCACGCCCACAGCGGCTGGTCACCAGACCACGCCGGGTCACCAGACCACGCCGGGTCACCAGACCACGACGTCACCACCCATGCTGGCGCACACGGGGAGCGACCAGGTGGGCCTGCTGGCCGGTCTGGCCGCCTCGATGCTCGTCGTCGGCGGCGGCCTCGTCGCGCTCGGACGGACCCGGGACGATGACGAGGGAGCCACGGAGGTCGCGACTCCGTAATCACGTCACCGCCCACCTACACCGCCGATCGCTACGGCGGCGACCGGGAGGCGCGTGTCGTGACCGCGTGCCCCTGGCCACAGACGGTAGACGGCAGACGGCCCCCTCCGACACTGCGTCGGAGGGGGCCGTCTGGATTCTGCCGGCCTGCGCGGCTCAGCGGCCTCGGCGACCCGCGGAGAACTCGGCCGCCGACTGGCGGCGCGCCGGAGCCGAGGACGAGCCGCTGTGGGGCGAGGCGTTGCGCGAGCCGGAGCCGGAGGACGACCCACCGCGCTGCCCGCCGCCGCTGCGGCCACGGCCCTTGCCCTGAGACGAGCCCGAGCCACTGCGTCCGGCGCCACGGCTACCTCCGCGGGGACCGCGTGCGGGTGCGGACGCACTGACGGTGGCTGCCGACGGCTCGACACGCTCGGCCCAGGGGCCGGTCAGCGACATCAGTTCGGGTGCGCCGGGACGCACGCTGACGTGCGTGGGGCTGATCCCGGCACGGCGGACGAGCTGGGCCACATCGCTCTTCTGCGCCGGGGTCTGGAGGGTGACCACGACGCCCGACGCACCGGCACGCGCGGTGCGGCCGGAACGGTGCGTGTAGGCCTTGTGCTCCTCCGGCGGGTCCACGTGCACGACGAGGTTGACGTCGTCGACGTGGATGCCGCGTGCCGCGATGTCGGTCGCGACGAGGACACGCACGGTGCCGTCACGGAAGGCCGCGAGGTTCCGGTCGCGGGCGTTCTGCGCGAGGTTGCCGTGCAGGTCGACCGCGGGGATCCCGGCCTGTGTGAGGTCGCGCGCGAGCTTGCGGGCGGAGTGCTTGGTGCGCATGAACAGCACGCTGCGGCCCTGGCCAGACGCGAGCTCGCGCACGACGGCGGGCTTGTCGGCCGCGGTCGTGGTGAACACGTGGTGGTCGATGTCGGGTTCGGTGCTCGCATCGTCGTCGACCGAGTGGGTCACGGGCGAGTCGAGGTAGCGACGGACGAGGACGTCCACGCCGTTGTCCAGCGTGGCCGAGAACAGGAGCCGCTGACCGTCGCGGGGGGTCGCGTCGAGGATGCGACGGACACCGGGGAGGAAGCCGAGGTCGGCCATGTGGTCGGCCTCGTCGAGGACGCTGACCAGCACGTCGTCGAGACGCACGTGCTTCTGGCGCATGAGGTCCTCGAGGCGTCCCGGGCACGCGACGAGGATGTCGACGCCGGACTCGAGCGCACGGACCTGACGCTGCTGGCTCACGCCGCCGAAGACCGTGGTGGCGCGCAGGCCGGCCGCCTCGGCGAGCGGGGCCAGGGTGGCGTGCACCTGGGTGGCGAGCTCGCGGGTGGGGAGCAGCACGAGTGCGCGCGGGTAGGAGCGACGAGTGCGCCGACCGTCGGCCATGAGGGCCGCGACGAGCGGCAGGGCGAAGGCGATCGTCTTTCCGCTGCCGGTACGGCCGCGGCCGAGCACGTCACGGCCCGAGAGCGCGTCAGGCAGCGTGGCGGCCTGGATCGGGAACGCGGTGGCGATCCCCTGGCGTGCGAGCACGTCGACGAGGTTGCTCGGCACGCCCAGCTCGGCGAAGCCGACCGGCTCGGTCGCGCGGGCCGGCTGCGGCGCGGGGCGCGAGGGCCGTGGCGCGGCAGGTGCCGCCGCACGCCCGTTCGGCGTCGTGGGCGTGGAAGTGGGGGACGCGGGACGCCGACGGCGACGTGACGAGCCGTCGGGACGCGAGGAGGTGGAGCTGGTGCTCATGGGACCTTCCGAAGTCGAGGTCCGGGCGCACGCGACGCACGAGCGCGATAGCGCTCTGCGTCGAACGAGGACGGACCGTGGCGCATCCCGGCGGGAGCGCCGCACCCGGTCACTGGGCCGGAGGCAGAGGGCGCAGCGCTGTCGGAGCGCGTCCCTCGAGAGTCGGATTTCGCCGCGGGGTCAGTGCCACCCGGGACCGGCGAACTGTGAACAGACTACCTCATGGCGACGCGCTGACCGACCAGCCGCCTCGCCGGAGCGTCGCGGTGACCGCGGGGTCACAAGGCTGTCTCGATCCCACTCGCAGGTGCCGGATCGGCGCGGCGGCGGCGTCACGACTCCCTAGCGTGGGGACAGGACGTCACGGCCGGCCGGCAGTCCTGTCACGACGATGGAGAGGATCCGACGATGAGCAGAGGCACTCGGGCGATCGCGGGTCTCGGACTCGTCGTGATGGTCGCCGTGAGCGGGTGCGGCGAGGGCGGCCCCCTCCAGGGCGCCGTGTCGAGTAAGGCGTCCGAGCTCAGGTCGTCCGCGTCCGCGGCGCTCCCCAGCGCCACCCGGTCGTCCGAGCAGCCCACCGAGACACCGTCGGAGACGGCGAGCGAGTCCGCCTCCGCCACCCCGTCGCCGAGCCGCACGCCCACCCGCACGCAGTCGCCCACCGCGACCGAGACGGCCACCGAGACAGCGACGGCGACCGAGACGGCCACCGAGACAGCGACCGAGACAGCGACGGCGACGGCGACCGAGACAGCGACCGAGACGGCCACGGTCACCGCGACTCCGACCGAGACCGCCTCCGCGTCCGCGTCGCCGAGCGGGACCACCAACGCGTCCGGCGGCGACGAGGCCAGCGGCACGTCGCCGTGGCTGTGGATCGCGTTGCTCGTGATCGTCGTCGGTGGGCTCCTCACCTGGCTGCTCATGCGCCGCGGCTCGGCGGCCGAGGGCGCGCACGTGGCGGGCGATACCTCGACGACACCGGGCTCGACCGGACCGGACGACAGCGGCCCGCCGAGCAGCCCGGCCCCGCCGACCGCCTGACATCGCCGACGAGCGACGGCGTACGACCGATCCAGCACGCGCCGGACCGCGGGGAGTCAGCACGGCCCCAGGGGCATCCCTGCCCGGAGCGGACCGCCGGCCGGGATCGCCCATGCCGGGAATAGCGGGAGGGAGGATGATGCTGGGGTGTAGGCCCGACCCTCCGGAGGACGAGTGCTGATCTCCCTGCTGCGGACCTACCTGCAGCCGTACAAGCGCGCGCTCGCGGCCGTGGTCGCGCTCCAGTTCCTCGGCACGATCGCCGCGCTCTACCTGCCCACCCTCAACGCCGACATCATCGACAACGGCGTCGCGCGGGCCGACACCACCTACATCCTCCAGGTCGGCGCGGTCATGCTCGGCGTCACGCTCGTCCAGGTGGCGTGCTCGATCGGGGCCGTGTGGTTCGGAGCGCGCTCCGCCATGGGCTTCGGTCGTGACACCCGGGCCGCGATCTTCCACCACGTCGGCACGTTCTCCGCCCGCGAGGTGACCCGCTTCGGCGCGCCCTCACTCATCACCCGCACCACCAACGACGTGCAGCAGGTGCAGATGCTGGTGCTGCTGACGGCCACGATGATGGTGACGGCGCCCATCATGGCCATCGGCGGCATCATCATGGCGCTGCAGCAGGACGTCGGGCTCGCGTGGATCATCGTCGTGAGCGTCATCGCGCTGGTCATCGCCGTCGGCCTGATCGTGTCCCGCATGATCCCGCAGTTCCGGCGCATGCAGACCCGCATCGACACCGTGAACCGGGTGCTGCGCGAGCAGATCACCGGCATCCGCGTGGTCCGCGCCTTCGTGCGCGAGCCGGTCGAGCGCGACCGGTTCGGCGCCGCGAACGACGACCTCACGACGGTGTCGCTGCGCGTCGGACGGCTCATGGCGCTGATGTTCCCCACGGTCATGCTCGTCATGAACGTCTCGAGCGTCGGGGTGCTGTGGTTCGGCGGGCAGCGCATCGCGGAGGGCGACATGCAGGTCGGGGCGCTCACCGCGTTCCTGGCGTACCTGGTTCAGATCCTCGGCGCGATCATGATGGCGACGTTCATGCTCGTGCTCGTGCCGCGCGCTGCGGTGAGCGCCGAGCGCATCACCGAGGTCCTCGAGGCCGAGTCGACGGTGGTCTCCCCCGCCAACCCGGTCGCCACCGTCGTCGAGCGCGGCCACGTCGAGCTGCGTCGCGCCACCTTCCGCTACCCGGGCGCCGAGGACCCTGTCGTCTGTGACGTGTCCTTCACCGCCACCGCCGGCCAGAGCACCGCGATCATCGGCAGCACCGGGTCCGGCAAGACCACACTGCTCTCGCTGATCCCTCGGCTGTTCGACGCGACCGGCGGCGCCGTCCTCGTCGACGGCGTCGACGTGCGCGAGCTCGATCCCGAGGTGCTGCACTCCCGGATCGGGCTCGTGCCGCAGAAGGCGTACCTGTTCACCGGGACGGTGGCCGACAACCTCCGCTACGGCAAGCGCGACGCCACCGAGGAGGAGGTCTGGGAGGCGCTGCGCGTCGCCCAGGCCGAGGACTTCGTCCGGGCACTGCCCGACGGGCTCGGCTCCGAGGTCAGCCAGGGCGGCACCAACTTCTCCGGCGGTCAGCGGCAGCGCCTCGCGATCGCCCGCGCGGTCATCCGCCGTCCCGAGATCTACCTGTTCGACGACTCGTTCTCCGCGCTCGACCTCGCGACCGACGCCCGCCTGCGCGCGGCGCTGCGACCGATCACGCGCGAGTCCACGGTGATCACGGTCGCCCAGCGCGTGTCCAGCATCGTCGACGCCGACCAGATCCTGGTGCTCGACCACGGCGAGCTTGTCGGGGTCGGCCGGCACGAGGACCTGCTCGAGAGCTGCCCGACGTACGTCGAGATCGTGGAGTCGCAGCGCCCCGCCGAGGAGGTGGCGGCGTGAGCCAGAAGGAGCAGGCGAACCGGACCAGCCCGGCGCGCATCGCCAACGCCCCCCGCGGTCCCATGGGCCGCCCCGGCGGCGGGCACGGCGGGATGATGGGCGGAGCGGGGCTGCCGGCGGAGAAGTCGTTGAACTTCTGGCCCTCGGCGAGGCGACTGTTCGGGCAGCTGCACCCTGAGCGCGCCCTCGTGGTCCTGGTCGTGGCGCTGACCACGCTCGGGGTCGCGCTGAGCGTCGTCGGTCCGAAGCTGCTGGGCAACGCGACCAACATCATCTTCGAGGGCGTCATCAGCGCCCAGCTCCCCGCAGGGATCTCCCAGGCGGAGGCGGAGGCCGCCCTGCGAGCGGAGGGGCAGGACCAGTACGCCGACCTCATCTCCGGCATGACCATCGTCCCCGGGCAGGGCATCGACTTCGACGCGCTGCGCAACGTGCTGCTGCTCGTGCTGTTCCTCTACGTCATGGCCTCGCTCGTCATGTACGTCCAGGCGTACGTGCTCAACGGTGTCGTCCAGCGCACCGCCCTGCGCATGCGCACCGACGTCGAGGAGAAGCTGCACCGGCTGCCGCTGCGCTACTTCGACACGGTGCCTCGCGGTGAGCTGCTCAGCCGGGTCACCAACGACATCGACAACGTCCAGACCACGATGCAGCAGACCTTCAGCCAGCTGCTCAACGCGCTGCTGACCCTGATCGGCGTTCTCGCGATGATGTTCTGGATCTCGCCGCTGCTCGCAGTGGTGGCGCTCGTCTCGGTGCCACTGTCGATCGTGGTCACCGCGCAGATCGCCAAGCGCTCCCAGCCGCTGTTCATCCAGCAGTGGGACCAGACCGGCAAGCTCAACGGCCACATCGAGGAGACCTACTCCGGGCACGCGCTGGTGACTGTGTTCGGCCACCAGGCGGAGGCCGAGGAGGCCTTCCGCGAGCGCAACGAGCAGCTCTACCAGGCGGCCTCCGGCGCCCAGTTCCTGAGCGGCATCATCATGCCCGCCATCACCTTCATCGGGAACCTCAACTACGTCTTCATCGCGGTCATCGGAGGGCTGCGCGTGGCATCCGGTGCCATGACCCTCGGCGACGTGCAGGCCTTCATCCAGTACTCCCGGCAGTTCAGCCAGCCGCTCACCCAGGTCGCGTCGATGTCGAACGTGCTCCAGTCCGGGGTCGCCTCGGCCGAGCGCGTCTTCGAGCTGCTCGACGCCGACGAGCAGCTGCCCGACCCCGACCTGCCGGTGGAGCTCCCCCAGCCGCAGGGCCGCGTGGAGTTCGAGCACGTGTCGTTCCGCTACGCCGAGGACACCCCGCTCATCGAGGACCTCTCGCTCGTGGCCGAGCCCGGCCAGTCGGTCGCGATCGTCGGCCCGACCGGGGCAGGCAAGACCACCCTGGTCAACCTGATCATGCGGTTCTACGAGCTCGACGGCGGACGGATCACCCTGGACGGCCAGGACATCTCGGGGATGACGCGCGATCACCTACGCAGCGAGGTCGGCATGGTGCTGCAGGACACCTGGCTGTTCGGCGGGACCATCCGCGACAACATCGCCTACGGACGACCCGGCGCGACCGACGAGGAGATCCACGCGGCAGCAGGCGCGACCTACGTCGACCGCTTCGTCCGGGCCCTGCCGGACGGCTACGACACGGTCATCGACGACGAGGCCAGCAACCTGAGCACCGGCGAGCGCCAGCTCGTGACGATCGCGCGCGCCTTCCTCGCCGACCCGTCGCTGCTCATCCTCGACGAGGCGACCAGCTCGGTCGACACCCGCACCGAGGTGCTCGTGCAGAAGGCCATGGCGGCGCTGCGCTCGGACCGCACGAGCTTCGTGATCGCGCACCGGCTCTCCACGATCCGCGATGCCGACCTCATCCTGGTCATGGAGCACGGCTCGATCGTCGAGCAGGGCACGCACGACGAGCTGCTCGCCGCTCGCGGCGCCTACTACGAGCTCTACAACGCGCAGTTCGTGGCCGCGATCGAGGACGAGCCCGAGCTCGCCGGCGCCCCCGCCTGACGCCCGATCGTCGTCCCGCACGGCGTACCCGTGCCGGGTGATCGGTCACGGGATCAGGCGAAGGAGTAGCTCCCGGGTCTCGAGGTCGGTGGCGAACTGCACGATGCCCGTGCGCGGCCGAGACCGTTCCGAAGGTCCAGGGAGACACCCACAGGGGTGGAGGGGTGGAGGGCGGGAGTGCGGGATCCGGTGGCGGTCCCGGGACCCGTCGGCGATCGGGGTCGCGTTGCGCGCGTCGGATCGCCCGGGTCGCTCGCCCGGGCGGTCCGACGTGGAGCGGGGTGCGATTCCTAGCCGCGTGCGTAGTCCGCCGCGCTCTTGAACTCGAACGCCACGACCGGCTCGTCGCCGTCCACCCAGGCGTCGTGCCCGGGAAGGATCCGGTAGGCGTCACCGGCGGTGAAGGTCGCCTCCGAGCCGTCCTCGTGGCGGACGACGAGGCGTCCGGTCTGCATGAGACCGACGTGGTCGACCTGGCACGAGTCGGTGCCGACGACCGGCTTGATGCACTCGGACCACGTCCAGCCGGGATCGAAGGTGAAGCGCGCGACCTCGGCGCCGCCGAGCTCCAGGACCTCGACGGTGGTCTTGGCGGGTGTTCGGGTCTGGTCGGGCCTGTCGAACGTCTTGACGTGGATACCACTCATCGTACGGCTCCTCTGCCGCCGGGGCGCACGGGGCTACGGGACGTGACCCCGTGATGTATGCCCTGAGATCACTCACCTTCCCACCGCAGAGGCGGGCGCGAGGAGGAACCGCGGAGATGCCGACACCTGGAGGAGCTGACCGTCCTCGCGACGGGCAGCGGGCCAGGTTGGCTGCGGTGGGTCGGCGTCGTCGCCGCGGCTCTCATGGTCGTCGGTCTCGCAGTCCTGCCGGGGGTCATCTCCGGGATCGACGACTGGGACTCTGCCGGCGCCGGGCTCGTCGTGCCCCAAGCCGTTGGCTACCTCGGTTCGCTCCTGTTGCTGGTCTGGTGCTTCGGCGTCGGCCGATCCGGCGGGTGAGCCGACCGGCGGAACCGACACGTCCCGCACCGAAGACGAACGAGCATGACCCGCGGGAGGGTCCTCGCTACGGTGGCGGCGGCAGGCACGCCTCATAGCCACCGAGAGGATCGAGATGATGCGCGTCCGCTACGTCGTTCTCTACGTCACCGACGTCGACGCCTGCCGGAGGTTCTGGGTGGAGCAGGTGGGAATGGTGGAGAAGGACCGCAAGGAGGTCGGCGACTTCTCGATCGTCCAGGTCGGCTTCGCCGATCAGCCGTTCGCCTTCGAGCTCGTGCCGCTCGCCGTGATGGCCGACAACCCCTACGGCCTCGATCTCGCGACCCCCTCCCTCGCGCTGCAGGCCGACGACCTCGAGTCGGCACGGGCGCGGCTGATCGAGCGTGGGGTCACGGCGATGGAGATCGGCGAACACTCCGGCGTCAGGAGCTTCGCCTTCAGCGACCCTGAGGGTCGCTGGTTCGCCGTCACGCACTGACGAGTACACGCGGACGTCCGGCCCACCTGAGCCGTCCTGGCCCACCGACGAGCACTGCGCCGCGAGAGTGAACGGCTGATTGCGGGGTGGCGCAGACAGCTCGCGGCCGCCGCCGGGACGCCGCTGACCAAGGAAACAGCGAGGCCCACCCCTGTCGGGGGTGGGCCTCGTTCTGCATGGGGGGTGAGGACTCAGCCGGAATGCCTCTGCATCGATCGAGGGAATCCTTCTCAGTCCTCTCAGTGGAGGTGGCGGGAATCGAACCCGCGTCCTTCGTTGGCGATCGGGGTCTTCTCCGGGCGCAGCCTGCTGTGCTTTTCTCGGCCCCGGCAGTCACGCAGGCAAGCTGCCGACGGGCCCAGTCACTGTGTGATGTCCTGCGTCACCCCGTGACCGGGATCGCAGTGAGTCCCCTAGCTGACGCCAGGATCCGGAGCGGGAACACCCCCGGGCTGACGGACTTCAGGCTCGCTTAGGCAGCGAGGGCGAAGTCAGTGCGCTGAGAATTGGCACTTGTATTTAGGCGCTGGATCGTTCACGAGATGACCAGCATCCTCGGCCCGCTTCTCCCGTCACGACAGACGAAGTCGAAACCGATCACCCCCTGTGCAGTTGTGAGACCAGTGTACGGGTCCGCACCCCCGGATCGCGACGTCGAGGGCGCCGACGCCTCTTCGCGGCCGTCGTACGCCGATTCCTCCCTCAGCGGACTCCCCTGAGGACAAAGGGGTTCTGGGGCATCGAGCGGGGGTCGGCAGTGTCAGACCCCCTCCCTAGGTTGGACCCATGAGCACCACGGCAGCGCCCCCGGCGCAGACGGTCGCCGCGGCGGCCGCTGCCCTGGAGCGCGCGGCCGCCCACCTGGCCGAACTGGTCGCCCTCGGCGGCCTGTCCGCCCTGCACCCGGCGTCGGTCCCCGAGCTGGCCGCACAGGTGTTCCGCGCCGTCGACCGTGCGACGGCAGTGGCCACCGTCGCCGCCGGCGTGGCCCACGCGAGCGCGTCCCTGCCGGTCGGCCACACCTCCACGTCACGCTGGCTGCAGGACGCGGTGGGCCTGTCCGCCGGTGCGGCCGCCGCAGTCGTGGCCCGCTCCCACGAGCTCGCCCACGACTACCGGGCCACAGCGGAGGCCTGGTTGGCGGGCCGGGTCACCTAGGCGGAGGTCCGCGCGATCACGACCGGCGTCGAGTCGTCGCTGCGCACCGTCCCCTCGGTCGAACGGCCTCGGCGCCGCGCCGAGGCCGAGGCGATCCTGCTGCCGCTGGCGGAGCGGGCCACGGTGTCCGAGGTACGCCGCGCGGTGCGCCGGCTCAGGCACCTGGTCGACCCGGAGGGCTCCGCGCAGGCGGTTCTCGACTCCTACGACGACCAGCGGCTGCGGCTCACCGAGTCCGGTCCGGGCTACCTCCTGGACGGCTATCTCACCGCCGAGAACGCCGCTGCCCTGCTCACCGTCCTCGACCAGACCATCGATGCCTGGCACCGTGCCGGTGCGCTCGCCGACCGGGACCGCGTTGACGGCGAGGGACCGGTGGCCGACCGCGAGCGCCGTCGGCGGCGGCCGCACCTGCTCGCCGTCGCCCTGGGCCACCTGGCCACCAGGCTGCTCGACTCCGGCTCGCTCGGAACCCGCCACGACGTACGGCCGCACATCACTCTCACCGTCGACCTCGAGCGGCTGCAGCGGGGCCTCGGTGGTGACCTGGGTCTGCCCGGCCACGACGACCCGCTCCCCCAGCCGGCCGCCTCGACCGGGCGGATGCTGTGCGACGCCACGATCACCGCGGTCGTCACCCGGGGATGCACCGCTCCCGGCCTGCCCGGGCTCCTCGGTGACTCCGCCGACGCGGTGCTCTACGTCGGACGCGCGCACCGGACGGTGCCACCCCGGCTGCGCCGGGCGCTGGACGTGCGCGACCGGCACTGCGCGTTCCCCGGCTGCCGGGTCGACCCGAGCCGGACCCAGGCCCACCACGTGCAGTCGTGGGAACGCGGTGGACCGACCGATCTCGACAATCTGGTGCTCCTCTGCTCCCGCCACCATCACGCGGTGCACGAGGGAGGCTGGACCATCTCCCCGGTCGGCGACCATCCCGGCGACCCGGACTTCTGGACCTTCTCCCCGCCCGAGCCGCTGCGACGAACCCTGCCCCGCTGACGGGGCGCGCGATCCGACCACGACGAGCACGTCCGTCGGCGATCGCGTGTGCCCGCGGGCGCCGCGCCCCCGGTCTGCGTCAGCCGGTCGGCCCCATACGGTGGTAGAGCCCCTTGAGGGTTCCGGCGAGCTTGACGTACTCGCGGTACCCCGCGCGGTAGTCCGCCGCTGCTGTGGGGTGGAACGTCCGCGCCACGGGCACGAGCACGGGGACGTCGTGCAGCGTCAGCTCCCCCAGACAGATGCGGGCCCACAGCGCGACACCGCGCAGCTGCGCGTGCCGCGGGTCGGCCACCTGCTCCACCGTGCGCCCGAGCACGTCGGCATGGATCTGGCACCACAGGTCGCTCTGCGCCCCGCCGCCGAGGATGCGCAGCCGCGGGACCGGCCGCTTGAGGAACTTCTCGTAGTGGTCGAAGAGCCAGCGGGCGTTGTAGGCCACGCCCTCGAGCACCGAACGCACGAGCATCGCCCGGTCGGTCCGCAGCGACATGCCCAGCCACCCGGCCCGCAGGTACTTGTCCTCCACCGGGCTGCGCTCACCGTTGAGCCACGGCATGAACAGCACGCCCTCGCTGCCCGCCGGGGCGCCCGCGGCCAGGGCCAGCAGCTCCTCGTACGACGGCGACGCGTCCTCGGGCGCGCGGCCCTCGGCACCGATGCCGCTCCCGCCACCGAGGAGCCCGTCGTCGGGCGCGATGATCTGCTCGCGCAGCCACTGCAGGGCCGCTCCGCCCGTCTCCTGGTTGTTCGCGACGATCGGATGACCGGGGTCGAGCCCGGGGATGGTCGCGATCGAGTGCAGCACGTCGGTGCGCTTGAACGGCACCCGGGCCGAGATCCAGGCCGTCGTGGACACGGCCAGGTGCGTGTCGTACGGCGCCACGGCACCGGAGCCGACGACGGCCGCGTGCACGTCGGGGATCCCGCACACGACCGGCACTCCCCCGGCGACGCCGAGCTCCTCGGCGACAGAGTCGAGGAGCGGACCGAGCACGGAGCCGGTGGGGACCAGCGCGGGCAGCCGGTCGCGGTCGCGACGGGTACGGCGGACCAGCTCGTCGACGTAGCCCACCGGGGCGCCGGGCCGGTTGTCCGTGAGCCAGGAGGCAGTCATCGACGCGGGCGTGGCGGCCGCACGACCGGTCAGGCGCAGGCCGAGGTAGTCGACCGGCTCGAGCAGCACGCGGGTGGCTGAGTAGACCTCGCGCAGCCGCCTCTGCAGCAGGAGGGAGTGGCCGGTGGGGTCTGCGCCGCTGGGGGTCGGAGCGCCACCGGTCGTGCGGACGAACGGGAATACCTTCTGCGGCGCGTAGCCGGCGACGCTGACGGGACCGCCGACCACCTCGGCGACGAGGTCGCGGGCGCGCGTGTCCGCCCACAGCAGCACGGGACCGGCCGGGGTCCCGTCAGCGCCGACGGGCACGGTGGAGGCCCACTGGCCGGTGACCGCGACGGCATGCAGGTCCGAACCGGAGGCGCCCGATGCGGCGACGACGTCGCGCGCGGCCTCGCGGAGCAGGTCCCACCACTCGGAGGCGTCCTGGGTGGCCGACCCGTCGAGACCGATCTGGACCGACACCGGACGGTGGGCGGTGCGCAGGACCTCGCCGTTCAACGTGACGACGGCGACCTTGGGACCACCGTTTCCCAGGTCGATGGCGAGGATCCAGCGCTCACTCATGACCGGCCTCTCAGGTGTGCGCAGGGTCGGGCGCCGGATCAGGTGCCGTGTCGGGCGCCACCTCGTGCATGGCGTCGAGCACGCCGCTCATCACCGCGGCGAGGGTGGCGTTGCCCTGCGGGGTGCCGCCGAACCCGTACATCGCCCCGGACTCCGCGGGCTCGCCGCGGTGCTCCTCGGCGTAGGCGACCGCGATCCGCAGCGCTTCGAGGAACCTCTCGGCGACGCCGTCCTGGGTGTTGGGCCGGGTGACGCAGAAGTGCAGGGCGGGCGGAAGCTGGAGGGAGTTCATCCGCCAGCCCTGGGCCTTGAGGGAGTCGTTGACGAGATAGATGTCGAGCGGCTCGGCGCCCCCGGCCGGCTCGGCGGCGGCGAAGGCGACGAGGAAGGTGGGGTCGCCGATCACGCGCAGCGCCGGGATGCCCTCACGGATGCCGGCTCGGATCGTCACAGCGGTACGCATGATCGCGTCGGCGGCGTCGAGGTAGCCGGACTCGCCGGTCGCGAGCATGGCAGCCCAGGTGGAGGCGATGATGCCGCCGCTGCGCGACCCTGCCAGGCCGGGCGAGAGGTAGAGGCCGCCCGGCCAGTCGGGATAGGTGAAGTACTGGTGCTTGCGCAGGTCCTTGCTCCGGTAGAGCAGGACGCTCGAACCCTTGAGGGCGTACCCGTACTTGTGGGTGTCCGCGCTGATGCTGGTGACTCCAGGGACCCGGAAGTCCCACAGGGGAACGTCGTAGCCGAGCCGCTCGATCCACGGGAGCAGCAGCCCGCCGAGGCAGCCGTCGACGTGCATCCCGATCCCGCGGCTCGCCGCCAGGGCGGCGATCTCCTCGATGGGGTCGATGAGTCCGTGGGCGTAGTTGGCGGCGCTCCCGACGAGGGCGATCGTGTTCTCGTCGATGAGCGCCTCCATCGCCGCGACGTCGGCGAGGTAGCCGTCGGTGAGCGGCGCGTGCCGCACCTCGATGTTCATCCAGTGGGCGCCCTTGTCGAGGGCGACGTGCGCGGTGCGCGGGAGGACGACGTTGGGTGCGGTGACGCCGCGGTCCGCACGGGCCTGCTCGCGGTACGCGTAGAGAGCCGTGATCAGGCTCTCCGAACCCCCGCTGGTCACCACGCCGACCCCGGTGCCGTGCAGCAGGTCGGAGGTCATGGCGATGATCTCGGCCTCGAACTTCGTCGCGCTCGGATACATGTCGCGCTGCAGGACGTTGGCGTGGGAGTAGAGGTCGAAGACCTGGCCGAGGAAGGCGTAGTGGTCGTGGTCGCCGCAGTAGAGGCTGCCCGAGACCGTGCCCGAGTCCCCCTGCGCGTCCTCGGCCCGCGACATGCCGGCGATCTCGGCGAGGATCGCCGCGCGGTCGATCGGCTCGGCCGGCACGACCCGGTGCGACCGGGTGGTCCGCCGGTAGGGGTAGAACCCGTCGAGGATCTGCTCGAAGCCGTCGTCGCTCATGCCCTGTGGTCCTCCGCTCGCCGTCGCGGCCACCCTATGCGGCGGCCTCACCGTCGGTGACGGCTCCTGACGGTGCGGTCACCGGCCCGGGACAGAAGGGACGGATCGGCGCCGGCATGGGCCGAACGGGTGACCGGTCCGGTGCCGGACGGGGGATCCGGTCTCGCGCCGCGCGGACCACGATGTCAGCGTCCGAGGTGGAAGGAGCGCCATGGAGCACCGGGCACCCCCCGGTGGTCGAGAGAGTCCTCAAGGATCCCGACGAGATCGCGGAGCGTCCGCGGTCGAGTACGGGCTGATCGTGGCCGGAGTCGCGGCGGCACTTGTCCTGGGTGCCGGAGCGCTGCGGACCGCGGCCACGGGGACGTTCACGGCCACGACCGCGAGCATCGAGACCCTCCCCACCGGGTCACCCACCGTGGGACCGAGCTCGTCGAGCTCGTCGAGTTCGTCGAGCGCGCCGTCGAGTCCGTCGTCGAGCTCCTCGAGCCCGTCGTCGAGCTCACCGGTCTCGACGCCGACGTCCACGACGCCCGCGCCACCTCCCACCCAGCCCGCGGGCACGACCTCGGTGCGCCGCGGCGCCTCGGCGTCGACCCCCGTGACGGTGCCGAGCTCGGCCAAGTCCCTGGTGTGCACGGTCACGCCTGCGGTCGCCGGGACGGTGACGACGAGCGGGACGACGTCGGTGACCTTCACCGCGGCTGCCGGCGCGGCCACGTACCAGGAGGTCACGGTCAGCTGCCAGGGGAAGAAGCAGAACGGGTCCGACGACGGCGCGCCGTCGGTGGTCCGGTTCTGGATCGTGCCCTGACGGCAACGGGCGCACCGACCCCGGGGCGCTCGCGAGGCTGACGTCCCCCCGGCTCAGTCCTCGCGGGCGCTTCGGCCCTTGAGCCGGCGACCCATCTCGCGCTGCGTCTCGCGCTGGGCGTCCCGGGCTGCGATGGTCTGGCGCTTGTCGTAGTGCTTCTTGCCCCGGGCGAGCGCCAGCTCGACCTTGGCGTACCCGTTCTTGAAGTACAGCGACAGGGGGACGAGGGTGAGCCCACCCTCCTTCGTCTTGCCGATGAGCTTGCTGATCTCGTCCTTGCGCAGGAGGAGCTTGCGGACCCGGCGCGGGGCGTGGTTGGTCCAGGTCCCCTGCGAGTACTCCGGGATGTGCACGTTGTGCAGCCAGAGCTCACCGTCCTTGACGGTGGCGAAGCCGTCGACGAGGGAGGCCCGGCCGGCCCGGAGCGCCTTGACCTCCGTGCCGGTGAGCACGAGGCCCGCCTCGTAGGTGGCCTCGATGTGGTAGTCGTGGCGCGCCTTCTTGTTCTGGGCGACCAGCTTGGTGCCGCTCTCGCGAGCCATGGCGATCCCCTATCCCCGCTGCGCCGCGTCGGAGGCCGCCACGAGGCCGCGCAGGACCTCGAGAGCGCGCTGCTCGGCCGTGGCCGCACCGAGCCGGGAGGACACGAGGACGTCGGGCTCGATGCCGACCCCGTCGACCGACCGGCCCGAGGGGGTGAGGTAGCGCCCGACGGTGAGCTCGATGGCCGACCCGTCGGACAGCGTGCGCGACTCCTGCACGCTGCCCTTGCCGTAGGTCCGGTTGCCTACGAGAACGGCCCGGTTGCGGTCCTGCAGCGCGCCCGCCACGACCTCGGCGGCGCTGGCGGTGCCCTCGTCGACCAGCACGACGAGCGGCACCATGGTGTCGCCCTCGCCCACGGCGTCGAGGTGGCGCATGGGCTCGCCGCGCTCCTCGTAGGACACGACCGCGCCGCCGGAGAGGAAGGCGCTGGCCACCTCGACCGCCTCGGTCAGCAGACCGCCCGGGTTGCCGCGCAGGTCGAGGACCACCCCGGCCGGCGCACCCGTCCCGGCGGCCGGGGAGGCATCGACGGCGGCGCGCACGGCCGCACCGACGCCGCGGGTGAACGACGCGATGCGCACGACCTCGACATCGCCCCGCAGGCGGGTGACGACGACGTCGTCGCTGGCGAGCTCGTCCCGGCGTACGACGACGGTGCGCCGCTGCCCGTCCCGGGAGACGACCACGGTGACCTCGGTCCCTGCGTCGCCGCGCAACGCCCGCGCGACATCACCGAGGGAGCGGGACGCGACGGCGGTGTCGGCGACCTCCATGACTCGGTCGCCCGCAACGATCCCGGCGGCGTCGGCGGGCGAGCCGGGCTGCACGCTGCCGACGTAGACCTCGCCGTCCTGCGCCGACCGCAGCCACACACCGACGCCGGAGTAGCGACCGTCGAGCCCGGCCTGGAAGGAGTCGAACTCGGCGGCCTCGTAGTAGGCGCTCCACCGGTCGCCGAGGGCCTTGAGCATCCCCTCGACGGCGGCGCGGTCGAGCTGGTCGCGCGACACCGGCCGGGCGGCGTCGGCGAGGATCCGCTCGGCCGCCTCGTCGAGCACCCCCGGGTCGGGCGAGGGATCGGCCGACCCCACGACACCGGTGAGCACCCCCGCCCCGAACGCGCCCGCGACCAGGGCCGTCACGAGCAGCGCTCGACCGGCCCGCCGCAGCGGAGGCGTGGGAGTGGACACGAGCAGCGATTCTAGGTCGCGAACCGGGCCCGGCACTCCGGCGTTGTCGCCCGAGCGGTCACCGGCGCCCCCGCCGGGAGCCCGCAGGAGGTCGGACGGGTCAGGAGTTCCAGCAGGAGACCGGGGCCCGAGGGCCGCCGAACCAGCCCATGGGGTCGTAGGGCACGCCGTTGACGTGCACCTCCCAGTGCAGGTGGGGGCCGGTGACCCAGCCGCTGCTGCCCACGTAGCCCACGATCTGGCCCTGGCTGACGACGGACCCGACGCCCACGGCGAGCGCGGACTGGTGGGCGATCATCACCGTGATGCCGTCGCCGTGGCTGATCACGGTGTGCAGGCCGAACGGCCCACCGTTGCTGACGTCGATCACCTTGCCGGCGGCCGAGGCGAGGATCGGGGTGCCGTACGTGCCGCGGATGTCCACCCCGGTGTGGCAGGACGCGTAGCCGTACACCGGGTGCGTGCGCGGGCCGACGCCCTGGACGACGACGGCACCGGGGATCGGCCAGATCAGGTTGCCGGTGGGCGTGCCGGTGAAGCCGCCGGGGCTGGTGGCGATCTCACGGAGGCGCTTCTGCTCAGCCTTGTAGTCGGCGTACTGCTTGAGCACCCGGGCCTTCTCGGCCTCGGCGACGCTCAGCGCCTGCTTGCGGGCGGCGATCAGCTGCTCCACCTTGGCCTGGGCGGCTTCGGCGCGCCGGGCCGCGGCGGCGGCGGTGGCCAGCGCCTCGGCGGCTTCCTGGCGCTTCTGCTCGGCGATCTGCCTGGTCTGCTCGGCGCGGATGTTCGCGATCTCGAGGTCGGCCTTGGCCTGAGCGAGCTCCGAGAGCGTCTTGTTCTGCGACCGCGAGACCGAGCGCACCGCTTCCAGCCGACTCGCGAAGTCCGACGGTGAGGCAGCGTCGAGGACGGCGGCCAGCTCGGCATACGGACCCTGCGTGTAGACCGCCCGAGCGAGGTCGCCGATCTGACCGTTCATCTCGACGATGCGCGCCTCGGCGGCGGAGATCCGCTCCTGGGCCATGACCACGGCGCGCGTGGCCCGCTCCGCGGCTGCCGCAGCGGCCTTCTCCACCTTCTTCGCCGCGGCGAGCTCGCGCCCTGCCGCGGTCACCTCAGCCTGAGCCGCAGGCAGCTGGGTCCGCGCGGCCTCCAGCGAGCGAGAGGCCTCGCGCACCGAGCGGGAGGCGTTCGCCACGTCGTCGGAGGCGTCGGCGACCTTCTGGTCGATGTCCTCGGCATTCGCGGGCTGGAGCGCGGTGATCGCGAGGAGGGCGGCGAGCAGCGCGACGACGACTGCGGCGCGCGAGCGCGCGGCAGCCGAGGTTCGCGTGAAGCGCACCGCCTGACCCCTCCTCGGTCGCCGACCCCCTGGTCGACCTCGTCCTGCCTGCGAGTCTGACCGGCCGGGCGGGACCGGTCCATCCCGGCACGCGGCCGGCCGCCACGCGTCGGCCCCGGGCTGGCGACCGCCGTGACTGTCGTGACTCCTGTGACTGGAGTGACGACCAGGCTATCCGTATCCCGGCCCGGACCCAACCCCTAGGGCGGATCCGTCCGATCCCAGCGGGCCTTGACCCTCATCGGTCATCGACTCCCCCGCACGGCCGCTGAAGGGCCCGGGCGAGGGATCGCAGGTCAGACGCGCAGGTAGCGGCGCAGCGTGAAGAAGGCGGTCACCATGGCCAGGACGATGCCCAGCACGAGCAGCACGATGCCTGCGCGCAGGACCGCGTCCCAGCCGATGAACGGCGTGATGGAGAACTGCGGGGTCAGCACCTGGTCGATGAGCACGGCCTTGACCCCGACCAGGCTCAGCGTGGCCAGCCCGGCGCCGAGGGCGGCGCCGATCGCCGCCTCGAGCAGGAAGGGCATCTGGATGTAGAAGTCGCTCGCCCCGACCAGGCGCATGATCCCGGTCTCCCGCCGTCGGTTGAACGCGGCCACGCGCATGGCGTTGGCGATGAGGAGCACGGTCACCAGGATCATGGCGCCGGCGATCCCCAGCGCGAGCGTCTGCAACCCGCCGAGGACCTGGAAGAACTTCTCCAGGAGGCTGCGCTGGTCGACCACGTTGTCGATGCCGGGTCTGCCGGAGAAGTAGCTGGCGATGACCTCGTACTTGGTGGGGTCGGTGAGCTTGACCCGGAAGGACTCCGGCAGCGCGTCAGGGCTGGCGTTCTGGGCGATGGGAGAGTTCTTGAACTGCTCCTTGAACCGCTCGTATGCCTCGGCGCTGGACTCGTAGTAGATCTCCTCGACGAGCGGACGCAGCTGCTCGAGGTCGGCCTCGATCTCGTCCTTCTGCGCCACGGTCACCGCGCCCGAGGCGCAGCTCGCGGCGTCGGAGTTCTTGGTGCACAGGAAGATCGACACCTGGACCTTGTCGTACCAGTAGTCCTTCATCACGTCGACCTGGTCGCGCACGAGGAGCGCGCCGCCGAGCAGGCCGAGAGACACCGAGAACGTGATGACGAGGGCGATCGTCATCGTGAGGTTGCGGCGCAGGCCGATGCCTACCTCGCTGAGGATGAGTCCGGCGCGCATGCTCGCGTGGTGTCCTTGTCCGTCGGTCGGGTGCGGTCGTGGCTGGTGGTGCCGGCCGTCGCCGTCAGCGGGCGTACCCGTAGACGCCGCGGCTCTGGTCGCGCACGAGGTGGCCGCCCTCGAGCTCGATGACCCGCTTGCGCATCTGGTCGACGATCGCAGCGTCGTGGGTGGCCATGACGACGGTCGTGCCCGTGCGGTTGATCCGGTCCAGCAGCTTCATGATTCCGACGCTGGTCGCCGGGTCGAGGTTCCCGGTGGGCTCGTCGGCGATGAGGATCATGGGCCGGTTGACGAACGCCCGGGCCACGGCGACCCGCTGCTGCTCGCCACCGGAGAGCTCGTCGGGCATCCGGTCGTGCTTGCCCTCGAGTCCCACGAGGTCGAGCACCTCGGGCACGACCTTCTTGACGTGGGTGGCCGGGCGACCGATCACCTCGAGGGCGAAGGCGACGTTCTGGAAGACGGTCTTGTTCGGCAGGAGGCGGAAGTCCTGGAACACGGTGCCGACCTGGCGCCGCAGCGTGGGCACCTTCCAGCGCGACAGGTGCCCGAGGTCCTTGCCGGCCACGTGGATCGTGCCCTGGGTGGGGCGCTCCTCCTTGAGGCACAGCTTGAGGAAGGTCGACTTGCCCGAGCCCGACGACCCGACGAGGAAGACGAACTCGCCCTTCTCGATCTCGACCGAGACGTCGTCGAGGGCGGGCCGGGACTGGTTCGGGTAGAGCTTGCTCACGTGGTCGAACCGGATCACGGGTGTCGGGGCTCCTCGGGAGAGGGCGCGCGCGAGCGCCCGGGGCACGTCCGCTCGAGTCTACGTCGCGATCGCGGGCCCTCCCGCCAGGCCGTCCGGGACCCGCGCGTCGGCCCGGGGTCCTCGCGCGCGGACCGCTCCACGGGCGCTACGCCCCGCTCTGTCCTGTTCGTCCCCCTCAACCTCCCCGACGCGGCCGTTCCGGACGTGACGCGGGTCACGGCGTGTGCCACGATCGGGTGAACCACCAGTTCGGTGGGCGACGGGGACTCAGGTCCACCCCGGAACCTGCCGATGGTGGGAGCGAGGTCAGGCGTCTGACCGACCGACGGTTCTCGCACGCGCCCGCCGCGAGGCCACCGCACCCGCGGAAGCCGGTCGTCGGCCGGCGGTCTCAGCCCCTCCGGGCGCAGGTCCCCCTCCTGCGCCCCCACCCCTCCAGGTGGAAGGCCCCGGGAACCCCCCGTCCCGGGGCCTTCTGGCGTCCGGGGCGGGGCTGGGTGCCGCCCCGCCTCGAGGGACGGGTCGCGCGGCTCAGGACGTGGTGCGGGTCAGATCTCGGCGTCGCGGCGCGGACGCCCGGCCACGACCAGGACGAGTCCGGCCGCGAGGGCGGCGACGCCGGCCATCGCGACGGGAAGCGCGTCCTCGGGACCGGTCCGGGCCAGCGACGCGGGCAGGCTCGCGGGCTGGGCGGGACGCGCGCCGGCGGGCGTCACGGACGGCGAGGACCCCTGCGAGGAGCGACCGGGCTGGGCG
>JAHECT010000026.1 GCA_024641605.1 Micrococcales bacterium
GAGTTCGACATCGACTGAGCCGGCGACAGCACGGAGGGCCCGTCACCTGATGGTGACGGGCCCTCCGGCATTCCGTAGCCCCGACGGGATTCGAACCCGCGCTACCGCCTTGAGAGGGCGGCGTGCTAGGCCGCTACACAACGGGGCCAAGGTGCGCCGGGCGCGATCGTGACGATCGTGACCAGCGAGATCGAGACGGTACCCGAGGCGCTCAGCCGCCACCAAATCGGCGGCGGAGGCGCTGGAACCAAGACGATCCGCTGGGGTACCAGGACTCGAACCTAGACTAACTGAACCAGAATCAGTTGGGCTGCCAATTACCCCATACCCCAATGCCTTCGACCGTGACGGGCCGACGACGACGTACATAGTAGCCCGAGGTCGGATCGGTTCCCAAACCGGTGCGGGCACCTGCGGTGCGTGCCTCCGGCCTCAGCCGAGGGCTGCGCGCAACCGGGCGAGGGTGCGCTCGCAACCGAGCAGCTCGATGGACTCGAACAGCGGGGGCGAGATGCGCCGGCCCGTCACCGCGACCCGAACCGGACCGAAGGCCACCTTGGGCTTGAGCCCCAGTCCGTCGATGAGCGCGGCCCGCAGGGCGGCCTCGATCGACGGGGTGTCGAAGTCGGTGAGGGACTCCAGCGCGTCATGCGCGGCCTGCAGCGCGGGACGGGCCTCCTCGGTGAGCACCCTCGTCGCGTCCTGCTCGTCGACCTGGAACTCGGACTCGTCCACGAGGAGGAACGAGAGCGACTCCGCGCCCTCGCGCAGCGTCGCCATCCGCTCCTGCACGAGCGGCACCGCGGCCGCGATCACCGAGCGCTGCTCCTCCGTCGGCTCCCCGGTCAGCGCACCGACCGACACGAGGTAGGGCAGCAGGCGCTCGCCGAGATCGTCGGCGTCGATGTGCCGGATCCAGTCGCCGTTGATCGCCAGGCACTTCTTGGAGTCGAAGCGCGCGGGGTTCGGCTGGACCCGCTCGATGTCGAACAGCGCGGCCATCTCGCTCGGCGAGAAGAACTCGAGGTCGTCGCCGGGCGACCAGCCGAGCAGCGCGAGGTAGTTCAGGAGGGCCTCGGGGAGGTAGCCCTCCTCCCGGTACATCCCCAGCGAGCTCTGCGGGTCGCGCTTGGACAGCTTGCGGTTCCCCTCACCCAGGACGTAGGGCAGGTGGCCGAACAGCGGCGTGGTCCCGTCACCCACGCCGATCTCGGCGAGGGCCGCATACATCGCGAGCTGCCGAGGGGTGCTGGAGAGCAGGTCCTCGCCGCGCAGCACGTGCGTGATGCCCATGAGCGCGTCGTCCACGGGGTTCACCAGGGTGTAGAGCGGCTCACCGTTGCCCCGCACGATCACGAAGTCGGGGACGTGGTCGTTCCTGAACTCGATCGGGCCACGGACGAGGTCGTCCCAGGACCAGTCCTGGTCGGGCATGCGCAGACGCAGCACCGGCTGGCGTCCCTCGGCACGCAGCGCCGCCTTCTGCTCGTCGGTCAGGTGCCGGTCGGCGTTGTCGTAACCGAGCTTGGGGTCCTGCCCCGCCGCGGTGCGTCGGGCCTCGACCTCGTCGGGCGTCGAGAACGACTCGTACGCCAGCCCGGCCTCGAGGAGGCGGCGGGCCACGTCGGCATAGATGTCCAGACGGCGGCTCTGGCGGTAGGGCTCGTGCGGACCGCCCACCTGCGGTCCCTCGTCCCAGTCCAGGCCCAGCCAGCGCAGCGCGCCGAGGAGGTCCTCGTAGGACTGCTCGGAGTCGCGCGCCGAGTCGGTGTCCTCGATGCGGAACACGAAGGTGCCGCCGGTGCGCCGGGCGTAGGCCCAGTTGAACAGCGCGGTGCGCACCATGCCGACGTGCGGGTTGCCCGTGGGCGAGGGGCAGAAGCGGACCCGCACGGGCGAGGAGCCCGTCGCGGGGAGGTCGGGAGTGCTAGTCACGCAGGGCCACCCGGTTGGTGAGAGTGCCGATGGGGGGGATGGAGACCGAGACCCGGTCGCCGACCGCGAGCGGGCCGACGCCGGCAGGCGTACCGGTGAGGATGACGTCGCCAGGCAGCAGCGTCATGACGTCGCTGATCCAGGACACGAGCGCGGCCACGTCGCGCACCATCTGGGACGTGCGCCCGTCCTGGCGCACCTCGTCGCCGACGCGGCACCGCACGGCTAGGTCGGACGGGTCGACCTCGGTGTCGATCCAGGGGCCCAGCGGGCAGAAGGTGTCGAAGCCCTTGGCCCGCCCCCACTGGCCGTCGACGCGCTGCAGGTCGCGCGCGGTGACGTCGTTGGCGCACGTGTAGCCCAGCACCACCTCGGCGACGCGGTCGCGGGGAACCTCGCGGCACAGCCGGCCGATGACGACCGCGAGCTCCGCCTCGTGCTCCACCCGCTCGGACTGAGGAGGCAGGTCGATGCGCTCGCTCGGCCCCACGACCGACGTGGAGGGCTTGAGGAAGATCATCGGCTCGGCGGGCACCTCGCCGCCCATCTCGGCCGCGTGCTCCGCGTAGTTCTTCGCGACCGCGACGATCTTGCTGGGCAGGACCGGCGCCAGCAGCCGCACGTCGTCGAAGGGGACCGGCGGGCCGGCCGGCTCCGTGGGTCCGAACGGATGCCCCCGCAGCGGCGTCACGGTCGTCCCGGGACCAGGGCTCCCGTCGGGCTCGACGCCCTCGACCAGACCGAAGCCGACCACGCCGTCAGGGCCGGCATACCTCGCGATGCGCACCCGGCGAGCCTAGACGGTCTCCACCTCCGCCCCGAGCGCGCGTCCGGCGCGGAGCAGCCCGTAGGCCACCGCGTCCTCGAGCGCGAGCCACGAGGCGGCGATCACGTTCTCGTGGACGCCGACGGTGGTCCAGTCCTGACGCCCGTCGGTCGTGCCCACGAGAACCCGGGTCGTGGCGTCCGTACCCGTCCCGTCCTCGAGGATGCGCACCTTGTAGTCGACCAGTTCGAGGTCTGCGAGCTCCGGGAAGACCGACCCCAGCCCGGCGCGCAGGGCGTTGTCGAGGGCGTTCACCGGCCCGTTGCCCTCCCCGGTGGAGACCACGCGCTCGCCGCCGGCGTGGACCTTGACGGTCGCCTCGCTGACGACCTCGCCGTCCGGGCGCTGCTCGACGATCGTGCGCCAGGACTCGACCCGGAAGTGTCGACGCCGCTCCCCCGCCTGCTCGTCACGCAGGAGGAGCTCGAAGGAGGCGTCGGCGGCCTCGAACGTCCATCCCCGGCTCTCGAGGTCCTTGACCCGCTCGACCACCCGACCGAGCACGGCCGGGTCGTCCGACAGGTCGATGCCGAGCTCGCGGCCCTTGAGCTCGACGGAGGCCCGCCCGGCCATCTCCGTGACCAGGACGCGCATGTCGTTGCCGACGACGGCCGGGTCGATGTGGTTGTACAGGTCGGCGTTCACCTTGAGGGCGCTCGCGTGCAGGCCCGCCTTGTGGGCGAAGGCCGAGACTCCGACGTAGGCCTGGTGCGTGTCCGGCGGGAGATTGGCGATGTCGGCGAGCGCGTGCGAGACGCGGACCATCTCGCTCAGCCGTCCGTCGGGCAGCACCCGGAGGCCGAGCTTGGTCTCCAGGTTGCCGATCACGGAGAAGAGATCTGCGTTGCCGGTCCTCTCGCCGTAGCCGTTGGCGGTGCACTGGACGTGCGTGACGCCGGCCTCCACCGCCGAGAGGGTGTTCGCCACGGCGCACGCCGTATCGTCCTGGCAGTGGATCCCCAGGCGGACGCCGGAGCGGGCGGCCACGTCCGCCACGATCGCGTGGATGCGGCTGGGGAGCATGCCGCCGTTGGTGTCGCAGAGGACACCCACCGACATGCCCGCCGCGGCGGCCTCCGACAGGAGTCGGACGCCGTAGTCGGGATCCGTGGCGTAGCCGTCGAAGAAGTGCTCGCAGTCGAGGAAGACCCGCCGGCCGTGAGCCACGAGGTGGGCCACGGTGTCGCGCACCATGGCGAGGTTCTCCTCCGGCGTCGTGCGCAGCGCCTCCCGCACGTGGCGCAGGTCGGATTTGGCGACCAGGGTCACCACGGGGGCCCCGGAGTCGAGCAGCGCCTGCACCTGCGGGTCGTCCTCGACGGCGACGCCGGCCTTGCGGGTGGCGCCGAACGCGACGAGCTGAGCATGGCGCAGGTCCAGCTCGGTCCGGGCCCGGGCGAAGAACTCCGTGTCCTTGGGCAGGGCACCGGGCCAGCCGCCCTCGATGAACCCCACCCCCAGCTCGTCGAGGAGCCGGGCCACCGCGAGCTTGTCGTTGACCGAGTAGGCGATCCCCTCGCGCTGGGCCCCGTCGCGCAGGGTGGTGTCGTAGACGTGGAAGGCGTCCGGGTCGAAACCGGTCATGTCGGGTCCTCGGGTCGGTGGTCGGGCAACGAAAAAGCCCCCCGCACGGGTGCGAGAGGCTGCGCGTCGGCGACGGGTTGTCGCGGACGCGCTACGTAATGATCACCAGGTAGGTCACGGCCACAGCGTGCCACACGCCGCGCAGGAGCGCACCCCTGTCCGGCGGGCGCCGGTCGTGGCGGGCCGTCAGGCGCCCGTACCCTGGTGGGGTGGAGGAGAAGGGCCCGGAGCAGGACGCGGACACGACCGCGCCGCAACCCGTGCTGCCGCGACACGCCCACGAGCCGCCACCGGCGCACCACCACGTCGCTCCACCCCATGCTCCCCACACCCCCACCCATGCGGCCCCGCGCCGACTGGGCCGCCCCGCAGTCATCGGCGCGGTCATCGTCGCCCTGGTCCTGGCCGGTGGCCTCACGGCGGCGGCGCTGACCCGGGACGGGACCGCAGCACCCGCCGCGGCAGGGACCCCAGCACCGGGCGCCGCGGACGCCGATCCGGTGCCGGTCCCCCCGGACGCGACCGAGAGCGCCGAGCCCCTCCTGGACGCCGCGGCCCCGACCCTCGTGCTCGGCGACTCGCTCGGGCTCACCGTCTACCCCTGGCTGGCCGACCTGCTGCCCGACCGCTACGTCAGCTACGAGGCCGAGGTCGGTCGCGGGACCCCCGCGACCGAGGCTGCCCTCGAGTTGCTCACGGACATCCCGCAGCTGGTCATCGTGAGCTCGGGGACCAACGACGTCTGGGGAGCCGACGTCGAGTCCTCCGCCCGGGACATCCTCGACCTGCTCGGCCCGGACCGGTGCGTCGTCTGGGTGGACGTCGTGCGGCCGGATCGGGTCGGCGACAGCGACGAGGAGATCAACGCGGCGATCGGACGGGCCGCGGCCGGGCGGGACAACGTCCGGTTGCTGCGCTGGACCGACATGATGACCGAGCACCCCGAGTGGATGTCCGTCGACGGCATCCACCCCACGCGCGTCGGCGCCGAGGGGCGCGCCCAGGCCTTCGCCGACGCGGCGCTCGCCTGCTCCCCCCGGGACCCCGACGCCCCGCGAGCAGACCGTCAGTACCTGCCCGCGAGCGCCTTCGTCGGGGCCATCTCGGGGACGGCCTCCCTCCAGCCGCAGCCTCCGGCGGCGAGCTCCGCCGCACCAGCGCCCAGCCAGGACGACGAGGCCGACCCGGTCGTCTCCGAGACGCCCGACGAGCCGACGTCGACGCCGACCCCGGACCCGACCCCGACCGGGTCGAGCCCCCCGCCGAGCGCATCGTCGGCACCGAGCGATCCCGCAAGCAGCCCTCCGAGCACGAGCAGCGCGCCATCTCCCAGGTCCAGCTCGACGGGCGCTCCCCCCTCGGCCGCGGCCAGCCCGTCCTGACCTGATCCGGGCGGCCCGGGCTCAGCCGACGAGGCCGCGCATCCACCCGTGGTGGTCGGGGGCGCGCCCGGTCTGGATGTCGAGCAGGGTCTCCCGCAGGCGCATGGTGACCGGACCGGGCTCGCCGTCCCCCACGGTCCACGAGTGCTCGGCGCTCTTGACCGAGCCGACCGGGGTGATGACCGCGGCGGTCCCGCAGGCGAACACCTCGGTGATCTCACCCGAGGCGTTGCCGGTGCGCCACTCGTCGACGTCGATGCGACCCTCCTCGGCCCCGAGGCCGAGGTCCTTGGCCAGGCTGAGCAGCGAGTCGCGCGTCACGCCCGGCAGCAGGCTGCCGGTGAGCGAGGGCGTCAGGAGCCTCGCGTCGGCCCCGGACCCGCGGACGAAGTAGAGGTTCATCCCGCCCATCTCCTCGACCCAGCGGTGCTCGATCGCGTCGAGCCACACGACCTGGTCGCAACCCTGGGCCGCGGCGGATGCCTGCGCGACGAGGCTCGCGGCGTAGTTGCCGGCGCACTTGGCCTCGCCGGTGCCGCCCGGTGCCGCCCGCACGTACTCCGTGGAGAGCCACACCGACACGGGCTTGACCCCCTGCGGGAAGTACGCGCCGGCGGGGGAGGCGATGAGCACGTACAGATAGGCGTTGGCGGGGCGCACTCCCAGGCCGACCTCGGTGGAGAACATGAAGGGCCGCAGGTACAGCGACTTCTCCGGGTCGTCGGGCACGTACGCCGCGTCCTGCTCGACGAGGGCCTCGATCGAGGCCAGGAACAGCTCCTCGGGCAGCGCGGGCATCGCCAGACGTGCGGCCGATCGGTTGAAGCGCGCGGCGTTGGCCTCCGGCCGGAACGACGCGATGGACCCGTCGGGCTGCCGGTAGGCCTTGAGCCCCTCGAAGATGGCCTGGCCGTAGTGGATGAAGTTCGTCGCCGGGTCCAGCGAGATGGGCGCGTAGGGAACGAGGCGCGCTTCGTGCCAGCCGGCGTCCTCGGTCCAGGTGATCGTCACCATGTGGTCGGTGAAGACGCGTCCGAAGCCCGGGTTCGCGCAGATCGCGGCGATCTCCTCGGAGGAGCGCGGCGACGCGGACGGCGAGCGGGTGATCGTGGTCGGCATGTCGTGAAACTACCTCTCGGGAGGCGCGGACGGCGGGGGTGGCGCCCTGATCCGGCCGGGAGGTGGTCCTGGGACGACCGGATCAGCCGGCTACGCGACCTGCCAGCGCATCGCCGATCTCGCTCGTCGTGCGCGGCGCGGTGCCCCGCTCGGCGAGGTCGGCGGCCACGGCGGACTCGACCTGCGCCGCCGCCTTCTCCTCGCCGAGGTGCTCGAGCAGCATGGCGACCGACAGCACGGTGGCGGTCGGGTCGGCCTTGCCCTGCCCCGCGATGTCGGGAGCAGAGCCGTGCACGGGCTCGAACATGCTCGGGCTCGTACGCTCGGGGTTCACGTTGCCGCTGGCGGCGAGGCCGATGCCTCCGGCGATCGCGGCGCCGACGTCGGTGAGGATGTCGCCGAACAGGTTGTCGGTCACGACGACGTCGAATCGCTCCGGCTGGGTGAGGAAGAACATGCTCGCCGCGTCCACGTGGCAGTAGTCGGTGCTCACGTCGGCGAACTCCGCGGCCACCCGGTCGAACGTCCGCTGCCAGAGACCCCCGGCGTGCACCAGGACGTTCGTCTTGTGCACGAGGGTCACCTTGCCGCGACGGCGCCGCGCCCGGGCGAAGGCGTCGCGCACGACCCGCTCCACGCCGAAGGCGGTGTTGACGCTCTCCTCCGTGGCGACTTCGTGGATCGTGCCCTGACGCAGGAAGCCGCCCGCACCGGCGTAGGGGCCCTCGGTCCCCTCGCGGCAGACCACGAAGTCGATCTGCTCGGGTCCCTTGCCCGCCAGGGGCGTCCGCACCCCGGGGTAGAGCTTGACCGGCCGCAGGTTGAGGTACTGGTCGAGCGCGAAGCGCAGCTTGAGCAGCAGGCCCCGCTCCAGCACGCCCGGAGGGACGCTGGGGTCGCCGACGGCGCCGAGGAGGATGGCGTCGGCGCCGCGCAGCTCCTCGAGGACCGACTCGGGCAGGGTCTCGCCGGTGGCGTGAAACCGCCGCGCGCCGAGGTCGTACTCGACCCGGTCCAGGGAGATCCCGTGCGCAGGGGCCACCGCGTCGAGCACCTTGAGGCCCTCGGCGACGACCTCGGTACCGATCCCGTCCCCGGGGACCACGGCCAGGCGGTAGTGCGTCATGCGCAGGAGGGTAGTGGCCCGTCCACCATCCGACACGGCCGTCCCAGATAGCGAGACATGCCGTGGGCTCCGGGGAGGCATCGCGCACGCTCGCTGCTACCCTCGTCGAGATGACTCACGTGGCCCTGCTCCTTAGCGGCCGCAGCGGGGCCAACTGACCGGTCTCCTCGCTGCGGGTTGCTGGCGTGCCGGTCGATCCCCCTGGCCCCCGGACACCCGGGCCGACCCGCGAATGAGGACCCCGTGACCAGCACCGACCGGACCGACTACGACGTCCGCAACGCCCAGCAGCCCTCCCCCATGGCCTGGCGCCGTTACACCCCTTTCACCCCGATCGAGCTGCCCGACCGCACCTGGCCGACGAGCGTCATCACCGAGGCACCCCGCTGGTGCGCGGTCGACCTGCGCGACGGCAACCAGGCGCTCATCGACCCGATGACCCCGGCTCGCAAGCTGCGCATGTTCTCGCTGCTCGTCGACATGGGCTACAAGGAGATCGAGGTCGGCTTCCCGTCCGCCAGCCAGACGGACTTCGACTTCGTCCGCCACCTCATCGAGGGCGACCTCATCCCCGACGACGTCGTCATCCAGGTGCTGACCCAGTCGCGCGAGCACCTCATCGAGCGCACGTTCGAGTCGATCCAGGGCTCCTCGCAGGCGATCGTCCACCTGTACAACTCCACGTCGACGCTGCAGCGCCGCGTGGTGTTCGGGCTCGACCGCGACGGCATCAAGGAGATCGCCGTCCACGGTGCGCAGCTGTGCCAGAAGTACGCCGAGAACCTCCCGGGCACCGACGTGCACTTCCAGTACTCGCCCGAGTCCTACACGGGAACCGAGCTCGAGTTCGCGGTCGAGGTGTGCGACGCCGTGTTCGACGTGTGGGAGCCCAGCCCCGACCGCAAGGCGATCGTCAACCTGCCGGCCACGGTGGAGATGGCCACGCCCAACGTCTACGCCGACTCCATCGAATGGATGCACCGCAACCTGGCACGCCGCGACTCGCTCGTCCTCTCGCTGCACCCGCACAACGATCGCGGGACGGCCGTGGGCGCGGCCGAGCTCGGATACATGGCCGGGGCCGACCGGATCGAGGGCTGCCTGTTCGGCAACGGGGAGCGCACGGGCAACGTCTGCCTGGTCACCCTCGGGATGAACCTGTTCAGCCAGGGCATCGACCCGCAGATCGACTTCCGCGACATCGACGGCATCCGGCGCACGGTGGAGTACTGCAACCAACTGCCGGTGCACGAGCGTCATCCCTACGGCGGTGACCTCGTCTACACCGCCTTCTCCGGCTCGCACCAGGACGCCATCAACAAGGGCCTGGCCGCGATGCAGCGCGACGCGGACGGGGCAGGGGCCCCGGTGGACGACTTCCGCTGGGAGGTCCCCTACCTGCCCATCGACCCGAAGGACGTCGGGCGCACCTACGAGGCGGTCATCCGGGTCAACTCGCAGTCCGGCAAGGGCGGCGTGGCCTACATCATGAAGTCCGAGCACTCCCTCGAGCTGCCGCGGCGCCTGCAGATCGAGTTCAGTCAGGTGATCCAGCGGGTCACCGACACCGAGGGCGGCGAGGTGTCCCCGGCCGCGATGTGGGAGTACTTCAGCGACGAGTACCTCCCGAACCCGCAGGCGCCCTGGGGCCGGTTCTCGCTGCGCTCGATCGCGCAGGAGTCCGCGGTGGACGGCGAGACCGAGGTGCGGGTCGTCCTGCTGGACGCCGGCGCCGAGGTGGAGCTCACTGGCTCGGGCAACGGCCCGATCGCCGCGTTCTGCTCGGCGCTGGCCGCTTATGGCGTGGACGTGCGCGTCCTCGACTACCACGAGCACGCCATGTCGGCGGGTGGCGACGCCGCCGCCGCCTCCTACCTCGAGTGCGCTGTCGGCGGGCGGGTGCTGTGGGGTGTGGGCATCGATCCCTCGATCGTCACCTCGTCGCTGCAGGCCGTCGTGAGCGCGGTCAACCGCGCGGAGCGCGACTCCGCGAGCTGACGAGCGCGGTCAGGGAGAGCCGACCACGCTGTCCCTGACCCGCGCGTCCCAGCCGTCCAGCACCGCCTGCTCCTTCTCGGGGTCCAGGCCGACGTCGGCCCGTCGCGGCGGAGCCGTCCCCGCGGCGTCGACCTCCTGGACCCAGGACCAGCAGTCGGCGACGGTCTCGAGCAGCGGGCGGATCCGCATCCCCCAGGCGAGCGCCCGTGCGACGTCGGAGCTGTGCAGCGCGTACGCCTCGTCGTCCTCGGGCAGCCACACGGGCAGCTCGGTCCATGGGGCGACGTCCGCCGCGAGCAGGAAGGCCGGGTCCACCCACTCGAACGACGCGTCCGACCCGGTCACGTCCCGGCACGTCACGAGCAGCTCGCCGAGGGTCGCGGTGCCCACGGGGCACACGACGTCGACGGCACCGCCCCTGCCGTCCGCGGCCGCGGTGAGCGCGAGCGCGGCCAGGTCGCGCGGGTCGACGTACTGGATCGGCAGGCCGGGCCGGTCCGGGGCGAGGGTCCGGCCTCCGCGCGCGACCCGACGCAGCCACCACGGGAGCCGCCCGACGTTGTCCCGCGGCCCGAGGATCAGCCCCGCGCGCAGCAGCAGCACGGCTTCCGGGCCGAGCTCGCGCTCGAGGGCGAGCTCGGCCCCGCGCTTGTCCGCGGGGTAGTCGCGGCTCCCGGCGTCCGGGTCCCCCTCGACCAGCGGAGCCGACTCGTCGGCCCCCGGTTCCGGCGGCCAGGCGTACACCGACCGGCTCGACACGTAGGCCCACCGGTCCGCCCAGGGGCCGAGGGCGCGCACGGCGTCGCGCACCACGCGAGGCGCACCGGACCACGTGTCGACGACGAGGTCGAAGCGCTCCCCCGCCAGCGCCGCGTAGGCGTCGGGGTCGGTCCGGTCGAGCCGCACCTGCCGGGCACCGTCGGCCGCCGGCCCGGACGTGCCTCGGTTGGCCACGGTCACGTCGTGGCCGCGCGCCAGGCCCTCGGCGACGACGGCGTGACCGACGAACTGGGTTCCGCCCAGGACCAACACGCGCATGTGCGAAAGCCTGCCCGACCCCGACGGCCAGGACCCCTGCCTACGCCGTGGGCGCAGTCGGCGTGTCGCGAACCACGACGACCGCCTTGCCTCCCACCCGCCCGGCCACGAGGTCGTCGAGCGCTGCGGGTGCCTCCGCGAGCGGATAGGCCTGGTGGACGGCCGGGGCGACGGTGCCGGCGACCAGGTGCTGCGCGAGCGTCTCGAGGTCCTCCCGGCGCTCGCGGTTCATCATCATCCGCAGCGTCTGGCTGACGAACGGCGAGATCGCCATCGCGCGCAAACCCCGACCGAACCCGCCCGTGAACCGTCCGCCGCCCTCGCCGCCCACGATGACGAGGGACCCGGTGCGCGTGAGCGCCCGGCGCAGCCGGCGCACCGGGTTGAGCCCGCCCGTGTCCACGACCACGTCGTAGGTGGCGGATCCGTCGAGGTAGTCCGCGGCGGCGTGATCGAGAACGTCGTCGGCGCCCAGCGAGCGCACGAGGTCCGCCTTCGCGGCGCTCGCGACGCCGGTGACGTGGGCGCCGCGCGCCTTCGCGACCTGCACCGCGAAACCGCCGACCCCTCCGGACGCGCCGATGACCAGGACGCGGTCACCCGCACGCACCGGTACGACGTCCGTGAGCGCCTGCAGCGCCGTCATCCCTGAGATGGGCGTCACGGCGCCGGCCTCGAAGGACACCTCCTCCGGCAGCCGCGCGAGCTTGGCCGCCGGCGCGATGGCGTACTCGGCGTAGGTCCCACGCCCGATCCCGAAGACTCGATCCCCCGGGGCCAAGTCGGTGACGTCCTCCGCCACGGCGACCACGACGCCTGCGAGGTCCATCCCAGGGACGGCGTCGCGGGGACGCGTGAGTCCGAAGAGCAGCCGGGTGAGGTAGGGCAGCCCGGTCATGAGGTGCCACACTCCGCGGTCGACGCCAGCGGCGTGCACCCGCACGAGCACCTCGCCCTGGCCGGGAGTCGGCACCGCCACGTCCGCCAGGCGCAGCACGTCGGTGTCGCCGTACCGGTCCTGCGTCACCGCCCGCATGCGGACCGGGACGTGGGTCCCGTCGGTGCTCGGGCTGGTGATCCGGGTGCTGCTCGTCATGGTTCCGCTCCTCGCGACGCTCGGTCCGTACTAAGTACGATGTGCTGGACACGGTAGGCGTACTTAGTACGATGGTCAAGTCGACCCGAGGAGACCGATGCCCGCCGCCCCCGCCCGCACCCCGCTGTCCACCGCGACGGTCCTGGCCGCCGCCGTGGCGCTCGCCGACCGGGAGGGCATAGAGGCGCTGACCATCCGAGCCCTCGCGGAGTCGCTGGGCACCCGCCCGATGTCGCTGTACCACCACGTCGCGGGCAAGGAGGCGATCGTCGACGGCATGGTGGAGCTCGTCTTCGGGGAGATCGCCCTTCCCGTCCCCGGCCCGGACTGGCGCGCCCAGATGCGACTCCGGTGCACGTCCGCGCACGGCGTCCTGCTCCGTCACCCGTGGGCCGCGCCCCTGATGCAGTCACGCACCGCGCCCGGTCCCGTCCAGCTCACCCACCACGAGGCGGTCCTGTCCTGTCTGCGCGCCGGCGGGCTGTCGCTGCCCCTGACGGCCCACGCCTACGCGGTGCTGGACGCCTTCGTGTACGGCTTCGCGTTCCAGCAGTCCGTGCTGCCGTTCGAGGGCGGGGGTCCCGACATCCAGGCGCTGGCGAACGACATCATGGCGGCGTTCCCGGTCGACGCGTACCCCACGTTCGCCGAGTTCACCCGCGATCACGTCCTCGCACCCGGCTACGCGTACGAGCACTCGTTCGAGTACGGCCTCGGCCTCATCCTCGACGGCCTCGACCGGGCGAGCGAGCGGGGCGACTAGAGCTCGATGTCGACGGCGCGCACCGAGGTGGCGCCGACCTCCTCGCCGATCCCCGTCAGCACCTCGGCGGAGATGGCCGAGTCGACCGTGAGCGCGATGAGCGCGTGACCCCCGGCGCTGTCCCGGCTCACCTGCATGCCGCCGATGTTGATCCCGGCGTCACCGAGGATCCTGCCGGCGATCCCGACCACGCCCGGTCGGTCGGCGTAACGCAGGAACACGAGGTGCTCGCTGACGGGGACGTCGACGTCGAAGCCGTCGACCTCGACGATCTTCTGCAGCTGCCGCGGGCCGGTGACGGTGCCGCCGACCGAGACGGTCTGGCCGTCGGTCAGCGTGAGCGAGACCCGCACGAGGTTGCGCCAGTTGACCGACTCGGTCGAGGTCGACAGCGAGACCTCGACGCCCCGCTCGCCGGCCAGGACCGGGGCGTTGACGTAGGAGACCGGGTCGTGGACGAGGACGGAGAACACGCCCTTGAGCGCGGAGAGCTCGAGGATCTTGACGTCGTGCTCGGCGACCTCGCCCAGCACCTCCACCTCGACCGACTGCAGCGGGGCGTCGGCGAGCGACCCGGCCACTCGACCGAGGTTCTCGGCCAGCGCGAGCCCGGGTCGGACGGCCTCGGCGATGGAACCGCCCTTGACGTTGACCGCGTCGGGCACGAGCTCGCCGGCGAGGGCGAGGCGCACGGAGCGGGCGACAGCGATCCCGGCCTTCTCCTGGGCCTCCTCCGTGCTCGCGCCGAGGTGCGGGGTGACGACGACCTGCTCGAACTCGAAGAGCGGCGAGTCCGTGCAGGGCTCGCTGGCGAAGACGTCGATGCCCGCGCCTGCCACACGACCCTCCTTGAGGGCGATGGCGAGGGCGTGCTCGTCGACGATGCCGCCGCGGGCGGCGTTGACGATGCGGACCGTCGGCTTGACCTTGTGCAGGGCCTCGTCGCCGATGAGCCCGACGGTGTCCGGCGTCTTGGGCAGGTGGACGGTGATGAAGTCGGACTCGGCGAGCAGCTCGTCGAGGGAGAGCATCCGGATGCCCAGCTGGGCGGCGCGCGCCGGCTGGACGAAGGGGTCGTAGGCGACGAGCTTGACCCCGAACGCGGAGAGGCGCTGGGCCACGAGCAGGCCGATCCGCCCGAGACCCACGACGCCGACGGTCTTGTCGGTGAGCTCGACACCGGAGTACGCCGACCGCTTCCACTGGCCCGCCTTGAGGGCGGCGTTGGCGGGCGCGATGTTGCGCGCGCACGCGAGCAGGAGGGCGACCGCGAGCTCCGCGGCGGAGACGATGTTGGAGGTCGGGGCGTTCACGACCATGACGCCGGCCTGGGTGGCTGCCTTGACGTCGACGTTGTCGAGGCCGACACCGGCGCGCGCGACGACCTTGAGCCTGCGGGCGGCGGCGATCGCCTCGGCGTCGACCTTCGTCGCCGAGCGCACGAGGATGGCGTCCACGTCGGCGATGGCGGGCAGCAGCGCGGTGCGGTCCGCCCCGTCGCAGTGGCGGATCTCGAAGTCGGGGCCGAGGGCCTCGACGGTGGCCGGGGAGAGCTCCTCGGCGATGAGGACGACGGGCTTGCTCACGGGATGGCACCTCGGGACAGGGGTCGACGTGGTCGGCGTGGAGTCTACGTGAGGGCTTGTGAAGGCCTTCACGAGGTCCGCATCGTGAGAACGCGCTGTGCGCTCCGAGGCGTCAGCGGGGTCTGACAGGGTGCAGCCGTGACGGTCACCCTGAGCGAGACCCAGGCTCGCCGGCTGCGGCTCGCGGCGCTCCTGCTCTCCCCCGGCGCTCCGCCGGCCGGGTCGGTCGCCGAGGTGGTGACCTGGTTCGGCGCCATGCAGGCGCAGGACCTCGGCAGCATCCTGTGGTCCTTCGGTCTGCGACTGCCCGGCACGACCGGCGCCCACGTCGAGGCGGCCTTCGAACGGCGCGAGGCGCTGCGCACCTGGCCGATGCGCGGCACCGTCCATGCCGTGCCTTCCCGCGACGCCCGCTGGATGCTCGACCTCATGGGCGCACGGCCGCTGGCGGGCGCGGCCAAGCGCCGCGAGTACCTCGGCCTGAGCGAGCACGACGCGGACCGGGCGTGCGAGGTCCTCGGCACGGCGCTGGCCGGCGGGGGCCGACTCTCCCGAGCGGACTGCCTCGCCGAGCTGGGTCGGCACGGCATCGACGGCGCGGGCAACTACGGCTACCACCTGCTGTGGTACGCCAGCCAGCGCGGCGTCACCTGCATCGCCCCTCACGTCGACGGCGAGCAGACCTTCGTTCTGCTCGACGAGTGGGTGCCCGACCCGGTCCGCCTCGGCCGGGAGGAGGGGCTCGCGACGATGCTGGTGCGCTTCGTCCGCAGCCACGGACCCGTGCGACGCCAGGACTTCACCGGCTGGACCGGGCTCGGTGCGCGCGACACCACGGCCGCACTGGCCCTGGCCGGTGACGCGGTGACCACCGTGCGCATCGGGGACGCGGACCTCCTGGTCGACCCGACGCTGCTGGACCGAGCCGGCACGGTGGCCAGCTCGGCCCACGGCGTCAGCGTCCCGCCGGGGTTCGACGAGCTCGTCCTCGGCTACAAGGACCGCTCACTGCTCCTGGAGCCGGGCCAGTTCGACGCCGTCGTGCCCGGAGGCAACGGGGTCTTCCGCCCCACGCTCGTGCGCGACGGGCGCGTCCTGGGCACCTGGCGGCGTCTGCCCTCCCGGGCCGCGGCGGTCGTCGAGGTGACCCCGTTCGACCCCGTGCCGGCCCGCGTGCGGACACAGGCCGAGAAGGCCTTCACGGCCTACGCCGAGTTCCTCGGTCGCCCGCTCGAGGTCCGCTGGACCTGAGCGCCCAGGGTCAGCGGGTGGCGGTGCCCTCGACGTAGTCGTCGTCGTCGGAGGAGACCCACGACATCATGCCGCGCAGCTCCTTGCCGACGGCCTCGATCGGGTGCGCCTCGCCCTTGGCGCGCAGCGCCGTGAACTCCGGCCCCCCGGCCTCCTGGTCGTCGATGAAGCGCTGGGCGAAGGCACCGGACTGGATGTCGGCGAGCACCGCCTTCATGTTCTCCTTGACGCGCGGGTCGATCACGCGGGGACCGGATACGTAGTCGCCGTACTCGGCGGTGTCCGAGACGGACCACCGCTGCTTGGCGATGCCGCCCTCGTACATGAGGTCGACGATGAGCTTGAGCTCGTGCAGGCACTCGAAGTAGGCCACCTCGGGCTGGTAGCCGGCCTCGAGCAGCGTCTCGAATCCGTACTGCACGAGCTGGGAGGCACCGCCGCACAGCACGGCCTGCTCACCGAACAGGTCGGTCTCGCACTCCTCGGTGAACGTCGTGCGGATACCGCCGGCGCGCAGGCCGCCGATCCCCTTGGCGTAGGAGAGCGCGAGCGCCCAGGCGGTCCCGGTCGCGTCCTGCTCGACGGCCACGAGCACCGGGACGCCACGGCCGGCGGAGTACTCACGGCGGACGAGGTGGCCAGGACCCTTGGGGGCGACCATCGCCACGTCCACGTCCGCGGGAGGGGTGATGTAGCCGAAGCGGATGTTGAAGCCGTGCCCGAAGAACAGCGCCTTGCCGGCGGTCAGGTGCGGCTCGATCGAGTCCCGGTACACGAGTCGCTGCACGTGGTCGGGCACCAGCACCATGATCACGTCGGCCTCGGCCGACGCCTCCGCGGGAGTGACCACGCGCAGGCCCTCGGCCTCGGCCTTCGCCCGGGACTTGGAGCCCTCGGGCAGGCCAACCCGGACGTCGACGCCGGAGTCGCGCAGGCTGAGGCTGTGGGCGTGGCCCTGGCTGCCGTAGCCGATGACGGCGACCTTGCGCCCCTGGATGATCGACAGGTCGGCGTCGGCGTCGTAGAACATCTCGGCCACGGCGGGCTCACTCCTCGGTAGATCTGCTGGTTCGAAGGCGAAGTCTGGCAGGGGTGCCCCGGCGTCGGTACGCCGGGTGGGTTCAGGCGGACTTGTCCGCGGGGCGCAGCGCCCGGTCCGTGATCGAGCGCGGACCGCGGCCCACGGCGACCATGCCGGACTGGACGAGCTCCTTGATGCCGAAGGGCTCGAGCATGCGCAGGAGCGCCTCCAGCTTGTCCCGGCTGCCGGTCGCCTCGACCGTGAGCGTGTCGACCGCGACGTCGACCACCTTGGCGCGGAACAGCTGGACGGTCTCGAGCACGTGCGAGCGCGAGTCCTGGTCGGCCTTCACCTTGACCAGCAGCAGCTCCCGCTGCACCGCGGCGTCCGGGTCCAGCTCGACGATCTTGATCACGTTGACCAGCTTGTTCAGCTGCTTGGTGACCTGCTCGAGCGGAAGGTCCTCCACGTTCACAGCGATGGTCATGCGCGAGACGCCCTCGAGCTCGGTCGGCCCGACGGCGAGGGACTCGATGTTGAATCCGCGGCGCGAGAACAGCGCGGAGATCCGGGCGAGGACGCCGGGCTGGTCCTCCACCAGGACGGACAGGGTGTGACGGCTCATGCTCAGTCCTCGCGATCCCAGGTCGGGGCAAGGTCGCGCGCGACCTTGATGTCGTCGTTGCTCGTCCCGGCGGCCACCATCGGCCACACCATCGAATCCTTGTTGACCACGAAGTCGATGACGACGGGGGCGTCGTCGAGCGCCATCGCCTTCTCGATGGTCGCGTCCACCTGCTCCGGGGTCTCGCACCGCAGGCCGTGGCAGCCGTACGCGTCGGCGAGCTTGACGAAGTCCGGGATCCGGTGGCTGTGCAGGTCGGTGTTGGAGTAGCGGGACTCGTAGAACAGGGTCTGCCACTGCCGAACCATGCCCAGCGACGAGTTGTTGATGAGGGCGACCTTGATCGGGATGTCGTTCACCGCGCAGGTGACCAGCTCCTGGTTGGTCATCTGGAAGCAGCCGTCGCCGTCGACCGCCCAGACCGCGGCGTCCGGTCGACCGACCTTGGCGCCCATGGCCGCCGGGATGGCGTAGCCCATGGTTCCCGCGCCGCCGGAGTTCAGCCAGGTGCGCGGCAGCTCGTATCCGATGAACTGCGCCGCCCACATCTGATGCTGTCCCACGCCCGCGGCGATGATCGCCTCCGGACCTGCCAGGGCGCCGAGCCGCTCGACGACGTACTGCGGGGCGAGGCTGCCGTCGTTCGGGGCGTCGAACCCGACGGGGTAGGTGGCCTTCATGTGGGCGAGCAGGGAGACCCACTCGGCGTAGTCGCCCCGGCTGCCGGCCTCGTGCTCGGCCGCGACGGCCACGATGAGGTCGCTGATGACCTCCCGCGCGTCGCCGACGATGGGCACGTCCGCCACACGGTTCTTGGAGATCTCGGCGGGATCGATGTCGGCGTGGATGACCGCCGCTCCCGGCGCGAACGTGTCCAGCTTGCCCGTGACCCGGTCGTCGAAGCGGGCGCCCAGGGCGATGATGAGGTCCGACTTCTGGAGCGCACCCACCGCGGCGACGGTCCCGTGCATGCCCGGCATGCCGAGGTGCAGCGGGTGCGAGTCGGGGAAGGCACCGCGCGCCATGAGCGTCGTGGTGACCGGGATGCCGGTGAGCTCGGCGAGCCGCGCGAGCTCGCCGTGCGCCTCGGACTTGATGATGCCGCCGCCGACATAGAGGACCGGACGGCGAGCCTCCACGATCATCCGAGCGGCCTCGCGCACCTGCTTGGCGTGCGGACGGGTCACCGGACGGTAGCCGGCGAGGTCGATGTGGGTCGGCCAGTCGAACGTGGTGGTGGCCTGCAGCGCGTCCTTGGAGATGTCGACCAGCACGGGTCCGGGTCGGCCCGTCCCGGCGATGTGGAACGCCTCGGCGATCGCCCGCGGGATCTCGGCCGGGTCGGTGATGAGGTAGTTGTGCTTGGTGATGGGCATCGTGATGCCCCGGATGTCGGCCTCCTGGAACGCGTCGGTGCCGATGGCGCGGCTGGGCACCTGACCGGTGACGGCCACGAGCGGGACCGAGTCCATGTAGGCGTCGGCGATCGGCGTCACGAGGTTGGTCGCCCCCGGGCCTGATGTGGCCATGCACACGCCGACCCGGCCGGTCGCCTGGGCGTAACCCTCGGCCGCGTGCCCGGCCGCCTGCTCGTGGCGGACGAGGATGTGGCGCACCTGCGTGCTGTCCATGAGGGGGTCGTAGGCCGGGAGGATCGCCCCACCGGGGATGCCGAAGACGACGTCGACTCCGGCGTGCTCCAGTGAGCGGACGAGGCTCTGGGCTCCGGTGAGCTGGTCGGTCATCTGGTCCTCACGGGGTCGGGACGGCTCGGGCAAGGAAAAACCCCTCGGCCCGAAGGGCGTCGAGGGGTGCGCACAGCAGACGAGTCCGTCAGGCTGCGCGCCTGCGAACTACGACGATCTCGGTGCGGAACACGTGCTTACGGTCACCCCCTGGCGCCGCGGTGTCAAGCAGTGACCCTGCCCGTCTCATCATCCGAGACAAAGGTCTTGCCCATCGGGACGGAGCCGTCGGGGAGGGTCATCCGGCCCGCCCGCACCATGATCATCGCGTCCTCCGGCGGGAGCGGCGCCGAGAAGAGGTACCCCTGACCCACCACGCACCCGGCGGCGCGCAGGTGGTGCAGCTGGTCGACGTGCTCGACGCCCTCGGCGACGACCGTGAGGCCGAGGTCGCGACCGAGCCGCAGGACCGCCGGCACGGTGTCCCGAGCGCCGCCGACGCGGGTCACGAGGCGACGGTCGATCTTGAGCCCGTCGAGGGGCAGGCGCGGGAGGTAGGACAGGGAGGAGTAGCCGGTCCCGAAGTCGTCGAGAGCGATGCGCACGCCGAGCTGGCGAAGCCGCCCGAGCTCGCGGGTCGACTGGTCCAGGTCGCGGACGAGCTGGTGCTCGGTGATCTCCAGGGACAGCAGCGAGGCAGGCAGGCCGTGCCGCTCCAAGGACTCCTCGACGGACCCCACGAGACCGCCCGATTCCAGCTGGCGGGCCGACACGTTCACGGCCACGCGCATCTCGTGGCCGAGGGCCCGCCACTCGGCGGACTGGCGGACCGCCTCGTCGAGCACCCAGCGCCCGATCGGCACGATGAGCCCCGACTCCTCGGCCGCCTCCACGGCGTCAGACACCCGCCAGCCGGGCAGGTCCTGGGTGTCGAAGCGCAGCAGCGCCTCCATGCCCAGGATCTGACCGGTGCGCAGGTCGATGATGGGCTGGTAGGCGACGCCGAGCCGGTCCTCGGCCAGCGCCCGTCGCAGCCGCGCGGCGCCGTCGAGACGACGCAGGGCGCTCTCGTGCATCTGCGGCTCGTAGACCGCGACCCGGTCGCGTCCCCCCGACTTGGCGCGGTACAGCGCCAGGTCCGCGTTGCGCAGGGCGGACTCGGCATCGGTGGCCGATCCCGGCCGGGACAGCCCGATGCTCGCCGAGACGACGACCTCGCGGCCAGCCACCTCGTAGGGCCGGGAGAGCTCGCGCCGCAGACGCTCGGCCACCTCCAGCGCCATGGTGTCCGTGCAGTCCGTGATCATCGCCACGAACTCGTCGCCGCCGAACCGCGCCACGAGGTCGCGCTCGCGGACCACGCTCGAGAGCCGGGCCGCCGCCTCGACCAGCAGCTCGTCGCCGACGGCGTGACCGAAGGAGTCGTTGACGTCCTTGAACCCGTCGAGGTCGACGAAGAGGACAGCTACGGATCCGCTCGCCGGACCGCCGAGGGCGCGCTCGACCCGCCCGGTGAACTCGCCGCGGTTGGGCAGGCCGGTCAGCAGGTCGCGAGCGGCCCGGTCGCGGAAGAC
>JAHECT010000027.1 GCA_024641605.1 Micrococcales bacterium
CTCGGACGACCGCATGCAGAAGAAGATCCGCAACGCGCAGAAGCAGAAGGTCCCCTACATGCTCATCGCCGGCGACGAGGACGTGGCGGCGGGTGCGGTGTCCTTCCGCTACCGCGACGGGACGCAGAAGAACGGCGTGTCGCTGGACGAGGCGGTCCAGGAGATCCTCGCCGCGGTGCGGGACCGGGAGCAGGTGTGAGCGATGACCGGCCCTGACGCGTGGGAGCGGTTGTGGACCCCGCACCGGATGGCCTACATCCGGGGGGAGAACAAGCCGCGCCACAACGACGCCGGTGACGAGTGCGCGTTCTGCCGCGCGCCGGGGCTGGACGACGCCGAGTCCCTCGTCGTCGCTCGCGGCGCGACCGCCTACGCGGTGCTCAACCTGTACCCGTACAACTCCGGGCACCTCATGGTGTGCCCCTACCGCCACGTCGCCGACTACACGGAGCTCGAGGACGCCGAGGTGCGCGAGCTCGCCGACCTCACGCGCCGGGCCATGCGGGCGCTGCGCACCGCGTCGGGGGCGCAGGGGTTCAACATCGGGATGAACCAGGGCGCGATCGCGGGCGCGGGCATCGCCGGCCACCTGCACCAGCACGTGGTGCCGAGGTGGGGCGGCGACACCAACTTCATGCCTGTCGTCGGACACACCAGGACGATGCCCCAGCTGCTCGAGCAGACCCGGGATCTCGTGGTGGCCGCCTGGCCGACCGATGGTGAGGTCTGACGGCACGACGTACGGTGAGCAGGTGACCGACACCGACGTCCGCACGCGCCCGCTGCTCGTCTTCGACGGCGACTGCGCGTTCTGCAGCACCTCGGTCCGTTGGTACGAGACGCGATTCCCCGGTGCGTTCCTCTCGGTGCCCTACCAGCGCGCGGACCTCGACGCTCTGAGCCTCACCGAGGACGAGTGCCACGCGCGGCTGCAGTGGGTGGGCGATCCCAGTGCCCCGACCGCGTCGCGCGAGTCGGGTGCGCGCGCCGTGGCCGCCCTCACCAGGGCGGGCGGCCGGTCCCGAGGTGGCGCCGTGGGCTGGTTCTGGCGGGTCGCGGCGACGGTCACGCTCGTGCCCCCGGTGTCCTGGCTGGCCGAGGGTGTCTACCGGCTCGTGGCGGCCAACCGGCGTCGCCTCCCGGGCGGGACGCCGGCCTGCGGGCTGTGAGCCCGCCGCCCGCGCCCCGGGTCCCGGTGGTTCAGTGCGAGGCGGCGGCCTCCTCCTGCACCTTCTTTGCCAGCTGGCTCGGCATTGCTTCGTGGCCCGTGTAGGTGCGGGTGAACGTCGCCGTCCCGTGGGACAAGGACCGCAGCTCGATGGCGTATCGCGTCAGCTCCAGTTGAGGCACGGCAGCGGTGATCTGCGTGCGCCCGCTGCCGATGGGCTCGGAGCCCGACACCCGGCCCCTGCGTCCTGACAGGTCGCTCATCACGGCGCCGACGTACTCGTCGGCCACGAGGACGCGGACGGTGTCGACCGGCTCGAGGAGCGACACGCCCGCCGATGCGGCCGCCTCGCGTAGCCCGACACCGCCCGCCGTCTGGAAGGCCATGTCGGAGGAGTCCACCGAGTGCGCCTTGCCATCGACGAGGGTCACGCGGATGTCGACGACGGGGTAGCCGGCGGCGACGCCCTTCTCCATCTGGGCCCGGACCCCCTTCTCGACGCTCGGGATGAACTGCCGCGGGACCGCGCCCCCGACCACCTTGTCGACGAACTCGAACCCCGAGCCGGACGGCAGGGGCTCCACCTCGAGGTCGCAGACGGCGTACTGGCCGTGGCCGCCCGACTGCTTCACGAGGCGGCCGTGGCCCTTGCCCGTGGCGGCGAAGGTCTCGCGCAGGGAGACCCGGACGGGCACCGGGTCCACCGCGACGCCGTAGCGGTTGCGCAGCCGGTCCAGCAGCACGTCGACGTGCGCCTCACCCATGCACCACAGCACGAGCTGGTTGGTCTCGGCGTTGCGCTCGAGCCGCATGGTGGGGTCCTCGGCCACGAGGCGCCCGAGGCTGGTGGCGAGCTTGTCGTCGTCGGCCTTCGAGTGCGCCACGATCGCGACGGGGAGAAGGGGATCGGGCATGATCCACGGCTCCACCAGGAGCGGCGTGTCCTTGTCGGAGAGGGTGTCCCCGGTCTCCGCGCGCTGCAGCTTGGCCACGGCGACCAGGTCCCCGGCCACCGCGTGGCTCACGGTGCGCTGCTGCTTGCCCAGCGGGGAGGACAGCGCGCCGACCCGCTCGTCGACGTCGTGGTCCTCGTGGCCCCGGTCCGGCGAGAAGTGCCCGGAGACGTGGACGGTCGCATCCGGTCGCACGGTCCCGGAGAAGACGCGGACGAGGGACACCCGACCGACGTAGGGATCGGTCGTGGTCTTGACCACCTCAGCGCACAGCGGCCCGTCCGGGTCGCACGTGAGCGGGTCGCGCGGCTCGCCGTCCGGTGAGGTCACCGCGGGGAGCGGGTGCTCCAGCGGCGAGGGGAAACCGCGGGTGACCAGCTCCAGGAGCTCGACCATCCCGTAGCCCGTGGGCGCGAGCGCCGAGCCGAGGACGGGGTAGAAGCTGCCCCGGGCCACCGCCGTCTCGAGGTCGGCGACGAGCGTCTCGAGCTCGACGTCCTCCCCGGCGAGGTAGCGGTCCATGAGGGTCTCGTCCTCGCTCTCGGCGATGATGCCCTCGATGAGCGACCCGCGGCTGGACTCGATGAGCGGCAGGTGCTCGGAGTCCGGCTCGCGCACCGTCCGTTCGTCGGAGGTGTAGTCGTAGACCTTCTGCGACAGCAGGCCGATCAGGCCGCCGACGGACCCGTCGTCGTCGTGCATGGGCAGGTACAGCGGGAGCACGCCGTCCCCGAAGATCCGCTGGCAGATGGCCACGACCTCGTCGAACTCGGCCCGCTCCTTGTCCAGCTTGGTCACGACGACCGCGCGCGGCATGCCCACCGCCGCGCACTCCTCCCAGAGGAGCTGCGTCGACCCGTCGACGCCGTCCACGGCCGAGATGACGAAGAGCGCGGCGTCGCCCGCTCGCAGCCCGGCGCGGAGGTCCCCGACGAAGTCGGCGTATCCCGGGGTGTCGACGAGGTTGACCTTGAAGCCCTCGAACTCGAGGGGGGCCAGAGCCAGCCCGACCGAGCGCTGCTGGCGCAGCTCGGCCTCGTCGAAATCGGACACCGTCGTGCCGTCCTCGACGCGGCCGGGGCGCGGGAGCGTCCCGGCGGCCACGAGAAGCTGCTCGACGAGCGTCGTCTTCCCCGACCCGGAAGGGCCGACCAGCACCACGTTGCGGATCTGCTCGGGCCGGTCGGCCTCCGGTGCCCTTCCGGCGGCTCCTGCGCTGTTCCTGTCGGCCATCCCGATCGCCTCCATCACCACACGAGCGCCCTCGCTCGAGCGCGTGCTCTCACCCTTCACCCGGTGCTCCCGCGCGGCAACCACTTCGGCCAGACCGCACGCCGTTACGCTCGTCACCGTCATGCTGAACAACGCCGCCGCCCGTCGAGCCGTCGCCGGGATCGTCGATCCGATCGCCCGCGGGCTGCTGGCGCTGCGGGTGTCGCCCGATGCGGTCACCCTGGTGGGGACGCTGGGGACCTTCGTCGGAGCCCTGGTCTTCTTCCCGCGCCAGGAGTGGCTCTGGGGGACCCTCGTCATCGTCGTGTTCGTCGGCTCGGACCTCGTCGACGGGACGATGGCGCGCATGTCCGGGCGGTCCGGGCCCTGGGGCGCCTTCCTGGACTCCACGCTCGACCGGATCGCCGACGGCGCCGTCTTCGCCGGTGTCGTGCTGGGGTTCGCCGCGACCGGTGACCTGCGCACCGCCGGCGTCGCGCTCGCGTGCCTCGTGGGCGGCGCGATCGTGTCCTACGCCAAGGCCCGGGCCGAGAGCATCGGCGTCGAGTGCAACGTGGGCATCGCCGAGCGCGCCGAGCGGCTGATCCTCGTCCTCGTGGCCACGTTCCTCTACGGGCTCGGGGTCCCCTACGTCCTCCCGGCCGCCCTGTGGGTACTGGCGGTGCTCACCTGGATCACCGTGGCGCAGCGGATCCTGCACGTGCGGGGGCAGCTCCTGGCGGCCGGTGCCGGCGAGGCGGGGGAGGGAGCAGAGTGAGCGCCTTCCGCGACTCCGTGCTGAGCACGGGGTTCGGTCTCGGGTGGTCCGCGGTGCGCCGGATGCCCGAGCGCGCCGCATACGCGACGTTCGAGCGGATCGCCGACACGCTCTGGGCCCGGCGGGGCCCCGACGTCCGCAGGCTCGAGGCGAACCTGCGCCGCGTGGTCGGGCCCGTGGCCACCGAGGCCGAGCTGCGGGTGCTGTCCCGGGCCGGGATGCGCTCCTACTTCCGCTACTGGTGCGACGCGTTCCGGCTCCCGGGGTGGAGCCGGGAGCGGATCGTCACCTCGATGCGCGCCGTCGACGACTACCTGCTTGCGGAGGCGCTCGCTGAGGGTCGGGGGGTCATCGCGGTCCTCCCGCACATGGGCAACTGGGACCACGCCGGGGCGTGGGCCACGTTGGCGCACTCGCCGGTCGTCACCGTGGCGGAGCGGCTCGAGCCCGAGGATCTCTACGAGAAGTTCCTGGCGTTCCGCCGCGGGCTCGGGATGGACGTCATCCCGCTGACCGGGGGCGACCCGCCCTTCCCGTACCTCGCGGAGAAGCTGCGCGGAGGCGCCTTCGTTGCGCTGCTCGGCGACCGCGACCTGGGCCGCTCCGGTGTCCCCGTGCAGTTCTTCGGGGAGAAGGCGAAGTTCCCTGCCGGGCCGGCCGCGCTGGCCGTCGACACGGGCGCCGCGCTGCTCCCCACGACGCTGTGGTGGGAGGACGGGCACAACTGGGTCCGCTTCCACCCGCCGATCCAGGTCCCCGAGGAGGGTGAGCGATCCCGGCGCATCTTCCGCACCACGCAGCTGGTGGCCGACTCGTTCGCGGAGGGCATCGCGGCACGACCGACCGACTGGCACATGCTGCAGCGCCTGTGGGTCGCCGATCTCGACCCCACGCGCGCACCCTCGGGGGATCGGCAGCCGTGAGGGTCGGCATCGTCTGTCCGTACGACTGGACGGCTCCCGGCGGGGTGCAGGCCCACGTGCGTGACCTGGCCGTCGCGCTCCAGCGGCTCGGCCACGAGGTGAGCGTCCTGGCGCCGGCAGACGACGACTCCGCGCTCCCGGACTACGTCGTTCCGTCGGGGCGGGCCGTCTCCCTGGCCTACAACGGATCCCGGGCGAAGGTCGCCTTCGGGCCGGTCACGACGCGTCGGGTCCGTCGGTGGATCCGGCGCGGGGACTTCGACGTCGTGCACATCCACGAGCCGCTCTCGCCGAGCGTCTCGATCCTGACCTGCTGGGCCGCGCGCGGACCCATCGTGGCCACGTGGCACTCGTCGATGGAGCGGTCCCGGGCCCTCACGGCGATCTACCCGCTGGCGCAGACCGCCCTGGAGAAAGTCACCGGACGCATCGCGGTGAGCGAGGCGGCCCGCCAGACCCTCGTGGCCCACATGGGCGGGGACGCCGTGCTGATCCCCAACGGGGTCGACTGCTCCGGGTTCGGCGCTGCCGACCCGTTCCCCGGGTGGCCGGGGGAGGGCGGCGCCCTGTTCTTCATCGGTCGCATCGACGAGCCGCGCAAGGGACTCCCTGTGCTCCTCGACGCGATGCCGGCGATCGCCGAACGCCACCCGGACGTGCGGCTGCTGGTCGCCGGGCCCGGGGACGTCGAGGAGATCCGCTCGTCGCTGCCCGTGGATGTGGCCGGGCGGGTCGAGTTCCTCGGTCTGGTCAGCGAGGAGGACAAGGCGCGGGCGTTCATGTCCGCCGACCTCTACGTGGCGCCCAACACCGGCGGGGAGAGCTTCGGGATCGTGCTGCTCGAGGCCATGGCCAGCGGGACCCCCGTTCTGGCGAGCGACCTCGAGGCGTTCCGGCGGGTGACCGCTCACGGCCACGCCGGCGCACACTTCGTCAACGAGGACCCGGCCGACCTGGCGCGGGTCGCCATCGACCTGCTCGACGACCGCGCTGAGCGGCGACGTCTCGCCGAGGCGGGGCGCGTCCGGGCCGCCGAGTTCGACTGGAGCACGGTCGCGAGCCGCGTGGTCGAGGTCTACGAGGCGGTGACCGTGACCGGTGAGCGGGTCAGCGAGGACCTCCGGGGGCAGCTCGTGGGGCGCCTGTCGCGCGGCGAGCGGGAGGAACCGTGACGGAGTGGGTCACGTGGCTGCTCGTGGCGGCCGTGGTGCTCGGAGCGGTCGTCGTCTACCTCTCGTCCGCGGCGGGGCGCCTCGATCGCCTGCACCACCGCATCGAGACGGCCCAGGCCGCGCTCGACGCGGCGCTGCTGAGGCGCGCCGCCGTCACCCAGGACCTCGCCTCCTCGGGCTTCCTCGACCCCGCATCCGCGTTCCTGCTGTCCGCCGCGGCCCAGGACGCGCTCGCCGTCGACGAGGCGGACCTCCTCGGCCGCTGGAGCGCGGAGAGCGAGCTGAGCCGCACGCTCGGGGCCGTGCTGGAGACCCGGGAGGACGTCCTGGCCCTGCACGAGGCGGCCGGCGTGGACAGCAAGGTCTGCGACCAGCTGCTTGCCGAGCTCGCGGCCGCGTGCCGTCGGGTCGAGCTGGCTCGCCGCTTCCACAACGACGTGGTCCGCAACTGCACGCAGGTCCGGCGGCAGCGACTGGTGCGGTGGTTCAGGCTCGCGGGCTACACCCCGATGCCGGCCACGGCCGACTTCGACGACACCCCACCGGCGGGTCTGGACGGGCGCTGAGCCGGGGGCGCTTACCCTCTGGGGGAGTCCGACGCAGGGTCGGCTTCGGGTCCAGGAGGAGTCAGGGTGCGGCGGGTTCGTGCGGCGGCGGTCGGGGTCGGCTTGTCCGGAATGCTCCTGCTGAGCGCCTGCGCGAGCGACGAGCCGGCGGCCCCCGAGGCCTCGAGCGTCGCGTCGTGGTCCACCGAGTCGGTCACTCCGAGCCCGTCTTCGACGGCCGACCTGACCGCGTCCCCCTTCTCGGGGCGTCCCGGGGGTGCGGACAAGCGCGTCCTCGTCGTCAAGTACGACAACACGACGAACGCGCAGCCGCACGTGGGTCTGCGCGCCGCGGACATCGTGTACGTCGAGGAGGTCGAGTACGGGCTGAGCCGGCTCGCCGCCGTGTTCGCGACGAAGCTGCCCGCCACCGTGGGGCCGGTGCGCAGCGCCCGGATCTCCGACGTCGACCTGCTCGCCCAGTTCGGAAAGCCCGCGTTCGCCTACTCCGGCGCGCAGAAGCGCATGTACCCCGTGCTGGCCCGCGCCTCGATCTACGACGTCTCCGGCGACAAGGGCCCCTACGGCTACTACCGCGACTCCGGTCGACGCTCGCCGTACAACTTCATGGGCAAGCCGGCCCAGCTGATGGAGCGGGCCCCGAAGGCGTCCAAGGCCAAGGACATCGGCTTCGTGTTCTCGGCGGAGACCCCGGCGGGAGGGACGCCCGTGCGCAAGGTGACGGCGAACTACCCCGCGTCCCAGGCGCAGTTCGTGTGGAACGCCGACAAGGGGGTCTTCGACGTCCGGCTCAACGGCGCGCCGGCCCGCGACGCCTCGGGCGGCACGCAGGAGGCCACCACGGTGGTGATCCAGTACGTGAAGCAGTACGACTCCGGGTTCGGTGACAAGTTCGGCGGGCGAACCCCGCGGGAGGAGACCATCGGCTCCGGCAAGGCGCTCGTCCTGCGCGACGGGCAGGTCTGGCGCGTGACCTGGTCGCGACCGACCGGCACCGGCGGCACCACCTTCACCGCGGAGGACGGGACGGTCCTGGCGTTCGCCCCGGGCCAGGTCTGGGTCTCGCTCATGAACCGGCGCACCCCCGCCAAGATCCAGGCGGCGCCGGCAGCGGTCACGCCGGCGTCCGGCTCGTCCTCGTCGCCGTCCCCGACGGGCTGAGCCTGCCTTCTCGGTTCGGTGGCCCCGCTCACCTGCGGGTATCCTCGCCACATGCCGCCAGCAGGCGGTCCTGACCCCTCCAGACTTCGAGGTCGCACGATGTCCGCCCAGCCCGAGCCCAGCACCCCCGGCGCCCCCGCGCTCGGTACGTCCCGCGTGAAGCGGGGCATGGCCGAGATGCTCAAGGGCGGCGTGATCATGGACGTGGTCACCTCCGAGCAGGCCAAGATCGCCGAGGACGCCGGCGCGGTCGCCGTCATGGCGCTGGAGCGGGTCCCCGCCGACATCCGCGCGCAGGGCGGCGTCTCCCGGATGAGCGACCCCGACATGATCGACGGGATCATCGCCGCCGTGTCGATCCCCGTCATGGCCAAGGCGCGCATCGGCCACTTCGTCGAGGCGCAGGTGCTGCAGTCCCTGGGCGTCGACTACATCGACGAGTCCGAGGTGCTCAGCCCCGCGGACTTCGCCAACCACATCGACAAGTGGCCCTTCACGGTGCCCTTCGTCTGCGGTGCGACCAACCTGGGCGAGGCGCTGCGTCGGATCAACGAGGGCGCCGCGATGATCCGCTCCAAGGGCGAGGCCGGCACAGGTGACGTCTCCAACGCCACCAAGCACATGCGCACGATCCGGGCCGAGATCAACCGGCTGTCGTCCATGGCCGAGGACGAGCTCTACGTCGCCGCCAAGGAGATCCAGGCGCCCTACGACCTCGTGGTCGAGACGGCGCGGCTCGGCCGCCTTCCCGTGGTCATGTTCACCGCGGGCGGCATCGCGACCCCGGCGGACGCCGCGATGATGATGCAGCTGGGCGCCGACGGGGTGTTCGTGGGGTCCGGCATCTTCAAGAGCGGCGACCCGGCCAAGCGGGCGAACGCGATCGTCCAGGCCACGCTGCACTTCGACAACCCGGACGTCGTCGCCAAGGTGAGCCGTGGTCTCGGCGAGGCCATGGTCGGCATCAATGTCGCGGACCTGCCGGTCCACCACCGCCTCGAGGACCGCGGCTGGTGACCGCGGCCCCGCTCGTCGGGGTCCTCGCCCTCCAGGGCGACGTGCGCGAGCACGAACGCGCCCTCGCGGCCGTCGGCGCCCGAGCTCGACGGGTCCGCTCGGTGCCCGAGCTCGACGGGCTGGACGGGCTGGTGATCCCGGGTGGCGAGTCGACCACGATGAGCAATCTCGCGCTGCGGTGGGGGTTGATGGGGCCGCTGCGTGAGCGGGTGCGCGGCGGCCTTCCCGCCTACGGGTCCTGCGCTGGGATGATCATGCTCGCGGAGCGGATCGAGGGCGGCCGAGCCGACCAGGAGACGATCGGCGGTCTCGACGTGACCGTCCGGCGCAACGCGTTCGGACGCCAGGTGGATTCCTTCGAGGCGGACCTGGACATGCCTGTGCTCGGGGACGCCCCGGTCCACGCCGTGTTCATCCGGGCGCCGTGGGTGGAGCAGGTCGGCGACTCCGTCGAGGTGCTCGGCCGCGTCGCCGCAGGTCCGGCCGCGGGTAGGATCGTTGCGGTCCGGCAGGGGGTGGTGGTGGCGACGTCCTTCCACCCGGAGCTGACCGGGGACCTCCGTGTGCACGAGTACTTCGTCGAGATGGTGAGAGAGCAGGCATGAGCGGCCACTCCAAGTGGGCGACCACGAAGCACAAGAAGGCCGCGATCGACGCCAAGCGCGGCAAGATGTTCGCGAAGCTGATCAAGAACATCGAGGTCGCCGCGCGCACGGGCGGCGGGGACCCGGCGGCCAACCCCACGCTCTACGACGCGATCTACAAGGCGAAGAAGAACTCGGTCCCCAACGACAACATCGACCGCGCCGTGAAGCGCGGGTCCGGTGCCGAGGCGGGCGGGGCCGACTACCAGACGATCATGTACGAGGGGTACGGGCCCAACGGGGTGGCCGTGCTGATCGAGTGCCTCACGGACAACCGCAACCGCGCCGCTGCCGAGGTGCGGGTCGCCATGACCCGCAACGGCGGTTCCATGGCCGATCCCGGGTCGGTGTCCTACCTGTTCGCCCGTCGCGGCGTCGTCATCGTCCCGAAGAACGGGCTGACCGAGGACGACCTCCTCGGCGCGGTCCTCGACGCCGGCGCGGAGGAGGTCAACGATCTCGGCGAGAGCTTCGAGGTCGTCTCCGCGGCGAGCGACCTGGTCGACGTGCGTACCGCGCTGCAGGACGCGGGGATCGACTACGAGTCCGCCGACACCCCCTTCCTGCCGAGCATGCAGGTGCCCCTCGACGAGGACGGCGCCCGGAAGATGTTCAGGCTCATCGACACCCTCGAGGACAGCGACGACGTCCAGAACGTCTACGCCAACTTCGACGTCTCCGACGAGGTCATGGAGGCCGTGGACGCGTAGCGTCCGCGGCTCCAGGGCCGAGGAGGATGGGCCCCCGCTGCCGGCGTCGGCAGTAGGGGAGAGGTCATGGAGGCCGTGGACGCGTAGCGTCCGCGGCTCCAGGGCCGAGGAGGATGGGCCCCCGCTGCCGGCGTCGGCAGTAGGGGAGAGGTCATGGAGGCCGTGGACGCGTAGGCTCCGCCCGCCTCCTCCGCGCGTGTCGCTGCGGGGATCGGGCGGGGGACCCGTCGTAGGATCCGAACACCTGTTCGGTGACGGCGGAGGCGACATGCGGGTGCTCGGCGTGGATCCAGGGCTCACGCGCTGCGGCGTGGGGGTCGTGGACGGCTCTCCCGGCCGGCGGCTGAGCCTGGTCAGCGTCGACGTGCTGCGGACCCCGGCCGACCTCGACCTCGCCGCCCGCCTCCTGCTCATCGAGCGGGGTGTCGAGGAGGTGCTCGACGAGTGCCGCCCCGACGCGGTCGCTGTCGAGCGCGTGTTCGCCCAGCACAACGTCCGCACGGTGATGGGGACCGCGCAGGCCGGAGCCGTCGCCATCGCCGCGGCCGCACGTCGCGGGATCCCCGTCGTCCTGCACACCCCGAGCGAGGTGAAGGCGGCGGTCACCGGCAGCGGTCGCGCCGACAAGGCCCAGGTGGGCGCCATGGTCGCGCGGCTGCTGTCGCTGTCGGCGGCGCCGAGGCCGGCCGATGCCGCCGACGCCCTGGCACTCGCGATCTGTCATCTGTGGCGCGGCGACGCCTCCGCACGGCTGGCCGCCGCGGCTGCGGCGGCCCCAAGGCCCCGCATCCCGACCAGGGCGCCGGGCCGCCGCGTCGTGGTGGGTGGTGCGCGGTGATCGCCTACGTCCGCGGCACGGTCATGGCGCTCGCCCCAACCACGGCGGTGCTCGATGTGGGCGGTGTCGGGCTGGAGCTGCAGTGCGCGCCGGGCACGCTGGCCGACCTGCGGCTGGGCCAGCCGTCCACGCTCGCTGCCGCCCTCGTGGTTCGCGAGGACGACATGACCCTCTACGGCTTCGCGGACGAGGACGAGCGAACCGTGTTCCAGCTCCTGCAGACCGTGTCAGGGGTCGGACCGCGCCTGGCCCAGTCCCTGCTGGCGGTGCACCGGCCCGACGACCTCAGACGGGCCGTGGCCACCGAGGACGTCGCCGCGCTCATGAAGGTCTCCGGAGTCGGGCGCAAGGGGGCGCAGCGGCTGGTGCTCGAGCTCAAGGACCGGCTCGGCGCCCCCAGCAGCGGGGCCGTGGACCTGACTGACGGGCCGGGCTCGAGCCCGGCTGGCGCCGCCTGGCAGGCATCCGTGCACTCGGCCCTCGTCGGACTCGGCTGGACCACGCGCGACGCCGACACCGCTGTGGTCGCCGTGGCGGAGGAGCTCGGACCCGACGCCGATGTGTCGGGCGCCCTGCGCGCCGCCCTGCGCACCCTGGACCGCGCATGAGCGAGGACCTCGACCTCACCGACGGCGGGCGCGTCGTGGACGCCGATCTCGCGGTCGACGACCTCGCGGCGGAGGGGGCGCTGAGGCCCCGCTCGCTCGACGCGTTCGTGGGTCAGCAGCGGGTCAAGGACCAGCTCGGCCTCGTGCTCGAGGCGGCCGTCGCGCGGGGGCGGGCTGCCGACCACGTCCTGCTCGCCGGGCCTCCCGGCCTCGGCAAGACCACGTTGTCGATGATCATCGCGAGCGAGCTCGGGATGCCGCTGCGGGTGACGAGCGGACCCGCCCTGCAGCACGCGGGAGACCTCGCGGCGGTCCTGTCGAGCCTGGTGCCCGGCGAGGTCCTCTTCCTCGACGAGATCCACCGGATGAGCCGGGCGGCCGAGGAGATGCTCTACCTGGCCATGGAGGACTTCCGGGTCGACATCATCGTGGGCAAGGGACCGGGTGCCACCGCGATCCCCCTGGAGCTCCCGCCCTTCACGCTCGTGGGCGCCACTACGCGTGCCGGGCTCCTCCCCGGACCGCTGCGCGACCGGTTCGGCTTCACCGCCCACATGGACTTCTACGAGCCCGCCGACCTGCACGCCATCCTCGTGCGATCCGCCGCGCTGCTGGAGGTCCCGCTCAGCGAGGACGCGGCGGCGGAGATCGCGGGCCGGTCGCGCGGCACCCCTCGCGTGGCCAACCGGCTCCTGCGCAGGGTCCGCGACTTCGCCCAGGTGCGTGCCGGCGGCTCTGTCGACCTCGCCGTCGCGCGGGCAGGACTGGCCCTCTACGAGGTCGACGAGATCGGTCTCGACCGTCTCGACCGGGCGGTGCTGGACGCGCTCCTGCGGCGTTTCGGCGGAGGGCCCGTCGGGCTCTCGACCTTGGCGGTCGCCGTCGGGGAGGAGTCCGAGACCGTGGAGACGGTGTGCGAGCCCTTCCTCGTCCGCACGGGCCTGCTGGCCCGCACGCCGCGGGGACGGGTCGCGACGCCCGTGGCGTGGGAGCACCTCGGGCTGAGCGCGCCGGCCGGCGCGGTCGGGGCGGCGGTGCTCCCGTTCGGCGACGGCGACGACGGAGGGTCGGGCGCGGCCACCTAGACTGGCGCGACGGCCCGCACCCCGCGGGGCGGACGAAAGGGGCCTCGCGTGACCGAGCTCGGAGCGATCGTGCCGATCCTCCTCATCGTCGTGGCGTTCTACTTCCTCATCCTGCGACCCGCGCAGCGACGTCAGGCGGAGCAGCGCCGGGTCGTGGCGTCGTTGGAGCCCGGGGTGCAGGTCATGACGAGCGGTGGCCTGCTCGGCACCGTGGTCGCCGTGGAGGGCGACCAGGTCCACCTGGAGATCGCCGACGGTGTGGTCGTCCGATACGTGGACGGCGCCATCGCGCGGGTCATCCCGCCCGCGGGGATGCCGGGAACCGATGCCTCGGTGCGCTCGTCCTTCGAGGACGACACGCCTGGGAGCCAGGCCCCGTAAGGAGCACTCGCCCGAGTCGTCCATACTTGCCCGGGCACGCCCCCACGTACGGGGGGAGTGTCGGCGACGGCTCGCGCGTCGCTGTGGTCATCCCCGCACCCGGCGGGCTAGAGACCGGCCTAGCCGGCACGCACAGGAGACACGACGGTGGCAACACCCACCCCACAGGCCGCTCATCCGGTCCGCACCCTGGCGATCCTGGGTCTCATCGTCCTCGCCCTCGGGGTGTGGACGTTCTGGCCGGGCCAGGACGCGACCCCGAAGCTGGGTCTGGACCTGCGCGGCGGAACCCAGGTGATCCTCACGCCGGTGTCGGAGAACGGCGCGACGGTGACCGACGAGCAGCTCGCACAGGCTGTGTCGATCATCCGTCAGCGCGTCGACGGCTTCGGCGTGGCGGAGTCCGAGGTCACCACCCAGGGATCGGGCCAGAACTCCAGCATCATCGTGTCCATCCCCGGGACGACGAACCAGGCGATCCTGGACTCGCTCGCCACGACGGCGAAGCTCGACTTCCGGCCCGTTCTCGCGGCCCAGGCCGGGGTGCCGGCGGCGGTGGAGTCACCCGCACCGACCCCCAGCAGCACGGACGGCGCCGCGAGCCCGTCGGCGAGCCCGTCGGCGAGCCCGTCGCCCACGGCGTCGGAGAGCCCCTCCGCCTCCCCGTCCGACAACGGCGCGGCCCTCTCCGCCGGGGTCGCCGCCCAGCAGACCGCGACGCCCAGCCCCACCCCGTCGTCCTCCGACGGACTCATCTCCCGGGACGGCTATCCGCCGATCCAGTCCGCCGCCAACGACGCCGCGCTGCAGCAGGCGTTCCTCGACCTGGACTGCTCGCCCGACCTCGCGACCCAGGGCGGCCCGGCCGACCCCGCGCTCTACATCGCCACGTGCTCCACCGACGGTGGCGCGAAGTACCTCCTCGACCCGGCAGCCGTCCAGGGCACCGAGATCGCCAGCGCCCAGGCGGGGCTCTCCCAGCAGGGCGGCGGCTGGGAGGTGCAGCTGACCTTCACCTCCGACGGCGCACAGCAGTTCGCCGACGTCACCGGTCAGCTGGCGCAGAACAGCCCTCCCCAGGACCAGTTCGCCATCACCCTCGACGGCCTGGTGGTCTCGGCCCCGCAGGTGAACGAGGCGATCATCGGCGGCAGCGCGGTCATCACCGGGCAGTTCACCGCCGACGAGGCGAAGTCGCTGGCCAACGTGCTCAAGTACGGCTCGCTGCCGGTCACCCTCGAGGTCTCCTCGGTCGAGCAGATCTCGCCGACGCTGGGCCAGGACCAGCTCGACGCCGGGCTCATCGCCGGTGCGCTCGGCCTGCTCCTGGTGGTCGTCTACCTCGTCGCCTACTACCGCGGTCTCGGCCTGGTCGCGGTGGCCTCGCTGGTCCTCGCCGGCGCGATCACCTACTTCCTCCTGGTCCTCCTCGGCCGCCAGCTGGGGCTGGCGCTCTCCTTGGCGGGTGTGGCCGGAGCGATCGTCGCGATCGGCATCACGGCGGACTCGTTCGTCGTGTACTTCGAGCGCATCCGGGACGAGATCCGGGAGGGTCGCAGCCTCCGTGCGGCCGGTGACGCCGGATGGGTGCGGGCGCGGCGGACCCTGCTGGCGGCCGACTTCGTCTCGCTGCTGGCCGCCGTGGTCCTCTACTTCCTCTCGGTCGGCAGCGTGCGAGGCTTCGCCTTCATGCTGGGACTGACCACCATCGTGGACGTCGTGGTCGCCTTCCTCTTCACCAGACCGCTCGTGTCCCTGCTCATGCGCACGTCGTGGTTCACCACGGGCAAGCCGTGGACGGGGCTGGCCCCGGACCGGCTGGGGGTCAAGCCCCCGGTCCCGGTGGTGGCCACCACCCGACGCAGCGTGTCCGCCGGCTCGGCGCAGAAGGAGTCCTGATGTCCCGCCTCGGCGCGCTCGCGCACAACCTGTACAGCGGCGAGGTCTCGGTCGACTTCGTCGGCAAGCGGCGTCGTTGGTACGCGATCTCGGCGGTGTTCCTGCTGCTGGCCCTCGGCGGCCTGCTCGGCCGAGATCTCAACCTCGGCATCGAGTTCAAGGGCGGGTCGGAGTTCACCGTGCCCACGTCGGCCAGCGTCGAGGACGGCCGGGCCGCCGTCGAGGCCGCGGGCGTGCCCGTGGGCGACCCGATCGTCACGCAGGTCGGCACCGACCGGCTGCGGATCCAGACGCCGGCGCTGACGCCCGACCAGGCCGCGCAGGTGACGGCGTCGCTGTCAGAGAACCTGGGTGTCCCGGCCGAGGACATCGGGGTGACCCTGGTGGGACCGAGCTGGGGCGCGGAGATCACCCAGCGCGCGCTTCAGGGTCTGATCGTCTTCATCGTCCTCGTGGTGGTCTTCCTCAGCTTCTACTTCGAGTGGCGGCTGGCCATCGCGGCCATCGTGGCGCTCATCCATGACGTCCTCATCACGGTGGGGATCTATGCCCTCACCGGTTTCGAGGTCACCCCGGCCACGGTGATCGGCGTGCTCACGATCCTCGGCTTCTCCCTCTACGACACCGTCGTGGTGTTCGACAAGGTGAAGGAGAACACGCGCGGGATCACCTCGGGCAACCGCGCGACGTACTCCGACGCCGCCAACCTCGCACTCAACCAGACCCTCGTCCGCTCGATCAACACCTCGGTCGTGGCGCTGCTGCCGATCGCCGCGATCCTCGTGGTGGGGGTGGGGCTGCTCGGTGCGGGCACGCTCAAGGACCTCGCCCTCGCGCTGTTCATCGGGACCGCGGCGGGTACGTACTCCTCGATCTTCATCGCGACCCCGGTCGCCTGCCAGCTGCAGGAGCGTCGCCCGGAGTACCAGGCGCTCGCGAAGCGCGTGTCGGCGCGACGCTCGGGGGCGGACACGTCCGGGAAGCCCGTGAGCAAGCGCGCTCAGTCCCGCGGAGGCACCGCGGTGCTCGAGGCGGAGGCGGCGGTCGACACGGACCAGGACCCCGGAGACGCGGATGAGGGGGAGTCGACCTCCGGGGTGGCTCCCACGGGTCCGCGCCAGCAGCCCAAGCGCAACCAGACCCGAAGCCAGCGCAAGAAGCGGTGATGGACGAGCTCGCCGACGTCCTCGACCGCGGGATCCGGGAGGTTCCCGACTGGCCGAGTCCCGGTGTGCTCTTCCGCGACATGTCGCCGCTGCTCGCCGAGCCCGGCGCGCTCGCGACGGTGGTGACGTCGTTGGCCGAGGCCACGGCGTCGTGGGGTCCTCTGGACCGGGTGGCCGGCATCGAGGCGCGCGGCTTCGTCCTGGGCGCCCCCCTGGCCGTCGCCCGGGGCGCCGGGTTCGTGCCGGTGCGCAAGGCGGGCAAGCTGCCCGGCGACGTGCACACCGAGGCCTACGACCTCGAGTACGGCACCGCCACGCTCGAGCTCCAGGCCGACGCGGTCGCCCACGGCCAGCGGGTCCTCGTCGTCGACGACGTCCTGGCCACGGGAGGCACGGCCGCGGCCACCGTCTCGCTGCTGCGGGCCACCGGCGCGCTGGTCGTGGGAGTGGCGGTCCTGCTCGAGCTGGTGGACCTGTCAGGTCGCCGCCGTCTCGGCGACACCCCCGTCGTCGCGCTGCGGTCGCTGTGACGTGGGCACCCTGACGACGTCCCCCTAGACTGGAACGGTCGATCCGAGGAGGAGCGTGGCCGAGGACGTGGTGACCGGCGCGGGTCCAGAGGCGCCCGCTCCCTCCGCCGCGCCCGCGCAGTCGCCCGCGGTCGAGGCCACCTCGCGCCGGTCCATCCTCCCGAGGATCTCCCATCGTCGCGGGATGGGCCGACTGTCGGCGCACCCCGAGCTCGAGCCGCTCATGCGCACGGTGCGCCAGTTCCACCCCAAGGCCGACCTCAAGCTGATCGACGTGGCCTACGAGCGGGCGGCATACCTCCACCGCGACCAGAAGCGGCGCTCGGGCGACCCCTACATCACCCACCCGCTGGCGGTCGCGACGATCCTCGCCGACCTGGGCATGACACCGGCTACCCTCGCCGCCGCGCTGCTGCACGACACGGTCGAGGACACGGAGTACTCCCTCGACGTGCTGCGCGGGGAGTTCGGGGACGAGGTCGCGGCCCTCGTCGACGGGGTCACCAAGCTCGACAAGGTCAAGTACGGCCAGGCGACCGCGGCCGAGACGGTGCGCAAGATGGTCGTGGCCATGGCCCGCGACATCCGCGTGCTGGTCATCAAGCTGGCCGACCGGCTGCACAACATGCGCACCCTCCGCTGGATGCCGCCGGAGAAGCAGGAGCAGAAGGCGCGCGAGACGCTCGAGATCTACGCGCCGCTCGCGCACCGACTGGGCATGAACACGATGAAGTGGGAGCTGGAGGACCTCTCGTTCGCGACGCTCTACCCGAAGATGTACGACGAGATCGTCCGCCTCGTCGGTCAGCGCGCACCGGAGCGCGACCACTACCTGGCCGAGGTCAAGGACGCGGTGGAGGCCGACCTGCGGGAGTCGAAGATCAAGGCCACCGTCACCGGTCGGCCCAAGCACTACTACTCCGTCTACCAGAAGATGATCGTCCGCGGCCGCGACTTCGCCGACATCTACGACCTCGTCGGGATCCGCATCCTCGTCGAGTCCGTGCGCGACTGCTACGCGGTGCTCGGCGTGATCCACGCCCGCTGGAACCCGGTGCCGGGCCGGTTCAAGGACTTCATCGCGATGCCCAAGTTCAACATGTACCAGTCGCTGCACACGACCGTGATCGGGCCGACGGGCAAGCCGGTCGAGATGCAGATCCGGACGATGGACATGCACCGGGCGGCGGAGTACGGCGTCGCCGCGCACTGGCGCTACAAGCAGGGCAACGTCGGTGGCAAGTCGGGCCCGGACGACATGGGCTGGCTGCGTCAGCTCCTCGAGTGGCAGCGCGAGACCGAGGACCCCGACGACTTCCTGGACTCCCTGCGCTACGACCTGGGCTCCAGCGAGGTCTTCGTCTTCACGCCCAAGGGCGACGTCGTGGCCCTGCCGGGCGGGTCGACCCCGGTCGACTTCGCCTACGCCGTGCACACCGAGGTGGGCCACCGCTGCGTGGGCGCTCGGGTCAACGGGAAGCTCGCCCCCCTCGAGTCGACCCTGAGCTCGGGCGACGTGGTGGAGGTCTTCACCTCCAAGGCGGAGAATGCCGCGCCGAACAGGGACTGGCTGCAGTTCGTCAAGAGTCCGCGGGCCCGCTCGAAGATCAAGGCGTGGTTCTCCAAGGAGCGCCGCGAGGAAGCGGTGGAGACCGGTAAGAACGCCATCGCCAAGGCGATGCGCAAGGCGGGGCTCCCGCTGCACCGGCTGCTCACCGACTCCGCACTGGCGGCGTTGCTCGCCGACCTCCACTACGCGGACGCGACCTCTCTCTACACCGCGGTGGGCGAGGGGCGCGTGTCGGCCTCCACGGTCGTGCAGCGTCTCGTGCAGGCGCACGGTGGTGAGGACGGGGCGACCGAGGACCTCTCGGAGGTCATCTCACCCAAGCGCATCCCCACCGGCAAGACGCGGCCGCAGGGGGACCCGGGCGTCGTCGTCGACGGGGACCGCGATGTCTGGGTGAAGCTCGCCCGGTGCTGCACCCCGGTTCCGGGGGACGACGTCCTCGGTTTCGTCACGCGGGGGAGCGGTGTCTCGGTCCATCGGACCGACTGCGTCAACGTCGTGTCACTGCGTCAGGAGCCGGACCGCATCGTCCCGGTGACGTGGGCACCCACGGCGTCGTCGGTGTTCCTGGTCAACATCCAGGTGGAGGCGCTGGACCGGTCGCGGCTGCTCTCCGACGTGACCCGGATGCTGTCCGACCAGCACGTCAACATCCTGTCCGCGTCGGTGACCACGTCGCGGGACCGGATCGCGCTCTCGCGCTTCACCTTCGAGATGGCCGACGCTTCGCACCTGGGGTCGGTGCTCAAGGCCGTGCGCGGGATCGAGGGCGTGTACGACGTCTACCGCGTCTGACTAGCCGCTGAACTCGTCGGCCGCCCGCTGGGCGGCCTCGAGCAGCGATTCCGTCGTGGCGATCCGTGCCTCCAGGTCGGCCACCTTGCGGGCGTCACCGGCCGAGGAGGCCCGCTCGAGCTCGGCGCGCAGCTTGTCCAGTGAGCCCTGGAACTGGGTCACGGTGGCGCTGGCGCGCGCCTTGGCCTCGGGGTTCGTGCGCCGCCACTGCTCCTGCTCACCGCGGCGGACGGCGTCCTCGATCTTGCGGAGCCGACCCTCGACCCGGTCCTTGTCCCCGCGCGGGACGTGGCCGGCCTTCTCCCAGCGCTCCTGGATACCCCGCAGCGCGGACTTGGCCGCCTTGAGGTCGGTGACGTCGATGGCCTCCGCCTCGGCGAGCAGCGCCTCTTTCGTCGCCAGGTTCTCGGCGAAGCCCGCGTCGCGGGCACCGAACGCGGCGTTGCGCGCACCGAAGAAGGCGTCCTGCGCCGCTCGGAAGCGGGCCCACAGGGCGTCCTCGTCGCCCTTGCCGGCTCGGCCGGCGGCCTTCCACCGCGTCATGAGGTCGCGGTAGGCACCCGCTGTCGCACCCCAGTCTGTGGAGCCCTGGAGCGCCTCCGCCTCGGCGACGAGCGCCTCCTTGACCTGCTTGGCCTCGCCGCGCTCGTGGTCGAGCCGGGCGAAGTACTGGCGGCGGTGCTTGTCGAACTGCGACCGGGCGTGGCTGAACCGCTTCCACAGCGCCTGCTCGCCCGCGCGGTCGGCCCGGGGGGCGTTCTTCCACTGCTCGAGCAGCTCCTTGAACCGCTCGCCGGTCGCCTTCCACTGCGTGGACTCGGCGAGCTCCTCCGACTCCACCACGATGGCCTCGCGGGCGGCGAGAGCCTCCGCCCGAGCGGCTGCACGCTCCGCCGCGATGACGGCCTTGCGCTCGCCGACGAGCGCGTCGAGGGCATCGACCCGTGCGGTCAGCGAGGCCAGGTCGCCCACCATCGAGGGGGAGGCCAGGGACTCGCGAGCGCGCTTGACCACCGTGGCCGCCTGGTCCGGTGAGGACTTGCCCTCGCCGAGGCGACGGGTCGCGAGGTCCACCTCGACGGAGAGGTCGTCGTACTTGCGGGCGAAGAAGGCCAGCCCCTCCTGAGGCGTACCGGCGGCCCACTGACCGACCGGGGCCTCTCCGCCGTCGGCGAGCAGGACGTGCACGGTGCCGTCGTCGTCGACCCGGCCGTAGCGCTCCGACTCGGACGGGGCCACCGGCTCGGCCGGCTCCTCCACGGCCGCGGCGGGGGCCGGCGGCGCAACGGGGCGGGCGATGGCCGCGAGATCGGCCGGGCTCGGCCGCGGCGCCGGGTGGCGCTCCTCGACTGCGGGCGTCTCCTCGGCCGGTGCCGTCTCGGCTGCGGGAGTCTCCTCGACTGCGGGCGT
>JAHECT010000150.1 GCA_024641605.1 Micrococcales bacterium
CCGCCAGGTCCTCCAACGTGATGACCCAGTCGTCGGTGCGGGCGGCGAGGTCGGCATCCGTCGTGTCGATGACGACGACCTTCTCCACGCCGCCGATGGCCTCGCGCTGCTCGACGAGCTTGGCCAGCTGCGCCGCGTCCTCGGCGATCACGAACCGCGAGCCGGAGTCGCTGAGGATGTAGGCGACGTCCTCGGCCTGGGTGGTGGGGTAGACCGTGGTCGTGGCGCCACCGGCGCACATGACGGCGAGGTCGGCGAAGATCCACTCCAGCCGGGTCGCGCTAGCGATCGCGACGCGGTCCTCGGGCGCGAGGCCGAGGGAGAGGAGGCCGGCGGCGAGCTCGCTCACCCGCTCCCCGCTGCGACCCCAGCTCCAGGACTCCCAGCCGCCCTGCGTCGTCGGGGTGCGGAAGGCCTCGCGGGCCGGGTCGGAGGCCACGCGCGCGAAGAACAGCGCGCCTAGGGAGGCGGCCGGCTCCGGCATCGTCTCGGGGCCGGTAGTGGTCCGGCCCGCGCTCGGCACGGTCTGGTCGACGGCGTTGTCGGTCACGGGTAGTCCCTCCAGATCTCGGGCTGCCGGATCGTACGCCGGGTTCGGCGTCCGGGAACCCCTCCGGACACACTCTGGCGCAGGTCGCGCCCGGAGGCCACCCCGAACGGCGGGGTGAGACGCCTTCGGGACCGAGCAGAACCCGCCTGACCTGCTACTTCGCCGGCTTGGCCGCGGAGTCGTCGGTGGAGAGAGCGGCGATGAAGGCCTCCTGGGGGACCTCCACGCGGCCGACCATCTTCATGCGCTTCTTTCCCTCCTTCTGCTTCTCCAGCAGCTTGCGCTTGCGCGTGATGTCGCCGCCGTAGCACTTGGCCAGGACGTCCTTGCGGATGGCGCGGATGGTCTCGCGGGCGATGACGCGGGCGCCGATCGCGGCCTGGATGGGGACCTCGAACTGCTGGCGCGGGATGAGCTCCTTGAGCTTGCTCGCCATGGACACGCCGTAGGAGTAGGCCTTGTCGCGGTGCACGATGGCCGAGAAGGCGTCCACGGGGTCGCCGTGGAGCAGGATGTCGACCTTCACCAGGTCGGCGCTCTGCTCGCCCGTGGGCTCGTAGTCGAGGGAGGCGTAGCCCCGCGTCTTGGACTTGAGGGCGTCGAAGAAGTCGAAGACGATCTCCGCCAGCGGCAGGGTGTAGCGAAGCTCTACCCGGTCCTCGGAGAGGTAGTCCATCCCGAGCATCGTTCCGCGCCGGGCCTGGCACAGCTCCATGATCGCGCCGATGAACTCGCTCGGCGCCAGGATCGTCGCCCTGACCATCGGCTCGTTCACCGCGGCGATCTTGCCGGTCGGGAACTCGCTCGGGTTCGTGACGACGATCTCGGTGGCGTCCTCCATCTCGACCCGGTAGACGACGTTGGGAGCCGTGGAGATCAGGTCGAGGCCGAACTCGCGCTCGAGCCGCTCGCGCACGATCTCGAGGTGGAGCAGTCCGAGGAACCCGCAGCGGAAGCCGAAGCCGAGCGCCACGGAGGACTCGGGCTCGTACACGAGCGCGGCGTCGTTGAGCTTGAGCTTGTCGAGCGCGTCGCGCAGCTCGGGGTAGTCCGAGCCGTCCATCGGGTAGAGGCCGGAGAACACCATCGGCCTCGGGTCGCGATAGCCGCCGAGAGCCTGCGTGGCCCCGTGGCGGGCAGAGGTCACCGTGTCGCCGACGCGGGACTGGCGGACGTCCTTCACCCCGGTGATGAGGTAGCCGACCTCCCCCACCCCGATCGCCTTGGCGGGTGAGGGCTCCGGGGAGATGACACCGACCTCGAGCATCTCGTGGACGGCGCCGGTGCTCATCATCTGGATGCGCTCGCGGGTCGACAGGTGCCCGTCGATGACTCGGACGTAGGTCACGACGCCGCGGTAGGTGTCGTAGACCGAGTCGAAGATCATCGCTCGTGCCGGTGCGTCTGCCTGGCCCACCGGCGGCGGCACGAGACGCACCACGTCGTCGAGGAGCTCCCCCACCCCGGCGCCGGTCTTCGCGCTCACCTTGAGCACGTCGTCCGGGTCGCAGCCGATGATCCGGGCCAGCTCGGCGGCGTACTTCTCCGGCTGGGCTGCGGGCAGGTCGATCTTGTTGAGCACCGGGATGATCTGCAGGTCGTTCTCGAGCGCGAGGTAGAGGTTGGCCAGCGTCTGCGCCTCGATGCCCTGGGCGGCGTCGACGAGGAGGATGGCGCCCTCGCACGCGGCCAGGCTCCGGCTCACCTCGTAGGTGAAGTCGACGTGGCCCGGGGTGTCGATCAGGTTGAGGACGTAGTCGACGCCGTCCGAGGCGCGGTAGGGCAGGCGCACGGCCTGGCTCTTGATCGTGATGCCGCGCTCGCGCTCGATGTCCATCCGGTCGAGGTACTGGGCCCGCATCGCGCGGCCGTCGACCACCCCGGTGATCTGGAGCATGCGGTCGGCGAGGGTCGACTTGCCGTGGTCGATGTGGGCGATGATGCAGAAGTTCCGGATCACCGACGGGTCGGTCGATCCGGGCTGCGGGCCGGTGCTGGGAGCCACGGTGGTCAGTCAGTCCTCGCGAAGATGCGGTGGGGGTTCATCGTCCCACGGCGCGGGCCGCCCACCCGTCGAGGGAGGGCTCCGGACGCGTCACGGGCGCCGCCTCCGAGGGAAGCGACGCCCGTGACGGACGGATGGGGTGCGCTCAGGCGCTCTTCTGCAGCTCGGCGGCGCGGGCGGCGATGGCCGACTTGCGGTTGGCCGCCTGGTTCTTGTGGATGACGCCCCTGCTCGCGGCCTTGTCCAGCGCGCGGGTGGCGGTGCGGGCGTACTCGGTCGCCTTGGCGACGTCGCCGGCGTCCGCAGCCTCGCGGAACTTGCGCACGTGGGTCTTGAGCGCGGACTTCACCGACTTGTTGCGCAGACGCGCAGCCTCGTTGGTGCGGTTGCGCTTGATCTGAGACTTGATGTTCGCCACGGAAGTGCCTCTGCCTCGTTGGTCGGACCGGTCGTTGTTCCCGGCCGTCGGACCGGATGCGGGCGCACGCTCGAGCGTCGCGCCACTGCGACACGCCAGGGTACCCGGCGCGGCTCCCGCGGGCCAAATCCGGCGTACCGGACGGCCCGGATCAGTGCCGTCCCCGGTTGCGGACGGCGTCGAGGAGGGCCCGCTCGAGCACGTAGGTGCCCTGCTCCCGGTCGAGCCCCTCCTCGCGCAGCGCCCGACCGGTCACGTCGCGACCCTTGACGGCCGCGTCGGCCCGGGCGAGGGCGACGAGCGCCGCGGCCAGCGCGGCGGGGTGCCAGCGCTGGGCCTGCTCGCGCAGCTGGCGGACCTTGAACGGGGGGACGCCCGCCTCCCGGGCGACCTCGGCCTCGGGCGCACCGCGCGGGGTCGAGGCCACCTTGGCCAGCCCGCGCAGACCGCCGGCGACCGCCGCGGAGAGGGCCGGGCCGGCGCCGGGGTCGTTGGCCAGGGCCCACCTGCTGCGCCGCAGGACCTCGACCGCGCGCCCGCCGAGCACGGCGTCGGACACGAGGTAGCCGGGGACGTCGGCCACGCCGTCGTAGTAGAGAGCCACGGACTCGGCGCTGATCGGGTCGTCCTCGAGGTCGCTCACGAGCTGGGCGCACGCCGCGGCGAGGGAGCGCAGGTCGTCGCCGATCGCCAGCCGCAGGGCCTGGGCGGCGTCGGGTGTGGCGCTGCGCCGCGAGCTGCGCAGCTCGCGGGCGATGAACTCCTCGACCGCCCTGCCCTTGGCCTTCTCGCACGGCGCGAGGACGTAGCCGCCCACCACGAGGGCATCGACGACCTTTCGTCCCTTGACCCCGCCGGGATGCAGGACGACGAGGCGGACCTCGCCCTGAGCCGCCGCGCCGACGAGCTCGCGCACAGTGGCCTCGTCGGCGTTCTCGGCACCCCGGGCCACCACCACGGCGGCCTCTCCGAAGAGGTTGGGCGAGCAGGCAGCCACCAGGTCCCCCAGCCCCGACTCCGCGCCGAGGTCGACGTCACGACGCTCGAGCCCGGGCTCGGCGGAGCGGGCGTGCGCCAGGACGGCTGCGACCACGCGCTCGGCGAGGAAGTCCTCCGCGCCCACGGCGACGACAGCACGCTCGGCCGCGACGGCCGCTTCCGGCGACGTCGTGGCCGCGCCCTTCGCGGCGCCCGAGCGCTTCGCCGGAGGAGTCATGGCTGCAACCTACGGGATGGCGCCGACGACCTCGCCGTGTCGGGCCACCCCGCCCCGCCAGGCTCAGGCGGGCGTGCGCCGCGCGAGCGCCAGGGTCGCGTCGGCCCCGACGACGACGGCCACGTCGCCGTCGAGGTCGGTACGCCCGACGAGGGCGCCCGCGGCGCGGTAGGCGGCGAGGGTGGCCGGAGCCGGATGCCCGTAGTCGTTGTCCCGGCCCACCGTCACGAGGGCGATGTGCGGGCCGAAGGTGCGCGCCCAGGACGGGGACTGGCGCGACGAGCCGTGGTGAGGCACGACCAGCACGTCCACGGGGCCCCGGACGGCCGCCGCCAGGATCGCCGTCTGGGCGGCCGGCTCGACGTCGCCGCCCAGGAGCAGCGAAACCCCGTCGACGCGTCCCTTCAGGACCACGCTGGCGTTGTTGGGGTCCGAGCCCCGACCGCGGAGGATCCGGGCGGGCCAGACGACCTCCAGGTCCACCGCGCCGAGGTGCCACCGCTCCCCCGGCCCGGCGACGTGCACGGGGACGGCGGCATCGCCCAGGAGCCGATGCACCTGCTCGGCCCGGTCGGCCGGTTCGGCGAGCGGGGAGACGACGACGGTGGTGACGCCCAGCCCGAGCAGCGCCCGCAGTCCGTCGACGTGGTCGGCGTGGAAGTGGCTCAGGACGACCAGCGGGACCCGGTGCACCCCCAGCCGGCCGAGGCAGCCGCGCAGGGCCGTGGGGTCCGGGCCCGCGTCGACGACCACCGCCGTCCCCTCCCCGGCCGCCAGCACGATCGCGGTCCCCTGCCCTACGTCGCACGCCACGACCACCCAGCCGTTGGGCGGCCATGCGGGCGCACCAGCAGCTCCCAGAAGTCCGATCGGACCCGGACGCAGGCCGAGGACGGCGCCGACGACGACCACGACCGCCACGAGGGCACGCCGTCGAGGGCTGCCGGCGAGGGCGAGCGCGCCGGCCACGACGGCGATGACCAGCGCGAGGCCGACGGCGCCGGCGACGCCGTCGGGCCACGGGACCAGCGGGAGGTGGTCGGCGCACAGACGGGCGGTGACCGCGATCCACCCGGCGGCCCAGGTGGCCGGT
>JAHECT010000151.1 GCA_024641605.1 Micrococcales bacterium
CCCGCCGCGTGGGCACCCGAGGCGCCGGTCGCGCCGCCGGCACCCGAGCCGAGCGGGGCGGTCGACGTCGTGCCGGGCATCGCGCCGCCCGAGCCGCCCGCGCAGCCCGCCGGACCCACCTACGAGTGGGACACCATCGGGCGCAACTACGTGCAGTCCCCGCCCCCCGAGGCCACCGACCAGGTCTCCGCCCCCGAGGCCACGCCGCTGGCGGACGCATCCTGGCCGGACGCGACCATCCCGGCGGCGCGGACCGAGGACGCCGCCGCCACGGACAGCACGGAGCCGACCTCATGAGCGCCGACCTCGCCGTCACCATCTGGGTCTTCGACGTCACGCCCGTCCGGATCCTGCTGGGCGTGTTCTCCGGCCTGGTCTACGGCCTGCTCGCCGTCGGCCTCGTCCTGGTCTACCGAGCCAGCCGCTTCATCAACTTCGCGCACGGTGCGATCGGCGTGTTCGGGGCCGCCGTGGTCGGGGTCCTCGCCGGCAAGCTCGGCGTGCCCTACTGGCTCGCCTTCGCCATCGGGCTGGCGAGCGCCGGCCTCGTCGCGGCGATGACCGAGGCCGGACTCATCCGCCGCCTGTCGGACTCGCCGCGCATCATCGGCATGGTCGTCACCCTCGGCCTGGCGACGTTCCTGTCCGTGCTCGCGCTCATCATCAACCAGGACAACGCGACCGGCGCCAGCTTCCCGCTGCCCGCCGGGGTGCCCTCGTTCGAGATCGACGGCTTCGCGGTGTCCTCGGCCTACGTCGCCATGGTGGTCCTGACGCCGTTCCTGTTCGTGGCGCTGGCCCTGTTCCTCAAGCGGTCGCGCTTCGGCCTCGCCCTGCGCGCCTCGGCCGACAACCGCGACGCGGCGCTGCTCGCGGGTGTCTCCGCCCCGCGGATGGTGACCCTCGCCTGGGTGATCGCGGGAGTCATCGCCGCGTTCTCCGCCACGCTCGTGTGGCCGACGCAGGGCCTGCAGGGCGTCGACTCCCTCGGCCCGGCGCTGCTGGTCAAGGGCCTCGCGGGCGCCGCCATCGCGCGCTTCACCAGCCTCACGATCGCCTTCCTCGCCTCGATCGCGATCGGCGTGTTCGAGCAGATCCTGCTCTCGGCGGGCATCAACGGCCTGTTCGACCTCTCGCTGTTCATCATCATCGCGGCCGCGCTGCTGCTGCAGCCGCGGCTGGCACGTCGGGACGACGACCGCGGCGACTGGTCCCGCCTGGCGCCCCCGCCGCTCCCGTCGGCCTACCGCAAGGTCCGCGCGATCCGCGCCCTCGACGTGCTCGGCGCCGTCGCCTTCTTCGCGGTGGCCATCGCGGTCGTCCCGCTCATCAGCCAGCAGCAGGCCTCGCTGCTCGCCGCGGTCGTCGGGTTCGCCATCGTGGGCCTCTCGGTCGGCATCGTCACCGGTTTGGCGGGCCAGCTCTCCCTCGGGCAGTTCGCCTTCGCGGGCATCGGCGGCGCGGTGTCCGTGCAGGTGACCGACCTGGCGGGCAACTTCTGGGTCGGGCTCGCCGCCGGGTGCCTCGCGGCGGGCATCGTGTCGATGCTCGTGGGCATCCCCGCGCTGCGGCTGCGCGGCCTCGCGCTCGCGGTGGTCACCCTCGCCTTCGCGCTGGCCACCACCCAGTTCCTGCTGCGCCTGCCGCTGCTGATCGGCAACGGGCTGGAGCCCGCGCAGCCGGTGGCCGGCGACATCTCCTTCGGTGTCCCGCGCAACTACTACCTCCTCTCGCTCGGCCTGCTCGCCGTCGCGCTGTGGCTCTCGCGCAACCTGCGCACGCGCGGCCCCGGCCGCGTGCTCATCGCCCTGCGCGACAACGAGGACGCCGCGCGCGCCCTCACCGTGTCCGCCTCGCGGCGCAAGCTGCAGACCTACGGCGTCGCCGGTGCGCTGGCGGGGCTCGGCGGCATCGTCACCGCGCACGGGCTCACCGCCGTCGACACGGCCGCGTTCCCGGTGGTCAACTCCATCAACGTCGTCACGAGCAGCGTCGTCGGCGGTCTCGGCACGCTGTTCGGCCCGGTGCTCGGCGCGCTCTACGTCAAGGGCCTGCCCTCGGTGCTCGGCATCGGGATCATCCTGGCCGCGGTGGTCACGCTGTCCTGGCTCGTGCTCATCGTGCTGGCGCCCAGCGGCTTCGGCGGTCTCGTGTACTCGGTGCGTCGCCGCATCGCGGACCTGTTCGCCCGCCTGGCGGGGATCGACCCGCGGGCCGCGGCCGCCGAGGACGCCGCGCTCTCCGACGGCGAGCGGGCCATCCGGACGCCGGACCTCGCCCACCTGCGCGAGCGGGCCACGCGCACGCCCGTCGCCGTGCCCGGCGACGCCGACATCATCCTGTCGGTCACGGACCTGTCCAAGAGCTACGGCGGGGTCCAGGCCGTGCAGGACGTCGACCTCTCCGTCCGTCGCGGCGAGATCCTCGGCATCATCGGCCCGAACGGCGCGGGCAAGACGACCATGTTCGAGATGGTCGCCGGGTTCGTCACCCCCGACAGCGGGGCGGTGCGGTTCAACGGGCGCGACATCACCTCGCTCTCGCCGGAGGCGCGGGCTCGCCTCGGCCTCGTGCGCTCGTTCCAGTCGGCCCGGCTGTTCCCGACGATGACGGTGCTCGACACCGTCGCGGTTGCCCAGGAGGGGTCCCAGCCGGTGCGGATGCTGCCGGCGATGCTCGGTCTCGGGCGCGCCGAGAAGGCCCGCTACGCGCGTGCTCACGACATGGTGGAGCTCCTCGGGCTCGGGTCGCTGGCCCGTCGCCCCGTCGGCGAGCTGTCCACCGGCACGCGGCGCATGGTCGAGCTCGCGGCCTCGCTCGCCCTGGACCCCGAGGTCCTGCTCCTCGACGAGCCCGCGGGCGGCATCGCGCAGAGCGAGGGCGAGGTGCTCATCGAGCTGTTCAACGCCGTGCGCAGCGAGCTCGGCACCACGCTCGTCGTCATCGAGCACGACCTGCCGCTGCTGTTCCGCCTGGCCGACCGGCTCGTCGCCATGGAGCTCGGCGCCGTCATCGCGGAGGGCAGCCCGGCCGAGGTGCGCAACCACCCCGACGTCGTGCGCTCCTACCTCGGCGGCGAGATCGCGGCCGTCGAGCGCTCCGGATCGACGCTGTTCACCCCGCCGGGGGCTCAGCCCGAGGTGCCCGCGGGCGTCTGAGCCCGGCGCCGCGCCGAGCTCGGCGCATGCATCAGCCGACGTGGCCCATGCGGGCCGAGAGCCGGCCGGTGCCCTCGAGCAGCAGTGCGGCGGCCTCGTCGACCTCGCCGCGGAAGCGCTCGGCCGGGCCGGCCACGGACACGACCGCGACCGGTCGTCCGTCGTGGTCGAGGACGGGCGCAGCCGCCGAGGCGGCCCCCGCCTGGCGCTCGCCGAACGACAGCGCGAAGCCGCGCTCGCGGATCTCCGCCAGCTCCCGCCGCAGCTCGGCCTCGTCGGTGACGGTGTTGTCGGTCATCGGGGCCAGGGCCGCCCGGGAGAGGTAGGCGTCGATCTCCGCGGCGGGCAGGTAGGCGAGGAAGGCCTTGCTCGAGGCCCCGGCGTGCAGGGGATAGGGGACGCCGACGGCGACCTCCATGCGCACCTCGCGCGGCGGGATGACCTGGTCGACGTACATCCGCACGTCGCCGGCCCGGATCGACAGGGTGGCCGTCTCGCCGGACTCGGCCGACAGCCAGGCCAGCTCGGGGGCGGCCATGGAGCGCACGTCGATGCGGGCGAGGTAGGCCCGGCCGAGCCCGAGCGCCGCGGGGCCGAGGCTGTAGCGGCGGCTGTCGGGGTCCAGCGCCACGAGGTCGCGGCTGCGCAGCGAGGTGAGGATGCGGTGCACGGCCGCCTTCGACAGTCCCAGCTCCGCGCTGATCTCGGTGACGCCGAGCTCGCCGCGGCCTCCGGGGCCGAAGAGCAGCAGCACGTCGATGGCCCGCTCCACGGCGGCGATCGACTGCGAGCGGGGCTCCTCGTCGCCGTCGACGGGTGCGGTGGTGCTGGTACGGCGGACGGCCATGGGTTCCTCCGTGGGGGCTGCGCTCACCCGGATTCTAGGGAGCGGCGTTCCGTCCAGCGAAACAACACGCCTGAACGGGTCACCGATCCCGGTGCGCGGGCCGAGCCTTGACGGCCCCCGCGCACGGGTCCTACTGTTCTGTAACAGCGTTCCACTATCAGGAACAGCCGCTGGGCGAGACAGGAGGGGCCGTGGGGGTCGACGCGGAGGCCTTCCGCGCGGTGCTGGGGCAGTGGCCTTCGGGGGTCACCGTCGTCACGACCGTGCGCACCGAGGAGCAGAGCGAGGGCGACCTCGCCGCCGGCTGGCACGGCATGACCGCGTCCTCGTTCTCCAGCGTGAGCCTGGACCCGCCGCTGGTGTCGGTCTGCCTGGCCCGCAAGATCTGGACCCACGACCTCATCGACTCCACCGGCGTCTTCGCGGTCAACATCCTCGCCAAGGACCAGGCCGACGTCGGCAAGCGGTTCGCCGGGATGCTCGGCGGCGAGGTCCACGAGCGCTTCACCGGGCTCGATGTCCGCACGGCCGAGACCGGCTCGCCCGTGCTCGGCGACGCCCTCGGCTGGGTGGACTGCCGCGTGGTCTACGCCTACCCGGGCGGGGACCACACGATCTTCGTCGGCGAGGTCCTCGCCGCCGAGACCCCGCGGCTCACCGCGCCGCTGCTGTTCCACTCCCGGGCCTGGGGCCAGTTCGCCGACCAGCTCCCCGACGACGCCGTCGTGCTCGACACGGGCACCGCCGACGCGCTGCGCGACCGCGGCGCGGCGCCCGGGACGGTGGCCGCCACGGTGACCGCGCTGCGCGCGGCCGGGATCGCCACCCGCGTGCTGGACCTGACCCACGGGCCGGCGGCGGGCATCGACGTCGCGCACCTGCTCCGCGCCGACCTGCGCGAGGGCGCCGGCGCGGCCTGGGCCAAGGTCGTGCGCGGGGACCAGGTGGCCGACCTCGTGTCCGCCGGGGTCTCCGGGATCGACGTGGAGGCCGGCGACACCGCGCGCGACGTCGTGCTCGCCGCGCGCGAGCGCGGGGTCGGGGTCCGCATCGAGATCCCCGCCGCCTTCGCGCCCGACCGCATCGACGAGGTCGCCGACATCGTCTCCTCGCTCACCGCGCTCGAGCCCGACGCGATCGTCCTCGTCGACGACGGGACCGGCACGGCGCTCACCGTCCGCGCGGTCCTGCAGGAGACCGTCAACCG
>JAHECT010000152.1 GCA_024641605.1 Micrococcales bacterium
CACTGATCACGGCGACGGACAGCGCCTGGCGCTGGGACTGCGAGCTGATCCGGCGGTGCCCGATCTCGACATCGGCGCGTCCGCGCAGCTCGGCCACCACCGCGAAGATCAGCAGGCCGGCGGTGGTCACCTTGATGCCGCCGGCGGTGCCGGCGCTCCCGCCGCCGACGAACATCAGGAAGTCGGTGAGCACCAGAGACTCGGGCTGCATCGCCGCCACGTCGACGGCGTTGAAGCCGGCGGTGCGGGGCATCGTCGCGGTGAAGAACGACGCGACGAGCTGCTGGCCCGGAGGGAGGCCGCCCCACGTCGCGGGGTTGTCGGCCTCGGCGACGAGCATGCCGAGAGTCCCGAGCAGCAGGAGCGCCCCCGTCATGGCGAGGGTGACGCGGGTGAGCGCCGACCAGCGCTGCGGAGCACGCCAGGACCGCAGCAGCTCGAACACCACGGGGAACCCCAGCCCGCCGAGGATCACCGCGGCCGAGACCGGCACCAGCACCCAGGCGTCGGTGAGGAACCCCATGAGGTTGTCGGTGTAGATCGAGAAGCCGGCGTTGTTGAACGCTGACACGGCGTGGAAGATCCCGGACCAGGTCGCCTCGCCGGGGCTCTGGTGGTGGGCGGTCATGAACCGGACGGTGAGCCAGACCGCCAGCACCGCCTCGCTCACCACGCTGAACGCGACGATCCGACGCACGATGCGGCGCAGGTCCTCGGCGGACACGGCCTTCGTCTCGGCCTGCAGCGCCATGCGGGTGGCGAGGCTGGTCCGCCGGAACAGCGCCACGGCGACGACGGTCGCGACGGTCATGATGCCCAGTCCGCCGACCTGGATCAGGGCGAGGATGACGACCTTGCCGAAGGTGGACCAGTAGGTCGCGGTGTCCACGGTGACCAGGCCCGTCACGCACACCGCGGACGTGGAGGTGAAGAGCGAGTCCACGAACGGGGCTCGCTCCCCGGACTGCGTGGCGGCCGGGAGGCACAGCAGCGCCGTGCCGATCGCGATCGCGGTGAGGAAGGCGCCGGCGATCAGCTGCGCCGGGCGGGCCGAGGACCGCACCCGGCTCACCCCGTCCGTCGAGGGCGAGGGGCCGTCCCGGTCACAGGTTGCCGACCCGCTGGAGCCAGTTGAACGACCAGTAGCCAGGGATCGTCGGCAGCCAGAACGTGAGCAGGCGGAAGAGCAGCGTGGCCGACACCGCGACTCCGGCGTCGAGGCCCGCCGCGGTGAGGCCGGCGACGTAGGCGGCCTCGACCGCGCCCAGACCGCCCGGGGTCGGCGCCGCCTGGCCCAGCGTGGACCCCGCGAGGTAGACGAGAGCGACAGCGGCGTAGTTGATGTCGGCGGGCCCGAACGCCTCCACGCAGGCGATCATGCAGAGCGCGAACGAACCGTTGAGCAGCAGGATCCCGCCCATGCCCTCGGCGATCTTCCAGGGGCGCTGCGCCACGGTGAGCAGCCGTGGGCCCACCTCGGCGAGGATCGGGCGCACCCGGTCGCCGATGATCTTGCGCACCGGACCGACCAGGAGCAGCAGCACGAGGATGAGCAGCACGACGCCGACGGCGATCACCGCGGCCCGCGGCGGGGCCAGCTCCAGCTCGGCCTGGGTGCCGGCCAGGACCCCGGTCAGCACGAGCAGGCCGATGTGGATGAAGAACGCGAACACCTGGGAGACGCCGACGCTGGCGGAGGCGAGAGCCGGGTGCAGGCCGGACTTCTGCAGGTAGCGGACGTTGACCGCGACGGCGCCGATCGTGGGCGGTGAGACGAGCGTGGCGAAGCCCGCCGCGAGCTGGGCGGCGAAGGTCCGGTTGTGGGACAGGCGCTCGGGCACGAATCCCGACAGCGACAGCGACGCGCCCAGGAACGTCAGCGCCGCAAGGACGAGGGCGATCCCCGCCCACCGCCAGTCGGCGGAGCGGACCAGGCCCCACAGGTCGACGTCGGCGAGCTGGGAGAACAGGACGTAGGCGGCCGCGGTACCGGCGATGATCGTGAAGAGGGTCCGCGGCTTGATCCGGCGCAGCTCGAGCTGCTCGGTGTCGGCGGCCGACGGCCGGAGCGCGACCAGCTCGTCGCGCAGGTCGACGAGGACCTGCTTGTCCGACCGGGCCCGCCGTCGCGTCTCGAGCGAGAGCGCCACGAGCTGCAGCGCCGGCAGGGCCCGGACCAGGCGGTCCGCGCCGTAGACGCGTGCGCCCGACGCGACGGCACGCGCGGGGTCGGTCAGCAGCGCCACGGTCGTGAGGGTCTCGGCGAGGTCGATGCGCTGCTGGACGTCGCTGGCTGCGACGGTGCCGTGCTGCAGGCCCGCGATCCACACTCCGCCCGCCGGGTCACGGATGAACTGCTCGGCCGAGGGTGCGCCGTGGACGAGGTGGCTGTCGTGCAGCGTCCGCGTGGCCAGGAGCGCCGCCTCCGCCTCGGCGTCGGTCAGCGCGGCGACCTCGTCGAACGTGGTGCCCTCGACGTGGTCGTAGGCCAGCAGCGTCGAGTCGGCGCCGACGGCGATCGCCGCGCGAAGTGGCGGGACCCGGGCTCCGGCGGCCTGGGCGGCGTAGGCCATGAGCGCGGAGTGCTCGATCTGGGAGCGCATCGAGAAGGCTCGCGCGTTGCCGGGGTCCATGCGCAGGCGCAGGGAGCGCCACAGGGCCGCGCCGATCCCCGCTCCCTCGAGATCGCGGTCGAAGACCAGCACGCGCAGCCGGTGGCCGTCGCGGGTGTAGGCGCTGTACTGCCGCCCCCGGGCCGTGCTGCGCGCGGCGCGGAGGGTGGTGACGACGATTCCACTGCGCTCGAGCGCGGCCGCCACGGCCATCCCGCTGGGCCGCGTCGTGGGCGTGCCGACCGTGTAGCGCGCGCCCAGCCCGATGGCCCAGCCCAGGAGCACCGAGAGGGCGATGACCGTCACCGTGCTCGTGCCGGAGGAGAAGTTGGCCACGGCGATGGCCGTGATGGTCACGACGGTGAGGGTGCCCCACCGCCCGCGGCTCATGAGCCGCGCGACTGTGACGAAGGCGACCAGCCCGCTGATCACCGGGTTGAGCACGAAGCGCGACAGCGGCTCGTTGACGCCCGTGAGCGCGATGAGCAGCCGCTCGGAGCCGTACTGCGACACGAGCAGGGCGATGACCACCGCGAGGCCGGAGCCGAGCAGCAGGGCGACGAACGCGTCGACGAGCTGGCGGCCGCGCCGGCGGACGAGCAGGTCGATGGTGACGGCGATGGGGAGCACGAGCACGCCGAGGCCGCCGATGATGCCGAGCCCGAAGGTGATGAACGAGGGGAGCAGGCTCGAGACCTCGTCGATGTCCTGCTCGAGGCCGGCGGTGGTCGCAGTGAGGAAGTAGGTGATCGCCACGACGGCCGCCATGCCCAGCAGCGCGCCGACGAGGCGGACCAGGTCGGCGGGCCGGCGGACGCGTCGGGGGATGACGCCGTCCTCGATCACGAGGGTGCCGCCGGACCCCTCGTCGTACGCGGGCTCCCCGGGCTCGTCGAGCTCGACCGCGGAGGACATGGTGCCGATCGTCCCATCCCCGGGACCCGGGTGGGTGCAGCCGGGGCACCATGTGTCGTATGGCGGCCCCGGATCGTGCTCCGGCGGCGGGCTCGGGCTCGCTGCCCGGCTTGCCGACGCCCTTCGCCGAAGAGGTCCTCGACCTCGTGGAGCGGATCCCTCCGGGCAGCGCCCTGAGCTACGGCGACGTGGCGCGACTCGTCGGCGCCGGCGGGCCCCGGGCCGTCGGGACGGTCATGGCGCGGTACGGCTCGGGCTTGCCGTGGCACCGGGTCGTGCGGGCCGACGGGGGTCTGCCGCAGGGCCACGAGGCGGAGGCGCTGCGACGCCACCGGGCCGAGGGGACCCCGCTCGCGGCCGGGGGGACCCGCCTCGACCTGGCCCTGGCGCGGTGGCGCCCGCAGGACACATCTCCTTGAGCGTCGGACCCTCGTGGTGGGATCGGGTCGTGCCCTCCTCCCCGGACGCCGCCGCGACGCGGCTCGTGCTCGACCGCAGCGCCCCCCTGCCGGTCGCCGCGCCCGCGCTCGACCCGGAGCAGCGACGCGTGCTCGCCCACCGGACCGGCCCCCTGCTCGTGCTCGCCGGTCCGGGCACCGGCAAGACCACCACGCTCGTCGAGGCCATGGTGGGGCGGCTGAGCGGACCCGACGCCGTCCGCCCGGACGAGATCCTCGGCCTCACCTTCGGCCGTCGGGCGGCGCTCGACTGGCGTCGGCGGGTCACGGCCCGGCTCGGCGGCGGCGTGGTGCCCACCGTCACCACGTTCCACTCCTTCGCCTACGCCCTGGTCCGCCGGCATGCCGACGCCGAGGCCTTCGCCGAGCCGCTGCGGCTGCTGTCCGGCCCCGAGCAGGAGGCGCGGCTGCGCGAGCTGCTCCACGGGGCGGTGTCCGACGGACGGCTCACCTGGCCCGAGGAGCTGGCCCCGGCGCTGGGCACCCGCGGGATCGCCGTCGAGGTGCGCTCGGTCGTGGCGCGAGCCCGGGCGCTGGGGCTGGACCCGCTCGACCTCCATGCCGCTGCCGCCGGGGCGGGCCCCCTCGGCCCCGCGTGGGCGGCGGTCGCCGACTTCCTGGAGGAGTACCTCGACGTCCTCGACGCCGAGGGCGTCACCGACTACACCGAGGTCGTCCACCGTGCGGCCCTGCTGGCCCACGACCCCGCCGTCCAGGCCGACCTGCGTCGCCAGTACCGCGTCGTGCTGGTCGACGAGTTCCAGGACACCGACCCCGCCCAGGTGCGCCTGCTCTCGGGGCTGGTCGGCCCGCAGACCTCGTTCGTGGTGGTAGGTGACCCGGACCAGTCGATCTACGCCTTCCGGGGGGCGGATCTCGCCGGCATCCTCGGCTTCCGCGACTCCTTCCCGGCCAACGACGGCTCGCCCGCCCCGGTCGTGGTGCTGGGCCGCACCCGGCGGTTCGGCCCCCGGCTGCGCACGGCCGCGGGGCGGATCCTGCGCACGTCGTCGCTGGCGCCGCTGCCCGTCGAGGTGGTGCGGGCGCACCGCGCGCCGGTGTGCGAGTCGCCGGCCTACGGCGAGGGCGTCCTCGAGGTCGTCACCTTCGACAGCGAGCAGGCCGAGGCAGCGCACGTGGCCGACCGGCTGCGCCGCGCGCACCTCGAAGGCGGCGTGCCGTGGGCGGACATGGCGGTCCTCGTCCGGTC
>JAHECT010000153.1 GCA_024641605.1 Micrococcales bacterium
CGTCGTGGCTCACGTGGCTCCTCGGGTCGGGGCCCGCTCGGGGAGAGCGGGGAGGCCAGGATCGTCGTGGCTACTCCACCAGCGTCGGTCGGGTCGGGCAAGGGGATCGGTCGGGTCCGTACCGCTGTCGCCGCGGAGGACGCCCGCAGCCGACCGGCACAGGGGCAGGACACGAGCCGTGCGCGCCCGCGGCCGGCGGCTACCGTGCTGCCCGTGCCGACCGACTCACTCGCCGCCCTGGCCGATCTCCCCGGCGTCGCGGAGGCCGTGGAGCGCGCCCGGTCCGAGGTCGACGCCGTGCTCTGGGACCGCGAGGTCCGGTCGCACGCGGCCCAGGTCGTGGCGGCCTCGCGCCTGCGCGGCGGCTGGGCGTCGGCGGCCATCGACGGCGCGGAGGTGCGTCCCGACGCCCTCGTGTCCGGCGATGCCCTCGACGGCTCACCCGTGGGCCGGGTCGTGGCCGCGGCGCTCGCGGTCCAGTCCGAAGCGCCCGGGCTCGTGGACCTCGTCGACCGGGCTCCGGCCCAGGTGCTCTCGCGGGTGCACGCGGTGGTGTCGGCCGGCTTCGTCCCCGACGAGGACCGCGGTCGCCTGCGCACCTCCGAGGAGGCGGACGACCCGCTCCACCTCGGGCCTGTGATGCCGGCCCCGGAGGCTGCCAGGCGGATGGCGGCGCTGGGCGCGCTGCTGACCCGTCCGACGACCGCACCCGCGCTCGTCGTCGCCGCCGTGGCTCACGGCACCGTCGCGACGGCCCGTCCGTTCACGTGGGGGTCCGGGCTGGTCGCGCGGATCCTCACCCGCCTCGTCCTCGCCGCTCGCGGCGTGGACCCCGACGGGTTGACGGTGCCCGAGGCCGGCCTCTTCGCTGCTGGGCGCAGCGCCTACTCCTCGGCGTTGCGCGACTACGCGACCGGCACACCCGAGGGCGTCGCCCACTGGCTCGTCCTGCACGCGGACGCCGTGCGCGTGGGTGCCCAGGAGTCGCGTCGGATCCTCGCCGACCTCGTCTGAGCGCCGCTGCCCCACGGGAGCCGACGTCGTTCTGACCCCGGACATGGACGACGCCCCGCTAGCAGGGGCGCCGCCGTGGGCACGGAGTCTCGGTCGATCAAGCGCTGGCGAATACGTCCGGCCGGGTGCGCTGCTCGCCTTCCCGGCACTGGACGCCCGTTACGTGGGCGGATCGCCGCGTGGGTGGCCGAGGGGGTTCCGTGCTCAGTCTCGAGTTCGTCGACCCTTTCCGTGAGCGCCACCTCCCGAAGGAGCTCAGGACATTTCTAGACCCGTGCGCCTGCGTGGCGGAAGACCCTGCGCCCCTTGACTTTGCGGTGATCTTGGAGTTCAGCGCGGCAGGAGCCTAGCCGTCTGCCAGCCCCACGACGCCAGCTCGTCGTCGGAGGCCAGCAGGATCGGGCAGGTCCTGCGGAGCACGGACGCCAGGGGCGCGTCGTCGAGCCGCAACCGCCATGGTGCCCGGGTGCCGTCGGCGTACTCCGCCGTGGCAGCCACCTCCGGGGGCGAGAGGTCGCCGTTGCACGAGAAGAACCACAGGACCGTGACGGTCGTGGTGCGCGGCCCGGGACCGGTGACGGCCGACCACGGGACGTCGGGATCCGTGGGAGCGGTGATCCGGGGTTCCACACCGTTCCAGGGGTCCCTTGCCTGGGCGAGGGCCACGACCGCATCCGGCTGCACCACGCGCAGCCGGATGGTCGAGGCGAATCGGCCGGGGTCCTGCGCCGACGGCGCGGGGACGGGTGCGGACGCGTCGATCACGTCCGCGCCGACGGGTTCGCGCCCGACGCAGCTCGCGCGCACCCAGGCGCGCCACGCTGCCGCGGCGGGACCGAGCCGGACCAGGCGGAATGAGGAGGCGAGTCCGTAGCTCCCACCAGGAGGAACGGAATCGAGCCGGACCTGCGCCTCGAACGCGGGCTCGGCGACGGCCGGGCCCTCCACCAGCGTTCCGTCCGCGGTGACCCGGTCGAGGCGGGGGTCCCCGCAGTCGGTCGGCGTGAGCCGGACGTCCCAGAACCTGTCCCGCCCGGCGGGCAGAGCCACCGGCTGGGCGGAGACGTCGACCGTGCCGCTGCGCGGTCCCGTCTCGAGGACGGCGCGGTGCTCGGTCCCGTTGCTCACCGAGACGGTCAGGGCCAGCGAGTCGCCATCCCTGCGCGCCGCCGTGACCCGGGTCAGCACCCCCGCGTCGGCGATCCGCTGGGTGCACTCAGTCGTCACCTGAGGAGCGAGCGCGTCGGTGACCCCGGCCATCGGGAGCCGGCCCACGAGCGTCCGTCCGTACTCGTCCGTCGTCGCGACGGCGACGAGGTACCGCTGCGCCGGGACGCCGGTGATGACCGAGGGGTCGAGCGAGCAGTCGACCACCGCACGGACGCGGAACGTCCCCACCCCCAGGAACGTCGACCGCGAGGCCGCGATGCCCGGACCTACCAGGCCCAGGACCCGGGCGGTCTCCCCACCGCGCCGCGGGGTGGCACGGAGGGCGACGGTGACGGTGCCGTCCTCGGCGTAGTCGAAGGGCCCCTCCGACGTCGAGGCGAAGGACATGGTGACGTCGAGCTCGGTCGCGGCCGGTGGTGGTTGACGGACCTGCCATGCGGTCGCGCCGGCGCCGGCGAGCAGCGCCGCCGAGGCGATCACCGCCAGGGGGACACGACGACGGCGCACCCAGGTCCGCGCGGGGGCGGTCCGCTCGGCCCAGGTCGGCCCGTCGCTGCCGGAGAGCTCGTCCCGCTCGGGTGCGCCGTCGAGGAGCGTGGCGTTCTCGACGACCTGGCCCAGGTCGTCGAGATCGAGCCGACCGTCCATGCTCACCGAGTCACCCCGGCGTCATGGTAGGTCGTCTCCGCCGGGCCGACGCCGCCCTACGCGCCGACGCCGCCCGGCAGTCCGCGCAGGCGGCTCGGCCACCCGCGCTCGCGCAGCTCGGTCCCCGAGACCGGGGCGGCGCAGGCGGCGTACGCCGCGCGGATCAGTCGCTCGTCGTCGAGGGGCACCTCGACGGGGTGGATGCCTCCGTCCGCGGTGACCACGCGCAGGGCGAGCACGCCGGGGGAAAGGACGGGGAGGTCGGCGCACCGGCCCCCGGGCAGGTCCACCGCCACGATCCCGGCGCCGCCGTCGAGGCGAGCGGGGCGGGCGTCCCAGGCGGAGGCGGGTCGGGCGTCGGCCTCGACGCCGAGGAAGGACCCCGCCCCTGCAGCGGGACCCACGAACCGCTCCCGTCCCACCCGGACCCCGACCCCGTCCGTGCGCACGCTCAGCGTCGCGCGCAGCCGCCAGCTGCCCGGGGTCGTCGCCACGCGACGCACGTCGACGAGGGCCGCGCTCGTGCGAGGCGCGCCGGAGCAGAGCCCGTTGCCGAGCCGTCGTCCGAGGGCCTCGGCTCCGGGGACCGGGACCGAGCGCAGGGTGTAGCTGCCGGCGCTGCTGAGCCGCAGGGTCAGGCCCGGCCCGTCCCCGCGCGGGTTGGGCAGGTCGGAGAGGGGGTCCAGCGACGGGACGGCCGTGCAGTCGCGCAGGGCGGTGCGCGTGGCCAGCACCGCCTCGCCGCCGGGCGCCACCACGACGTCGGCCGACAGGTCGATGTCGAGGACGGCTCCGCTCGCGCGCTGCGTCGCCACCGCCAGCGGCTGCGAGCCCGTGTTGCGCACCTGGACGGCGAGGTCGGCGAGGGGGAGCCCGGGGACGGGTGTCGCCGACACCGACAGCACCTCCACGGAGGCGCGCGCCAGGCACCAGTCGGCCACCGCGAGGTTGAGCCGGGTGACATCGCGTCCCCCCGGGAGGGTCCGGGTGAGTGGGACGAGCCCCTCGGCGGACCGGCCCGAGCTAGCGGTGGCCCGCACGGTCAGTCCGTAGTCGCGCGGCTGCGCCGTGACGAGCGCGGGATCCGTGCAGTCGAGCGGCGCCGCGGCCGAAACGCGGGCCAGGCCGCTGTCGTCCACGACCGGCGCGTCCACGGTGCTCGCCCCGAGCCCCGGGCCGACGAGGCCGGTCACCGCGATGCGCGTCCCCGGGGGGGCCTGCGCCGCGAAGGCGACGGACAGGCGGCCGTCGGGTCCGACCTCGGGGCCGCCGATGCTGTTGCCCGCCAGGATCGCGTTGCTCAGGTCCAGCGCGACGACCGGCTCGGGCTCCGGCGCTCGCCCGAGCACCGAGGTGACGAGGACGGCGGCGCCGAGCGCGCCCGCTCCGGCGACGACGAGGCCTCGGCGGTGCCGACGGAGGACGGGGACCACGACCCGAGCGGCGGGACCGGGGGGGCGGGGGACCGGGGCGACGACGGGCCCGAGGTCGACCGGGTCGCCGTGCGAGCCGACGACCCGCCCGCTCTCGTCGAGCTCGAGCCGACCGGTCATCCCTCGACGGTAGAGCCGGATCGGCGGGCGGGCACGCCGGAGCCCGGCCTCAGCGGGCGATCGAGGCGACGGTCGGTCCGCACAGCCGCGCGAGCGGGACCTGGATCAGCTCGCCGCGCAGCGCGACGAGGTAGCGCCGCTCGGTGTCGCCGTCGTACACCCGGACGGGCAGCCGCACGGCGCCCTGGGTGAGCAGGCTCAGGCAGGACGGGAGCTCCCAGCGCAGCGTCGCGGTGGCTCGCCCGTCCTGCACCGGCCAGGACGGTTCGGCCGGGGTCACCCGGCCCTGGCCCGACCCGTCCCCGACGGGCCCGACCGCGACCGACCTCGCCGGGACCCGCACGTCGGCCGCGATCTCGAGGACTCCGGCGGAGTCGCCCTGCGCTCCCCCGCGCACCTTCGCCCACACGACGCTCAGGCGCGGCGGGGTCCCCGAGCACTGGGTGGTCAGGGCGGCGGCGACGGGGGCGAGCACCGCCGGCCCGGGGTCGAGGCGGAACTCGCTGAGCGGCGCGAACCCTGCGCCGTCGGTGCGGGTGACCCCCGCCTCGACGACGATGCCGCGGTCGAGGTCGGTCAGCGGGTCGGCGCAGTCGCGCGACCACACGACCGCGTGCAGGTCGCCGGTCGCGCCCGGCGGGAGGTCGAGCCGGTCCCCGGTCGGGGCGACGGCCCGGCCCTCGTCCGCCACGAGGCGCAGGTCGGCCCACTGCCGGCCGGAGCTGTTGCGCACGGTGAGGACGACGTCGGT
>JAHECT010000028.1:0-17554 GCA_024641605.1 Micrococcales bacterium
GCCCAGACGAGGAGGTTGGGGAGGTAGGCCAGCGTCAGCAGCGCGAGCCCGATGTGGTCTCCCGCGGACTCCGCCAACGCGGCGTGCATCCCGACGACGGTTTCGCGGCGGGCGACGAGAGCCACCACGGCGGTGACCCCGGCCGCCAGGCCCAGGCCCGCACTCGCCACGGCCGCCACCGCGAGGGCGCGGCGCAGGTGGGGGGTCAGCACGCCCCGCAGCCTCGGTCCGAGCTCGGCGCCGGACACCACACCCCAGCCGAGGCCCACGAGCGCGACGATCCCGGACCAGCCGAGCGCCGCGAGCGGGGCGACCGTGGCGGGGCCGAGGGTGGCCAGCTGCGAGACGAGCAGCCCGAGCACGGCGTACGTGGCGGCGCCCGTGGCGACGAGCACGGCCGCGTCGAGCGGCGAGCGCGTGCTCGTGATCCGCGCCGCCCAGCGACCGGCGCGCTGGAGCAGCCAGAGCGGCAGCGCCAGGAGAGCGAGCGGGAGCAGCGTGACCGTCGCGTCGGGAGTGAGGACGGCGGCATGGTGGGCGACCAGCCACACGACCCCCGAGGCCGCGGCGGGAGTAACCAGGCCGTCGTCGCCGCGCCCCGTGACGGCCCACGCGAGGGTCACCACGACGCCGACGAGGAACAGACCCGCGACGGCCGCCCACGCGGCCGCGGCGACCGCAGCGACGGGCCGGGTGGCCGGCTGGTCGAGCCGGGTGCCCCGTATCCGCAGAGCCGCGCCCCCGGATGTGGCGGCACGGTCGAGGAGCGAGGTCACCTTGCGATGCTCGCATCTGCGGCGCCCGAGGTCGCCGAGCGACACTCGCGCGCGGCGATGCTCCCCGTCGAACGGGTCCGGTCAGCCCTCGATGATCTCGCGCATGAGTCGCGCGGTCTCCGACGGCGTCTTGCCGACCCGGACACCGACGGCCTCGAGCGCGTCCTTCTTCGCCTGCGCGGTGCCGGACGAGCCGGAGACGATCGCGCCCGCGTGGCCCATCGTCTTGCCCTCAGGCGCGGTGAAGCCGGCGACGTAGCCCACGACCGGCTTGGTGACGTTGTCCTTGATGAACGCCGCCGCACGCTCCTCGGCGTCGCCGCCGATCTCGCCGATCATCACGATCGCGTCGGTCTCGGGGTCGGCCTCGAAGGCCGCGAGGCAGTCGATGTGCGTGGTGCCGATGATCGGATCGCCGCCGATCCCCACGGCGGTCGAGAAGCCGAGGTCGCCGAGCTCGTACATCATCTGGTAGGTCAGCGTGCCCGACTTGGACACCAGACCGATGCGGCCGGCCTTGGTGATGGTGCCGGGGATGATGCCCGCGTTCGACTTCCCGGGGCTGATGAGCCCGGGGCAGTTCGGTCCGACGAGTCGGGTCGTTCCGGACTTCTCGGCGTAGGCGAAGAACTCCGCGGTGTCGTGCACCGGGATGCCCTCGGTGATGACGACGACGAGCGGGATCTGCGCGTCGACCGCTTCCATCACCGCGGCCTTGGCGAACCGCGGGGGCACGAAGACCACGGAGACGTCGGCGCCGGTGGCAGCCACGGCCTCCTGGCAGGAGTTGAAGACGGGGATGTCGCGACCCTCGGCCGTGACCGTCCGGCCGCCCTTGCCCGGGGTGACGCCCGCGACGATGTCGGCGTGCGACCCGAGCATGCGGATCGTGTGCTTGGTGCCCTCGGACCCGGTGATGCCCTGGACGAGCAGCTTGGAGTTCTCGGTGAGGAAGATCGCCATCGTCGTCAGGCCCCCTGAGCCGCAAGCTCGGCCACGCGGCGCGCGGCGTCGTCCATCGTGTCCACCAGCTCCACGAGCGGGTTGCCCGCGTCGCGCAGGATCTGCCGACCGACGTCGGCGTTGTTGCCGTCGAGGCGCACCACGAGCGGCTTGGTCACAGCCTCGCCCTTCGCCGCGAGCATCTCGAGCGCCTGCACGATCCCGTTGGCGACCTCGTCGCAGGCGGTGATGCCACCGAAGACGTTGACGAACACCGAGCGCACGTCGGCGTCGGACAGGATGATCTCCAGCCCGTCGGCCATGACCTGCGCGGAGGCACCGCCCCCGATGTCGAGGAAGTTCGCCGGAGACTGTCCGCCGAACTCCTCGCCGGCGTAGGCCACGACGTCGAGCGTGCTCATGACCAGGCCCGCACCGTTGCCGATGATCCCGACGGAGCCCTGCAGCTTGACGTAGTTGAGGTCCTTCTCCTTGGCCCGCAGCTCGAGCGGGTCCTCCGCGGAGGAGTCGACCAGCGCCTCGTGGTCGGGGTGGCGGAAGTCCGCGTTGCCGTCGAGGGACACCTTGCCGTCGAGCGCGAGGACCTCCCCGGTGGGCGTCTTCACCAGGGGGTTGACCTCGACGAGGGTCGCGTCCTCGCGGACGAAGACGTCCCAGAGCTTCTCGAGGATCGCGACGACCTGCTCGCGCACGGAGTCGTCGAAGCCCGCGGCGTCGACGATCTCGTCGGCCTTGGCCCGGTCGACGCCGACCAGCGGGTCCACCACCACCTTCGCCAGGGCGTCGGGCCGCTCCACCGCGAGCTGCTCGATCTCCACACCGCCCTCCTTGCTCGCCATGGCGAGGAAGGTGCGGTTGGCTCGGTCGAGGAGCAGCGAGACGTAGTACTCCTCGGCGATGTCGGCCGCCGGGGTGACGAGCACCTGGTGGACGACGTGGCCCTTGATGTCCAGGCCGAGGATGTCGTGCGCCCGCTCGCGGGCCTCCGCCGGGTCCTTGGCCAGCTTCACGCCGCCGGCCTTGCCGCGCCCGCCGGTCTTGACCTGGGCCTTGACGACCACCAGGCCACCGATGCGCTCGGCCGCCTCGAAGGCGTGGCTCGGGGTGCGGACGACCTCGCCGCTCTGCGTGGGTACGCCGTGCTTGGCGAAGAGCTCCTTCGCCTGGAACTCGTACAGATCCACTGGTGCCCGTCCTGACGTCTCGCGGGACGCGGTCCGGACGCGTCCGGATCGCGGAGTCGTCGCGACTCTAGCCCCGCCCCTCGCGGAGGCCGAACCGGGTGCCCCGCCGTGAGCGGGGTGCGACCTGGCTCACAGTGCGTCGTCCCCGCCTCGTCGCCGCGAGGCCGGGATCACGCGGGGGCGCCCACGTGCGCCACGACCCAGTCGACGATCGACTGCGTGGTGGCGCCGGGGGTGAAGATCTTCGCGACGCCGAGACGCTCGAGCTCGGCGATGTCGCCCTCGGGGATGATCCCGCCGCCGAAGACGACGATGTCGGCCGCGTCGCGCGCCCGGAGCTGGTCGATCACCGCCGTGAACAGCGTGAGGTGGGCACCGGAGAGCACCGAGAGGCCGATCACGTCCGCGTCCTCCTGGATCGCGGTCTCCACGATCTGCTCGGGCGTCTGGTGCAGGCCGGTGTAGACCACCTCGATGCCGGCGTCGCGCAGCGCGCGGGCCACGACCTTGGCGCCGCGGTCGTGCCCGTCGAGGCCGGGCTTGGCGACCACGACGCGGATCGGGGCGCCTGTGGCCGTGCGCGGGGCGGTCGCGGTGGCGCTCATGGCGTGCTCCTGACGGTGCAGGCGTTGCGGACACCACCAGCCTACCGAGGCCGGTACGAGCTCCCGTGTCGGGCCGTCCCGCCCGCCGGCGCGAGGTAATCTCGCCGGGTGCCGACGACCCCGACGAGCGACGAGGACCCCGGGAGGGGGACCCTCGAGCGGGTCGCTCGCGCCCTCGACGACGCACGGGAGCGGGCCGACAACGCCCGGCGGGCGCTGCTCTCCCCCGCCGGCGTGCGCGGGGCGGCGCTCGAGATCGCCTGGTGGACGGCACACCTGGCCATGTGGCCGTTCGCGCAGTTCGAGGAGCGCACCCACGACTTCCTCTACCGGACGCAGGTGTCCGACCTGCCGCCCGTGCAGCGGGGCCTGCTGGTCAACGACGTGGAGGCCGCGGGGACGCCGATCATCCTCGTGCACGGCATCGTCGACAACCGGTCCGTGTTCGCCCTCCTGCGGCGCGGGCTGCGCCGTCGCGGGTTCGGGCGCATCGTCAACGTGAACTACTCCTCGTTCTCCGTCGACATCCGCGTCCTGGCGGAGCGCCTCGGCGAGATCGTCGAGCAGGTGTGCGAGGAGACGGGCTTCGAGCGCGTCCACGTCGTGGGCCACTCCATGGGCGGACTGGTGGCGCGCTACTACGTCCAGCGGCTCGGCGGCGACGAGCGCGTGCACACGCTGGTCACCCTCGGCAGCCCGCACCAGGGGACGATGCCGGCCTACGCGCTGCCGCACCCTCTGGTCCGCCAGCTGCGGCCGGGGAGCGACGTCCTGCGCGAGCTCACCGCACCCTCGCCCGGGTGCCGGACCCGCTTCGTGGCCGTCTGGAGCGACCTCGACCAGATGATCGTGCCGAAGCGGGCAGCCACGATCGTCCATCCGGACCTCTCGGCCCGCAACGTGTTCCTGCGCGGCATCGGGCACCTGTCGCTGCCCGTCGACGGCCGCGTGGTCCACGAGATCTGCCGCACGCTGGCCCATCTCGACCATGAGGGGCACACGCTGGCGGTCGGGGCGACCTCGATCGCGAGCTCCACGGGTCGGGCCGCGACCCCGCCCGCAGGCGCCGGCCCGCGCGGCAGCGCGCGCGCCCGCGCCCCTCAGACCCCGTAGCGCCCGAGCACGTCGCGCTTGCGGAAGCCCGCGGTGGCGAACCGGCCGGCGATCTTCGAGGTCGTGAGCCAGGACACCTGCGCGCCGTGCTTGGTGCTGGCGAGCACCTGGTCCACGAGCCACGGAGCCACGTCGTCGACGTGGTCGGCGAGGATGTTGACCGCGCGCCGGTTCGCGTCGAGGTAGCCGTCCTCCGCCGCCGCGGCCTCCCGCAGCCACCCGTCGGAGATGAGGATGCCGGGTCGGATCTCGCCCACCCGGACCGGGCCGCCCGCGGTCTCCTTCACGAGGGCATCGGTGAACATCTTGAGCCCGCGCTTGGTGGCTCCGTAGATGCCCATGAACGGACGGATGCGTCCGTCGCTGCCGCCGCCGAGGACGTTCCACAACGCGCCGCCGCCCTGCTCGGTCATGCCGCGGACGGCGACCTGCGACCCGTAGATGGTGCCGAGCATGTTCGTCATGACCATGGCCCGGACGTCGTCGGGCGGGACGTCGACGATGACCTGGGTGGTGTGCGCCACCCCGGCGTTGTTCACCCACATGTCGACCCGGCCGTAGCGCTCCCGCGCAGCGTCCCAGAGCTTCTGCATGCCGGCCGCGTCGGTGACGTCGAGGCCGTACCCCAGGCCGGGGCGGGCCAGCCCGGCCGCGACCGTGTCGGCCTCCTCGGCCCGCCGCCCGGTGACCACGACGTCGTGGCCGCGCGCGGCGAACGCCTCGGCCAGACCCCGCCCGACACCCTTCGTGCTCCCGGTCACCACGACCACGCTCATCGTCCGCGTCTCCCCTCGACCTCGGTCACGACCACGGAAGCAGAGTGACAGAACGGAACACCGTTCCGCTAGGCGGAGCGGTCACGGCGGGCTCGCACGGCGCCTGGTGAGGCGCTCGTCACGTTCACGTGAGCCCGCGTACCCGGCGGGGTACCACTCCCCGGACCTGTTCCCCAGCCGTGAGGTAGCGCCTGTGGCCTCCCCCCGCTCCGCCCGCCGTGCCGGCGTCGTCCTCGGCGCCCTGACCGGCGGCGTCCTGCTCTCGAGCGTGCTCGCCCCCTCCGTGTCCGCCGACCAGGACCGCGTGCTGGCCTGGGAGCGCACGACCGAGCCGCGGCCGCTCCCCGACCCGACCCCGGCGGTCCCCACCTCCACCGCGCTCGTCGAGGGCCCGGCCGGCATCGACGAGGCGACCCCGGACCCGGATCCCGCGACACGCACCGAGGCCCCGCGCCGCCCGGCGCGGGCAGCGCGGGCCGCAGCCCGCCCGAGCACCGTCCGCCCCGTGAGCTTCTACCGGATCTCCGCGGGGTACGGCTCCGGCGGCTCCCGGTGGAGCAGCGGCCGGCACACGGGGCTCGACCTCGCGGCGCCGTACGGCACCGTGGTCCGCGCCGTCGCGGCCGCGCGGGTCGTGGCGGCCGGCTGGGACGGCGCCTACGGCAACGCGGTGGTCCTCCAGCACGCGGACGGCACCCGGACGCGCTACGCGCACCTGTCCTCGGACTCGGTCCGGGTCGGCGAGCGCGTGCGGGTCGGCGAGACCATCGGGCAGGTCGGATCGACCGGGAACGCCACCGGAAACCACCTGCACCTCGAGGTGATCACACCGTCCGGGTCCTTCACCGACCCGAGGTCGTGGCTGGCCCGTCACGGCGCCGCAGTCTGACCGGCCCGAGGGTCAGAGCTTCTCCACCGGCGCGTAGCGCAGCAGCAGCCGCTTGGTGCCCTCGGCACCGAAATCGATGGTGGCCTCGGACTTGTCCCCGGCCCCGCTGGTGGACACGACCGTCCCCAGACCGAACTTGTCGTGCGTCACGCGGTCGCCCGCGGACAGGGCGACGACCTCGCGCGCGCCCGTGGTGCGCGCACCTGGACGCGTGGCGGCCGCGAGCAGCGAGGGGGCGGCGCCGAACCCGCCCGCCGACGGGGGACGGGACAGCGGCTCCTCGCGGTTCCACCGCACGAGCTCGGCCGGGAGCTCCTCGAGGAAGCGGCTCGGCGGGTTGTACGACGGTGCCCCCCACGCCGACCGCACCACGGCACGGCTGACGTAGAGCCGTTCGCGCGCACGCGTGATCCCGACGTAGGCCAGGCGCCGCTCCTCCTCGAGCTCGCGCGGGTCGCCCAGCGAGCGCATGTGCGGGAAGACGCCGTCCTCCAGACCCGTGAGGAACACGACGGGGAACTCCAGCCCCTTGGCCGTGTGCAACGTCATGAGCGTGACCACACCGCCGTGCTCGTTCGCCTCGGGGATGTCGTCGGAGTCCGCCACGAGCGACACTCGCTCGAGGAAGTCGGCCAGGGTGCCCTCGGGCGAGTCGATCTCGAACTCGCGCGCGACGGACTCGAGCTCGGCGAGGTTCTCCACGCGGGTCTCGTCCTGCGGGTCGGCGCTCGCCGCGAGTTCCGCGAGGTAGCCCGTCTGCTCGAGCACCGCCGCCAGCACCGTGGCCGGGCCGGCCCCCGCCTCCACCAGCGTGCGCAGGTCCTCCAGGAGCTGCACGAACGACGTGATCTGTGCGAGCGACCGGGTCGCGATCGCCGGGGCCTCCTCGGCGCGTGCCAGCGCGGCACCGAAGGAGATCCGCTCCCGCTGGGCGAGGGCCTCCACACAGCCCTCGGCGCGATCGCCGATGCCGCGGCGCGGGGTGTTGAGGATCCGGCGCAGCGACACGTCGTCGTCGGGGTTGGCCAGGGTGCGCAGGTAGGCGACCGCGTCGCGGATCTCCTTGCGCTCGTAGAAGCGCACGCCGCCGACGACCTTGTACGGCAGCCCGACCCGGATGAAGACCTCCTCGAGCGAGCGCGACTGCGCGTTGGTCCGGTAGAACACCGCGACGTCGCGGGCGGGCACGCCCTCCTCGTCAGCGAGCCGGTCGATCTCGGTCGCGACGAAGGACGCCTCGTCGTGCTCGTTGTCCGCCACGTGACCCACGATGTGCGAGCCGTCGCCGGCGTCGGTCCACAGCCGCTTGGCCCTCCGGGACGTGTTTCGCGTGATCACCGAGTTGGCGGCCGTGAGGATGGTCTGCGTGGAGCGGTAGTTCTGCTCCAGCACCACGGTCGTGGCGTCGGGGTAGTCGCGCTCGAACTCCTCGATGTTGCGGATCGTGGCGCCGCGGAACGCGTAGATGCTCTGGTCGGCGTCGCCCACGACGCACAGCTCGGCCGGGGCGACGCCGTCGCCCCCGCGGCCCACGAGCTCGCGGACGAGCACGTACTGGGCGTGGTTGGTGTCCTGGTACTCGTCCACGAGGACGTGCCGGAACCGGCGGTGGTAGTGCTCGGCGACGTCGGGGAAGAGCTGGAACAGGGCGACGGTGGCCGAGATGAGGTCGTCGAAGTCGAAGGCGTTGGCCCGGCGCAGGCGCGACTGGTAGTCGCTGTAGGCCTGGGCGAGCGTGCGCTCCTGGTGGTTGGCCGCGCGGGCCGCGAACGCCTCATGGTCGACGAGCTCGTTCTTCAGGTTGGACACCTGCGCGCTGAACGCGCGGGGCGGGTAGCGACGCGGGTCGAGCTCGAGATCGCGGCAGACGAGGCCCATGAGCCGCTGCGAGTCGGTGGCGTCGTAGATCGAGAACGACGAGGACATCCCCAGCCGCCCGGCCTCACGGCGCAGGATGCGCACGCACGCCGAGTGGAAGGTGGACACCCACATCGCCCGGGCCCGGGGACCGACGAGGTCGATGACCCGCTCGCGCATCTCGCCCGCGGCCTTGTTGGTGAAGGTGATCGCGAGGATCTCGCCGGGTCGGGCGTCACCGGCCGCGAGCAGGTGCGCGATGCGACGGGTGAGGACGCGCGTCTTGCCCGACCCCGCCCCCGCGACGATGAGGAGCGGGCCGCCGCGGTGCTCGACGGCCGCCCGCTGCTGCGGGTTGAGGTCGTCGACCAGCGCGTCAGGGTCGGCCTGCGCGCGGTCTGGCACCTCGGGCTCGGGGACGGGCAGACCGAGGTCGTCGAAGAGGGTGGCCATCGCCGCACCAGTCTAGGTGCGGGTCGTGACAGCGGGTTCAGGCCACGTAGCCCAGGACGGTCACGCGGGCCTGGGCGCCTGCGGGCAGCGTGAGCCGGCCGTTGCCGCCGGTCCCCAGCGGGACCAGGACAAGCCCGTGGGACCAGGTGCCCCGGACGCTGTCGACGACGTGCCCGCGCCACCGGGACCGCAGGACCGCGGTCCCCGTGGAGGAGCCCGCGCGGACGCTGAGCGCGACCAGTGCCGCGGCCGAGCCGACCGGGAGGCCGCCAGGACCGACGATCGGGAAGGCACGCGTGACCCGGGTCGACGTGGCGCCCTGCAGGCCGATGCCGGCCTGGGTGTCGACCACGACGGTCGGCGACGCGGTGACGACGAGCGAGCGGGCCGCCGCGGCACCGGACCAGCCCACGACCCGCACCCGGAACGGAACCGACCTGGACGACGAGCTGCGGACGACGATGCTGGCGTCGGCGGTGGGCACGACCACGGTCAGGGAGCGGATCCCGGTCGTGGAGGTCGTGAGCCGACCGACCGGGGTCGGGTCGCCGGGGCTGAGCACGTCGACGATGGAGGCGCGCGAGGTCGGTGCGGTCTCGACCGTGACGACGACGCCGTCGACCCCGCTCGTGGGCACGCCCGCGCGACCGGCGAGCTCGACGGTCCGCGCCTCGCGCCCGGCCAGGGGGAAGGGGAAGCCCGCGTAGGCCACGACGGGCTTGACCTCGGTGAAGCCCGTCGGCGCGACCCGTGCCGTCGAGGTGAGGGAGCGGGCCCAGCCGACGACGTCCACGCGGACGTCGGTGGTGCCGAGGTCCAGCCCGAGGCGCACGGTCCCGTCACCGGCGACCGGCGTCGTGATCGTCCCGGAGACGGCCTGGCCGTTCACCCGGGTCACGACGGGGACCTGGGCGCCGCTGCCCGTCGCTCGGACCGTGACGGTGGAGCGCGGGGCGCTCCCCCGCAGGGCCTGCACCCGCAGCACGACCGCGGCGACGCCGGTCTCGGGGACCTCGCCGACCCCCGTCACCTGGACGGGCAGCTCGGTGCGGTCACCGGACCACCGCGGCGCGGACAGCCGGCAGGTCTCGTCCAGGCCGACGCCTGCGGCCGTGTCCAGCACGCGCACCGGAGTCACGAGGCGGACCGGGGCGCCCTGCACCGGGGCGGGCGGGGCGGGCGACCAGCCGGTCAGGCACGGTCCGGGCAGCGGCCGGCCGGACCAGAACGACGTGAGGCCCATCGCGCCCTCCCAGGTGAGGGAGATGTGCACGTGGTTGCGGTGGCAGTACGTGTCGTAGCCGGCGGCCTTCTTGGCCGGGTCGGTGAGGCAGCCCTTGAGCTCGGTCCAGCCGCGGCCCACGTCGTAGCCGCGCCAGAAGCGGTCGTTCCAGCCGATGTACATGACGCCCAGACGACGGGCCATCGCGGCGACGTTGCCGAGGTCGTCGGTCGCTAGCAGCCAGGCGAGGAACGACTCCGCGGCGGCCTTCTGCTCGGCCACCTTCGCGTTGACCATCCAGTCGAGGGCGCGGCCCTCCTTGTGCTCGCTCTGCCCGCCCACCGAGCAGGACCGGCTGATGCCGATCGAGTAGGAGCCGTACGTCGTCCGCAGCAGCGAGGCCAGCTTGGCCGCGCCGGGCTTGGCCTTGGGCGTGCAGGTCGACTGCCCCTGGTAGGACGCGAACCCGTCCACGAGAGGCGAGTACGCACGGGGGGCGGCGGGCACCACGACCGGTTCGACCGAGTCCGCGGCGCGTGAGGGGACGGCGACCGCCAGCGGGAGGACGACGGCCACGACGGCGGCCAGGACAAGGGCGACAAGGGACCGCGTGGGACGCGCGGGGACCAGCTCCGAACTCATGGTCTGTGCTTCGGCAGGTCCGGTCGGTTCCTTTCGCCCCTGCCTACGATGTCCGTGGCCGGACCCCCGTCCGGACCACTGCGCGGTCGCCCACCGGAGGGCCGCGCCCGGACATCGGACACCACGGGCCCAGCGCCCGTCGGCGGAAGGCGGACAGCGTGCTGCAGGACTCCGAGGTCAGCCGGGTGCTGGTCGTGACGGCGCACCCCGACGACGTCGACTTCGGCGCGGCCGGGACCGTCGCGGGATGGGTCGACGCCGGGATCTCCGTGACGTACTGCGTCATCACCGACGGCGACGCCGGGGGGTTCGACCCCACCGTGCCGCGCACCGAGATCCCTGGGATCCGCCGGGCCGAGCAGGTCGCTGCCGCGGCGGCCGTCGGGGTCCACGACGTCCGGTTCCTCGGCTACCGCGACGGCGAGCTCACCGTCACGCACGGGCTGCGCCGAGACCTGAGCCGGGTCATCCGCGAGGTGCGTCCCGACCGCATGCTCATCCAGAGCCCCGAGCGCAACTGGGACCGCATCGCCGCCTCCCACCCCGACCACATGGCCGCGGGCGACGCCGCGATCCAGGCGGTGTACCCCGACGCGCGCAATCCCTTCGCGCACCCGTCGCTGCTCGACGACGAGGGGCTCGACGCGTGGTCGGTGCGCGAGGTGTGGGTGATGTCGCACCCCCGGCTCGAGCACTACGTCGACGTCACCGACGCGTTCGACCGCAAGCTGGCGGCGCTGCGCGCGCACGAGTCCCAGACGGCCCACCTCGAGGACCTCGAGGGCTTCGTCCGCGGCTGGGCCACGCAGACGGCCGCCCGGGCCGGGCTCGGCGAGGGACGGCTGGCCGAGGGGTTCTACGTGGCGACGATGCCGGCGTAGGGCTCAGAGGAAGACGGCGACGACCACGTTGACGATCGCGAGCGCGCCGGCGGTCACCCAGTAGGGCTGCTGCGCGTCGGCGGGCTTGCGCCGGCCCAGCAGCACGATCAGGAGCACGACGGCAGCGATCACCAGCTTGATGCTGATCTTCGTCATGTTCAGGTCCTCGTCGACCAGCCCGCCCTCGCTCATGCCGACGAGGATGAGACCGGTGACCAGCTGGGTGAGCGCGCCGTGGAGCATCGCGTTGTTGATCCCACGCTGCTCGGCGCTCATCTGGACCAGGAAGCCGCCGATGAGGCTGGCCAGGCCCAGGAAGTGCACGACGACGACGGCTTCGTAGACGATGTCCATGCCCGAAGCCTAACGAGCGACCGCGCCGATCCCGTGCACCGGTCAGACGAGGTGGCGGGCCGCCGCCCACCGCGCCAGCTCGTGGCGGTTGGACAGCTGGAGCTTGCGCAGGACGGCCGACACGTGGGTCTCGACGGTCTTGACCGAGAGCACGAGCTCGCGCGCCACCTCACGGTAGGTGTAGCCGCGGGCGATGAGCCGCATGACCTCGCGCTCGCGTGGGCTGAGCGCATCGAGCCCGTCGTCCGCGGACTCCGGGAGGCCTGAGGCGAAGGCGTCGAGGACGAACCCGGCGAGCCGCGGGGAGAACACCGCGTCGCCGGAGGCCACCCGATCGATGGCGTCGACGAGCTCGTCGCCCGAGATCGCCTTCGTCACATACCCTCGCGCGCCGCCGCGCACGACGCCGATCACGTCGTCGGCCGCGTCGGACACCGACAGGGCGAGGAACCGGACGTCGGGCAGGGACTCGACGCAGGCGTCGAGCACGGCCCGTCCCCCGCCCCCGGGGAGGTGGACGTCGAGCAGCACGACGTCCGGCCGGGTCGCCGTCACCACAGCCACGGCCTCGTCCACGTCGCCGGCCTCACCGACGACCTCGACGCGGTCCCCGAGCTCGGCGCGCACTCCCGACCGGAACAGCCGGTGGTCGTCGACGAGCACCACCCGACGCCGCGTCCGGCCGCTGCCTGCGGACGACTCGCTCATGGGGTGCTCCTCGCGGGTAGGGACAACGGCAGCAGCAGGTCGATCTCGGTCCCCTCGCCGGGCACGGACCGCACGCGCGCGCGTCCGCCGGCACGGTCCATGCGCCCGATCACGGACTCCCGCAGGCCGAGACGGTCCTCGGGCACCCGGTCGGGGTCGAAGCCGCGGCCGCGGTCGCGCACGAATACCTCCGCCGTCGTCGCCGTGCACTCGACGTAGACCGACACGGTCCCGCCCGCGTGCTTGGCCGCGTTGAGGACGGCCTCGCGCGCGGCTGCGACGAGGGCCTCGACCCGGTCGTCGGCGGCGACGTCGCCCACCGAGACCACCTCCACAGAACAGGCGACGACCGACTCGACCTCGGCTGCGACCGACTCGATGGCCGCCACGAGGGTCTCGCCCGGATCACCGACGGGGGCGTAGAGCCAGCGGCGGAGGGCGCGCTCCTCGGTCCGGGCGAGGCGCACGACCTCGTCGGGGTCCTGCGCGGCCCGCTGGATCAGCGTGAGGGTCTGGAGCACCGAGTCGTGAACCTGGGCGGCCACCTCGGCCCGCTCCTCGGACCTGATCCGGGCGCGCCGCTCGGTCGCCAGGTCCCGCGCCCACCCGGCCACGAAGGGGAAGAGGACGAGGGCCACGCCGGCGACCGCGAGCAGCGCCGCGGCGAGACCGCGCAGCGAGGCCCACACGTCGCCCTGGGACAGGACCGCGCCGAACACGCCGAGGAGGACGAGGGCGACACCGAGCAGGATGCGTGGGCCGGAGCGGCGCAGCACCGTCAGGGTGGTGGCCCGCGCACTCGCCTGCAGGTCCGCGCGCAGCATCTCGCGGCGGCTCTCGTCCGACTGCCGCCACAGGACGGCAACGCCCACGGCGACGAGGATCAGCGGGGTGATCCACGTCCCGGTGAGGTCCAGGCCGGCCGCCGACAGCGCAAGGGCGATGCCCAGACCCAGCGCGCCGAGCCCGAGGACTCCCGCGAGATCGCGACCGGGCTGCTCGGGTGCACCCGGCTCGGGGGCGACGGGCAGCCAGACCCAGTAGGCCGCGTAGAGGACGATGCCGAGCCCTCCGGCGAGGGTGAGCGCCACGAACGACAGCCGCAGCGCCGTCACCGACCACCCGGTGTGGTCGGAGATCCCGCGACACACGCCGCCGAGCACACGTCCCCGGCGCGCTCGGTAGGCGGGCGTTGGTTCACTGGTCGGGTGCACGCACCCATGATCGCCCCCCGAGGGCGCCCGGTCATCGGGGTCGGACCCCTGAGGCGACCCAGGGTCGGTTCAGGGTCGGTTCGGGGATGAGCCCCGATGCGGTCCACGGACCTGGCGGCGACGCTGAGGACATGACCGAGAACCCGACCATCGCCGAACCGATCGAGACCGGCCCGACCCCGGGCCCGCAGCCCGACGGCAGCACGCCGCCGCCGGCCGCCCCTCCCCCGTACGCCCCCCGTCCCCAGCTGCGCCGCAGCCGCAACGACCGCGTCATCGCGGGCGTCTGCGGCGGGATCGCCCGCCACCTCGGCGTGGATCCCGTCCTGCTGCGCGTCCTCGTCGTGGTGCTCACCGTGTTCACCGGGGGCGCGTTCCTGCTCGCCTACCTCGTGGCCTGGCTGATCATTCCCGACGACCCGCCCTACCCGCCCGTACCGCCGACCCCGGTGGGCTACGCCGCCGGCGGCACCGGCACCTACGCGGACCCCTCGACCGGGCAGGTGTACGGCGCGTCCACGGCCACCCCCCGGGTCCGCACCGAGCCGCGGTCCTACCTCGGGCTCTACGCCGTGAGCCTCGCCGCCGTCGTGGGCGGGATCCTGGCGCTGCTCGTCGTCCTCGGGGCGGACATCCCTGCCGTCGTCGTCTGGGCCGCCATGCTCGCCGTCGTCGCCGGCGGCCTGCTCGTCGGCGCCCGGCGCGGCCGGGCCCGCTGGCTCATCGCCCCTGCCGTCGTCCTGCTCCTCGTGACCCAGGCGGCGGCGTTCGTCCCGCGGTTCGAGGCGAGCATCGACGGCGGCGTCGGTGACCGCACCTGGGTCCCGACCGCGAGCGCTGACTATGAGCTCGGCGCCGGCCAGGCCGTGCTGGACCTGACCCGCATCGGCGCCGACGCCGACGTGACCGCGCGCGTCGGGCTCGGCGAGCTCGTCGTGCTCGTCCCCGCCGACGCGACGGTGGAGCTCGCGGCGCGCGTGGAGCTCGGCGAGGCGACGATCCTCGGCGAGCGCGACTCCAGCGGCGGGGTCGACACCACGCGCACGATCGACCCGCTCGTGCCGGGGACCGACCCGGTGACCATCGATCTCGAGGCCGAGGTCGGCCTCGGCAACCTGGAGGTGCGTCGTGCGACGTCATGACCTGGACTGGGTGTCCCTCATCGCCGGCATCGTCTTCCTGAGCCTGGCCGTCGCCTACGCCGCCAGCGGCGTGACCGGCTTCGAGCTCGACGTGCGCATCGTCTGGCCCGTCGTGCTCGTAGCACTCGGCGCGGGCGGCATCGCCACGGCCGTGACGGCCAACGCCCGCGAGGAGCGGGCGTTCGCCGACGAGTCGGGGGCGGAGGAGTAGGCGCCGCGCGGCGCCGCAGGACAACTCGGCCCGCTCCCGTCCGGATGTGACCGGCGGGAGCGGGCTGTCATGATGCGAGGACCATGAGCAGCAGGGATCGGTCGAGCGGGCGCGTCACCCTCGAGCAGGTCGCCGAGCTCGCCGGGGTCAGCCGCGGCACCGCGAGCCGGGTGCTCTCCGGCGCCAGCAACGTGAGCGAGCAGGCTGTCGAACGGGTCCGGGCCGCCGCCGCAACGCTCGCCTACCGGCCCAACCTCACCGCCCGCAGCCTCGTGACCGGGCGGACGGGCCTGGTCGGCCTGGTCGTCAACGAGTCCGAGGAGCGGCTGTTCGGCGATCCCTACTTCGCCCGCGTGGCCCGCGGCGCGCACGCCGCGCTCACGCAGGCCGACACCGCCCTCGTCCTCGCCCTCGCCTCCGACGACGAGGAGCGGGCCCGCCTTCTCGATGTGGCCGCGCAGCGCCTCGACGGCCTGCTCGTCGTCCACGGGCACGGCGACCCCGCCCTCGTGTCGCGCATCCTCGCCACGGGGATCCCCGCGGTCTTCGCCGGGCGGACGACTCTCGAGAACGCCACGACGTGGTGGGTCGACGCGGACAACGTGACCGGCTCACGGGCGGCGACCGAGCACGTCCTCGCGCGCGGCTGCCGTCGCGTGGCCTGCCTGAGCGGCCCCCTCGACATGGTGGCCGGGGCGGACCGGCTCGCCGGGTGGCGCGCCGCCCTCTCCGCGGCCGGGGTGGCGGCCGACGACCGGCTCGTCGAGGCCGGCGCCTTCAGCACCGAGTCGGGCCGCATGGCCATGGCCGGCCTGCTCGACCGGGCGCCCGACCTCGATGCCGTCGTCGTCGGGAGCGACCTCATGGCCCTGGGCGCGCTGAGCGTGCTGCACGAGCGGGGACGCCGGATCCCCGACGACGTCGCCGTCGTGGGCTTCGACGACATCGAGGCGGCCGCGACGGCCACGCCGCCGCTCACCACGGTCGCCCAGGACATCGAGGGGACGGGACGGCGGATGGCCGAGCTGCTCCTGGAACGCCTCGCGGGCGCGGACGAGGCACGCCAGGAGATCCTGCCGACGCGGCTCGTCGTGCGCGCCTCGGCCTAGCCGAGCGAGCGACTGCGGACGATCTCGGCGTAGCGGTGAGCGCTGTCCTTGGGGATGCGCTCCTGGGAGTCGTAGTCGACGCGCACGAGGCCGAACCGGCGGCTGTAGCCCCAGGCCCACTCGAAGTTGTCGAGCAACGACCAGGCGAAGTAGCCGCGCAGGTCCACCCCGCGGTCGATCGCGTCCAGGCAGGCCGCGAGGTGCGCCTCGAGGTAGGCGACACGCTCGGGGTCGTGCACGGCGCCGTCGGTGACCACGTCGTCCCAGGCCGACCCGTTCTCGGTGACGTAGAGCGGCAGGGAGGGGTAGTCGGTGGCGAGCCGCACGAGGATGTCGGTGAGACCCGACGGCTCGATGTCCCAGCCCATGTGCGTCACGGGCCGCCCGTTGGGCACCGTCTCGACGTCCTCGCAGCCGACCCAGGGGGTGGGCCGCTCCCGCGGCGCCGGCACCCGCGGTGCGTCCAGCCCACGGGCGAGGAACGAGCTGTAGTAGTTGATCCCGAGCCAGTCGAGCCGGGCGGAGATCGTGTCGAGGTCGCCGTCCTGCACGAAGGACAGGTCGGTGAGGGGCGCGTAGTCCTCGACGATGTCCGCCGGGTAGCTGCCCAGGAGCACGGCGTCGAGGTACCAGCGGTTCTGTACGCCGTCGAGGCGGCGCGCGGCGTCGAGGTCCGCGGGCGAGTCCGACGCCGGGGTGACCCGGTAGAGGTTGGGCACGATGCCGACCGAGGCCGGCCGCCGCCCGCCGTGCAGGGCCTCGGCCGCGAGCCCGTGCCCGAGCAGGAGGTGGTGGGCCGCGGTGATCGCCGCTACCGGATCGGTCATGCCCGGCGCGTGCTCGCCGGAGGCGTGCCCGAGGAAGGCCGAGCACCAGGGCTCGTTGAGCGTGGTCCAGGTCCGTACCCGGTCGCCGAGGCGGTGCTGGACGACGGCGGCGTACTCCGCGAACCGGAACGCGGTGTCACGGTTGCGCCAGCCGCCCTTGTCCTCGAGCGCCTGCGGCAGGTCCCAGTGGTAGAGCGTGGCGAAGGGCTCGATGCCGCGCTCGAGCATGCCGTCGACGAGACGATCGTAGAAGGCCAGACCGCGCTCCTCGACCTCGCCGTTGCCCTGCGGCTTGATCCGCGGCCAGGCGATCGAGAACCGGTAGGCCCGCAGCCCGAGACCGGCCAGCAGGTCGAGGTCGTGCTCCCAGCGGTGGTAGTGGTCGCACGCGACCGAGCCGTCGCTGCCGTCGAGGATCGCCCCGGGGCGCGCGCAGAGGGTGTCCCAGATGGAGGGGCCGCGACCGTGCTCCGCGGCGGCACCCTCGATCTGGAACGCGGCCGTAGCGGCGCCGAAGACGAACTCGGGCGGGAAGGAACGCGGCACGCGCGCACCGTACCTCTCTGGACGTCGGTCAGGGCGGTACGGGTGACGGGCCGGGGCTCCCTCGTCCCCGACCCGCCGCCCG
>JAHECT010000028.1:17654-19791 GCA_024641605.1 Micrococcales bacterium
GCGCTCACGCGCCCGGGGTCACTCCCACTCGATCGTCCCCGGGGGCTTGCTCGTGATGTCGAGCACCACCCGGTTGACCTCGCGGACCTCGTTGGTGATGCGGGTCGAGATCCGGGCGAGCAGGTCGTAGGGCAGCCGCGACCAGTCGGCGGTCATCGCGTCCTCGCTGGACACCGGGCGCAGCACGACCGGGTGGCCGTAGGTGCGCCCGTCGCCCTGGACCCCTACCGAGCGCACGTCGGCGAGCAGGACGACGGGGAACTGCCAGATGTCGCGGTCCAGCCCCGCCGCCGTGACCTCCTCGCGCACGATGGCGTCGGCGTCGCGCAGCACGTCGAGACGATCGCGCGACACCGCGCCGACGATGCGGATCGCCAGACCGGGTCCGGGGAACGGGTGGCGCCACACCATGGCGGCCGGCAGGCCGAGCTCGGCCCCGACGGCGCGCACCTCGTCCTTGAACAGCGTGCGCAGCGGCTCGACGAGGTCGAACTGGAGGTCGTCGGGCAGACCCCCGACGTTGTGGTGGCTCTTGATGTTGGCGGTGCCGGTGCCGCCACCGGACTCCACGACGTCGGGGTAGAGGGTGCCCTGGACGAGGAACTCGACCTCCTGGCCGTGCACCCCGGCCTCGGCGACCACCTCGCGGGCGGCGTCCTCGAACACCCGGATGAACAGCCGTCCGATGATCTTGCGCTTCTCCTCGGGGTCGGTGACGCCGTCGAGCTCGGAGAGGAAGCGGTCGGACGCGTCGACGACCTTGAGGCGGATCCCGGTCGCGGCGACATAGTCGGTCTCCACCTGCTCGCGCTCCCCCTTGCGGAGCAGCCCGTGATCGACGAACACGCAGGTGAGGTTGTCGCCGACCGCCTCGTGCACGAGCGCTGCCGCGACCGCCGAGTCCACCCCGCCGGACAGGCCCGCGACGACGAGCTTGTCGCCGACCTGCGCGCGGATCGCCCCGACCTGCTCCTCGATGACGTTGGCGGAGGTCCACGTCGGCTCGATGCCGGCGATGTCGTGGAGGAACCGCTCGAGCACCGCCTGGCCGTGCTCGGTGTGCAGCACCTCCGGATGGAACTGCACGCCCGCGACGCGGCGCTGGGAGTCCTCGAAGGCGGCGACCGGGGCGCCGTCGGTCACAGCCGTCACCCGGAAGCCGGGAGGTGCCTCGTGCACGGCGTCGCCGTGGGACATCCAGACCGCCTGGTCGCGCGGGGTCCCGTGGAACAGCGCGGAGAGCGGGTCGGTCACCCGCAGCTCGGTGCGCCCGAACTCCGACAGGCCCGTGCGCGCCACCTCCCCACCGAGGGCCAGGGCCATCGCCTGGAATCCGTAGCAGATGCCGAACGTGGGCACGCCGGTCGTGAACAGCGCGGGGTCGACCTGCGGTGCGCCCTCGGCGTAGACCGACGACGGCCCGCCGGAGAGGATCACCGCGATCGGGTCCTTGGCGAGCATCTCGGCCACGGGCATCGAGGACGGGACGATCTCGCTGTAGACCCGGGCCTCGCGCACGCGACGAGCGATGAGCTGGGCGTACTGCGCGCCGAAGTCGACGACGAGCACGGGGCGGTGCGACGGGGCGGTCACCGGGAGCCTTCCGACGAGACGAGGCCCGACAACGCGGGACGGGCGGTGCCGACGATCGTAGTCGCCGGGCACCGCCCGTCCGCGGCCGGTCAGAGGCCCGAGGTGGTCCCGGTGCTCGCCGCGACGACGAAGACGACGACGTAGAACACGAGGCCGACGGCCCAGAGGGCGACACCGATCCAGCCGAGCACCATGCCCGCCTGGGCCACGCCACGGTTGTCGGCGAGCCCCTGGTCGGCGAGCTGCATCCCCTTGCGCCCGGTCACGATGGCCACGATCGAGAGCAGCCCGCAGCAGAGAAGTCCGAGGATGCCCGTCACCAGCGCGGTGGTGCCCTGTCCGTTCTGCGGGGCGCCGTACCCGGCCGGGACGGGAGCCCCGTAGCCGGGGGGCGGGGAGTAGGCAGGCGGCGGCGCCACCGCGGGGGTGCCGTAGGAGGGCTGGGGCGGCGCCGGGGGCGGCGCCGGAGCCGACGCCGGCGGGGCTGCCGGCGGGGGCGGCGGCGGAGCCGACGCCGGCGGGGCTGCCGGCGGGGGCGGCGGGG
>JAHECT010000154.1 GCA_024641605.1 Micrococcales bacterium
AGTCGGGCACGGTCCGCATCCGCCGCTCCGAGTCCGTCCCCACCGCTGGAGGCGACCCGCGCGACCCCACGCGGCTCGCCACACCGGTGCCCGCCGGCGTCCCCGATCGGCAGCTGGTCCTTGCGGAGACCCTCGACGCCCGGTGGAGCTGGACCGTCGACGGGGAGGCGGTGACGGCGGTTCCGCGGATGACCGGGACCGGGACGACGAACCTGGCCACCCAGCAGGTGCTGGTGCCCGAGGCGGCGAGCACCGTCACGGCGGTGTTCGACGGGACCGCGCGCGGGAACTGGCTGCTCGTCCAGGCCGGCGTCGTCCTGCTCGTCGTGGTCGCCGCCCTCCCCGCCCGTCGCCGCGTCGACGACGACCCCGACAGCGACGACCCCGACAGCGACGACCTCGTCAGCGACCGGGTCGAGGTGCCTCGCGCGGAGGACCTCGCCGACGGTGTCGCGCAGGCGCGACCGGCCGAGGACCCCGCCGAGCCCGATCGTGCCGAGTCCGACCCAGCTGGGACCGAGGTGACCTCGTGAGCGCGCCCCCGCGCCGTGCCGCCGCGGCCGTCGAGGCGCACCCGCGCGCCGTCGCCGCAGCCGCGGTCGTGATCGTGGTGGCGCTGGTGGTGCTCGCGGGTCTGCGGCCCGCGCCCGCGGCCGACGTGACCCGCGAGCCCGAGATCGTGCCCGTCGCCTCGGCCGAGGTGGTCTGCCCGGCGACGATCGCCACCGCGGCGCTGGCCTCGGTCATCTCCGCGGGGGTGGCTCCGGTGCCCGGTGTGTCCGACGGCGTGGCCACGCTCGCCGTGCTCAGCTCGCGCGCCGTCGCGCCCCCGCAGGTGATCACGACGCCGGGCACCACCGTCACCACCACGGTGACCGAGGAGGCCGGGCCGGCCCTCCTGGCGCGCGCCACCGGGACCTTCGTCGCCGGCTTCGGCGCCGACCAGCAGGTCCGGTCGGGCGAAGGTTCCTCGCGCGGGCTCGCGGCGGCTCCCTGCGCGCGCGCGGTCACGGAGGGCTGGCTCGTGGGTGGCGCCTCCACCGTCGGTCGCGTCACCCAGCTCTTCCTCGCCAACGACAACGACCGGCCGGCTCAGGTGGACGTGCTCGTCTACGGCCCCGCCGGCCCGGTCTCGGCGCCCGCCGGGTCCGGACTGGTCGTGCCGGCCTCCTCGCGCAGCGTCGTGCGCCTCGACGGCCTCGCGCCCGACCAGGAGGTCACCGCCGTCCAGGTCGTGGCCCGCGCCGGGCGGGTGGGGGTCTCCGCCCTCGATCGCGCCGTGGACGGACTCATCCCGCTGGGCACGGCGCTGCTCCCGGTGACCTCCGCCGGCCGCGCGCTGGTGATCCCCACCGTGCCGGCGCCGACCGCCTCCGCGCGGCTGCTCCTGCTCTCGCCCGAGGAGGACACGACGGTGTCCCTCCGACTGCTCACTCCCGACGGCTCGATCGCCCCGGTGGGCATCGAGCAGGTCGATCTCGAGGCCGGGCGCCTCACCAGCGTGGACCTCGCGGGCGCGCTGGCCGGTGCCCCCGCTGGCGTGGCGATCAGCGCCGAGGTGCCAGTCGTGGCCGCCGTCGACATCGGCACCGGCGGCGGTACGCAGCTGCGCGAGCGCGACACCACGGCTCCGGTGCCGCCGCTCTCCAGCCCGGGCGTGGTGACCGGCCTGGCCGCCGGGGCCAACCGGCACACCGTGGCGGTCGCCGTCCCCGGGTCCGAGGATGCGGTGGTGCGCCTCGACCTCTACGCGCCGGGGACCTCCGAACCGGCCTGGACGCAGACCGTCACGGTCGCGGGCGGCTCGTCCGTGCGCGTCCCGGTCCCGGTCAGCACGGCGGATCCGACGTCGATCCTCGTCGTCACGCCCGAGTCCGGTGGCCGCGTCTTCGTCACCCGCGAGGTGGCCGAGGCCGGTGCGCGCGGGCCGCTGCTCGCGCTCGCCCCGATCCTGCCGACACGTGCCACGACCGTGGTGCCGCCGGTGGTGTCAGTCCCGGGCTCGGCCGTCCGCAGCTGAGCGGGGTCACCCGCCCCCGTAGCCCGGGTCGAGCGAGGCCGGGTCGGTGCCGAGGAGCGCGGCGAGCTCCTCCGCGACCAGGTCGCGGACCAGGTCGATCCGCTCCAGGTGCTCGCCGGCCCGCAGCTCCACGGGGCGCCGGTACACCACCACGACGGCCGGCGACCCGGACGTGGGCGCGCGGTGGGCCGCGAGCGGCAGCGGAGCCGCGTCAGGGTCGAGGCCCACCGGCACCTCGAGCACCTCGACCTCCACCGCCGACAGGCGCCCCCGCCAGCGGGGCTCGAGCCGAGCCACCGCGCGGACCACCAGGTCGGCGAAGCGGTCCGCGCGCGTGGCGGCGCCGGGCAGGCGCGACGGGACCAGAGGCCCCCGCGGGCCCCGGCCGTGACGATCGCGTCCGGACACACCCCCACCGTAGGCACCGGCGCGCCGTTGCCGGGAGCGCGCCCGCGCGAGCCGTAGGGTCGCCACCGTGAGTCCCGCCCGCCGCTGCTCCAAGCCGTCGTGCACGGGCGCGGCCGTGGCCACCCTCACCTACGTCTACGCCGACCAGACCGCCGTGCTCGGCCCCCTCGCGACCTACGCCGAGCCGCACTGCTACGACCTGTGCGCCCGCCACGCCCAGCGGATGACCGCTCCCCGCGGGTGGGAGGTGGTCCGGCTCGAGCCCGACCCCGACTCGCTGCGACCCTCCAGCGACGATCTCGAGGCGCTCGCCGACGCAGTCCGCGAGGCCGCGCGCCCGCGCGTCCCGGTGCCGGCGCCCACCGTCGAGATCGGGCGCCGTGGCCACCTCCGGGTGCTCCGCGACGCGGACGCCTGACCCAGCCGAGACATCACTCTGAGTCACGGTCACGCTCCGTGATGTAGTCACAGAGGTCACGTTTCGTCTCACCTGTCACACGGGGGCTTCCCAGCCGGGTGCCGGGGCCCTAAAGTCTGCGGCGCCCCGGTCGATGGGACACCGAGGTCGGCAGTGAGGAAAGGACGCGCTCATGGCTCGCTCGACGACGGCTCCCTCGGAGCCTCTCGGCTCGCTCACCCAGCCGGGTGCCCGGTCCGGTGCGGCTTGCCGCATGTGCGCCTCCGAGCGCGTCACCCGCATCTCGATGGAGCTCACCGACGGGACCGCGGTCGACTTCACCCACTGCCTGGAGTGCGAGCACCGGACCTGGGCCCAGGGCGAGGACCTGCTCTCGGTCGAGCACGTGCTCGTCAAGGCGCAGCGTCGTCGCTGATCGCCTCCGGTCGCCCACCGCCCCCACCCGCGCCCCCGGTAGGGTCTGCGCGTGATCGACGCTCCCCTCCTCGACCGACTCATCAAGGCCTACGACGTGCGCGGCGTGGTGCCCGACGACCTCGGCCCGGACGTGGCCCGGCTCGTGGGGGCCGCGTTCGTGCACGTGGTCGGCGCCTCGCGCGAGCAGGGCGGACCAGGAACGGTCGTCGTCGCGCGCGACATGCGCCCCTCCGGACCCGAGCTGGTCGCCGCGTTCGCGGAGGGAGTCACCTCCCAGGGCGTCGACGTGCTCGACATCGGCCTGGGGTCGACCGACCAGCTCTACTTCGCCGCCGGCAGCCTCGACCTGCCGGGCGCCATGTTCACCGCCAGCCACAACCCCGCGCAGTACAACGGGATCAAGCTGTGCCGGGTGGGAGCCTCCCCGGTCGGCCAGGACACCGGGCTGTCGCAGATCAAGGAGCTCGTGCTCGCGTGGGCCTCGGAGGGGGTCCCGCACCACGACGGACCTGCCGGGCAGGTGAGCGCACGCGACCTCCTCGCCGACTACGCGGCGTTCCTGTCCGCGCTCGTGCCCCTCGGCGGCATCCGCCCGCTGCGGGTCGTGGTCGACGCGGGCAACGGCATGGGCGGGCACACCGTCCCGGCCGTCCTGCGCGACCTGCCCCTCGAGGTGCACGAGCTCTACTTCGAGCTCGACGGCACCTTCCCCCACCACGAGGCCAACCCGATCGACCCGGAGAACCTGCGCGACCTGCAGGGGGCCGTCCTCGCCGAGGGCGCCGACATCGGCCTGGCCTTCGACGGCGACGCCGACCGCTGCTTCGTCGTGGACGAGCGCGGCGCGATCGTCGACCCGTCCACGCTCACCGGGCTGATCGCCGCCCGCGAGCTCGCCAAGGAGCCGGGCGCGACGGTCATCCACAACCTCATCACCAGCGCCGCGGTCCCCGAGATCGTCCTCGAGCACGGCGGCACACCGGTGCGGACCCGCGTGGGGCACTCGTTCATCAAGGCGACGATGGCCGAGACGGGCGCCGTCTTCGGCGGGGAGCACTCCGGGCACTTCTACTTCCGCGACTTCTGGCGCGCCGACTCCGGGATGCTGGCCGCGCTGCACGTGCTCGCCGCCCTGGGGGAGACCCCGCCCGGCACCACGCTGTCGGATCTGCTCGCCGAGTACTCCCGCTACGCCGCGTCGGGGGAGATCAACACCACGGTCGCGGACCAGGTCACGGTGCTCGCGTCGATCGCCGCGGCCTACTCCGAGCGTCCCGACGTGGAGCTCGACGAGCTCGACGGGCTCACCGTGAGCGGCCGGTCGGCGGACGGGGCCGGCTGGTGGTTCAACGTCCGGCCGAGCAACACCGAGCCGCTGCTGCGACTCAACGTCGAGGGCGCCGACACCGCCCTCATGGAGACCGTGCGCGACGAGGTGCTCGCGCTGATCCGGAGGGGTGCCTGATGCCGCTCGACCCGGTCCTGCTCGAGGTCCTGGCCTGCCCGTGCGAGTACCACGCCCCGGTCCGGGTGGTCGACGAACCGCCCACGGCCATCGAGTGCGAGCGGTGCCGCACGACCTTCCCCGTGCGCGACGGCATCCCCGTCATGCTGCTCGATGACGCGACGCCGGGACCGCACGGCATCGGACGACCGCTGTCGCCGGTGACCGAGTGATGGCGCGCGTCGTCCCTGACGACGCCCTGCTCGACGACGTCCCCGCGATGCTCGCGGCCGACCCGGGGCTGATGCTCCGGGGCACCGCGGACGCGGGGGCGCAGATCCGCAGGGCGACGGCCTACCTCGACCGCGCGGCCGTGGCCGCGGTCGC
>JAHECT010000155.1 GCA_024641605.1 Micrococcales bacterium
CCTCCGCGGCGAACCTCGGCGCCCTGGACACCACCCACCACCAGCTCAAGACACGCGGCAACCTCGGCATCGAGGCATCCGCTGCCGACGGGTCCGCGATCCTGACCACCCTGTGGGGACAACGCATCGTCATCCCACCACCGGAGTTCCTCCGCGAACCCGACCCGAGCAGCTGGCGACCCGAGCCGCCACTCCCACCACCCGAGGACCCGCCACCCTTCTGAGGAATCCGTGCATCGCTGCGCAGTTCGAACGACGCAGGACGTCTCGAAGCGACTGCGAACGGCACGCGACGAGCCTGCAATGCGCCGGCCGTCCTCGGGCCAGCGGCGTCGACCTGGGGCACTCGTGTCCGCACAGGCCGGGCGGATGGCGACGACCCGATGGCAGGCACCCGCACCGGCGGGCGCCCTCGGCCGTCAGTCGTCGTCCTCGAGCAGCTCGCCCTCCCACGCCTCGAGGCCCTCACGGACGGCGAAGACCGCGATGACGAAGCCGGCCACCGGATCCAGCCAGGGCTGACCGGTCCACGCGAAGGTCACCAGGCCGAGCAGGGTCGAGGCGCTGAGGAGCACGCAGATCCGCGTCTCGGCGGCGTCGGCGAGGATGAGTCGGTCGTCGTCGAGCGCTCGCCCGACCCGGACCTTGGCCCAGGCCAGCCACGGCATCACCACGAGCGAGGCGCCGAGCACCACCAGTCCGAGGGGCGACGACTCCGGCTGCGCCCCGACCACCAGGTCCCGGACACCGACGACCACGACGTACGCCGCCAGCGCGAAGAAGGTGAGGGCGACACCGCGCAGGGCGCGCCGTTCCTTCACCTCGTCGGTGGTGCCGTCGCGGAGCCGGGCCGACAGGCGCAGCGCGACGATCACCGCCGAGATCGACTCGATGCCCGAGTCGAGACCGAAGCCGACCAGCGACACGAGGCCGGCGGCCACGCCAGCGCTGATCGCGACCACGCCCTCGACCACGTTGTAGGCCACGGTGACACGGGCGAGGTTCAGGCCGCGCCGAGTCCACCGCTCGACCTCAGGCACCACGCGGCGTCACCCTGATGTCCCGCGCGGCAGCGGGGCGGGCGCGGGTGCGGGCGACCAGCCACCAGGCCGCCGCGACCACCAGGGGCGCGTAGACCCACGGGCTCACCGTCACCGAGGCGACCAGCCAGGAACCGTCGTAGGCCAGTCCCTCGGCCCGCATCGTCGGCAGCCCCCACCCCCAGTCCCAGCCCTCGGCCCGCGCCTCCCGCACGTCCTCGACGAACATCGTCGAGCCCGGATCGTGCAGCCGACTGAGGAACTCGAGCCACGCCAGGCCCGCGAGGGCGAAGGCCACGAGCACGGCCAGCGCCCAGGCGACAGCGGTCGCGGCACCCGCCGCTCGCCGCCTGCGGCGGGCCTGCCGCGCATCGGCGGTCGGGTCGGCGCGCCCGGCGTCAGCGACCCCGGCTGTGGTGCCCGTCATGTGCCGGCGTGCTCGGGCTCGAGACGGACGACGACGGCCTTGCTCGTCGGGGTGTTGCTCTCCTCGGCGACGGAGTCGAGCGGAACCAGCACGTTGGTCTCGGGGAAGTACGCGGCGGCGCACCCACGGGCGGTCGGGTAGGCCACGACCCGGAAGTGCGGGGCGCGGCGCTCGCCGTCGCTCCACTCGCTGACCAGGTCGACGTAGTCGCCGTCGGCGATGCCGAGGTCGCTCAGGTCGTCCGGGTTCACGAACACCACCCGGCGGCCGCCCATGATGCCGCGGCTGCGGTCGTCCAGGCCGTAGACGGTGGTGTTGAACTGGTCGTGGCTGCGCACGGTCTGCAGCAGCAGGCGACCGGCCGGCACCTCGAGCACCCTCACGGGGTTGACGCTGAAGTGGGCCTTGCCGCTCGCGGTGTCGAAGCGGCGCGTGTCGCGCGGACCGTTCGGGAGCACGAATCCGCCCGGCGCTGCGAGCCGCCGCTCGTAGTCGTCGAACCCCGGCACGACGCGCTCGATGCTCGTGCGGATCCGCGCGTAGTCCGAGCGCATCGCCGCCCAGTCGACCGCGCCGAGCCCGAGCCGCTCGCCGAGCCCGGCCACGATGTCCACCTCGGACCGCAGGTGCTCCGACGCCGGGCGCCGCCGCCCGCGCGAGGCGTGCACCGCGCTCATCGAATCCTCCACCGACACCACCTGCTCGCGCCCGCCGGTGCGGTCGCGCTCGGTGCGCCCGAGCGCCGGCAGGATGAGTGCGCGACGCCCGGTCACCGTGTGCGAACGGTTGAGCTTGGTCGAGACCTGCACCGTCAACGCCGTACGCCGCAGCGCGGCCTCCGTCACGTCGGAGTCCGGCGTGGCGCGCACGAAGTTGCCACCCATCCCCATGAACACGCGCACCCGGCCGTCGCGCATGGCGCGGATGGCCTCGACGGTGTCGTAGCCGTGGGCGCGGGGCGGATCGAAACCGAACTCGGCGCCAAGACCGTCGAGCCACCCGTCGGGCATCCGCTCGCTGATCCCCATGGTGCGGTCGCCCTGCACGTTGGAGTGGCCCCGCACCGGGCAGAGACCCGCGCCGCGACGACCGATGTTGCCCTGCAGGAGCAGGAGATTGACGAACTCGCGGATCGTGGCGACGGCGTCGCGGTGCTGCGTGATGCCCATGGCCCAGCACACGATGACCGACCCGGCCGTGCGCACCTCCTCGGCGAAGACCTCGATCTCGGTCCACGACAGGCCCGTGGCGCGCTCCACCTCCGCGGGGTCGATCCCGCGCACGTGCGCGGCGTACTCCCAGAAGCCCTCGGTGAGCCCGGACACGAAATCGTGGTCGAGGACCGTGCCCGGCTGCGCGTCCTCGGCCTCGAGCAGCAGCCGGCCGGCGGCGGCGAACAGGGCCTGATCGCCGCCGAGGCGGATCTGGAGGAAGCGGTCGGCGATCGGCGTCGAGCGCCCGACGTAGGAACCGGGGCGTTGCGGGTTGGCGAAGCCGAGCAGCCCGGCCTCCGGCAGGGGGTTCACCGCGATGATGCGGGCACCGGCTCGCTTGGCCTTCTCGAGCGCAGTCAGCATCCGGGGGTGGTTCGTGCCGGGGTTCTGCCCGCACACCACGATGAGGTCCGCCGTGTGCACGTCCTCGAGGGACACCGTGCCCTTGCCGATCCCGATCGTCTGCCCGAGCGCGGTGCCGCTGGACTCGTGGCACATGTTGGAGCAGTCGGGCAGGTTGTTCGTCCCGAGCAGCCGGGCGAGGAGCTGGTAGAGGAACGCCGCCTCGTTGCTCGTGCGCCCGGAGGTGTAGAACACCGCCTCGTCCGGGCTGCCCATCGCGCGCAGCTCGTCGGCGAGGACGTCGTACGCCTCGTCCCATCCGACCGGCTCGTAGTGCGCGGCGCCCTCGCGCAGCAGCATCGGCTCCGTGAGCCGGCCCTGCTGACCCAGCCAGTGGTCCGAGCGCTCCCCCAGCTCGGCGACGGAGTGCGTCGCGAAGAACGCCCGGTCGACCCGTCGCGGCGTGGCCTCCTCGGCGATCGCCTTGACGCCGTTCTCGCAGAACTCCAGCGTGTGCCGGTGCTCGCCCTCGGGCCAGGCGCACCCGGGGCAGTCGAAGCCGTCCTTCTGGTTGGCGTGGAGGAGCGTGAGGCTGCGGGTGACGCCCAGCTTGCCCACCACCTCGCGCACGATCGAGCCGACGGCCGGGTTGCCGGCCGCGGAGCTCGACGGTGCCGACACCCGGGGCGAGTCCTGCGGGGCGTCCTCGCGCGGCGGACGGGTCACCATGACGCGACCTCACGGTCGGCATCGGCGCCCAGGACGCGCTCGGCGCCGGAGTAGAGGGTGAGCCGTCCCTCGCGCACGAACGCGGCCAGCGTGATGCCCGTCGCGCGAGCCACCTCCACCGACAGCGACGTCGGCGCCGACACCGCGGCCACCACGGCGATCCCGGCCATCGCCGCCTTCTGCACGATCTCGAACCCCGCGCGCCCGCTCACCACGAGGACGTCGGCGCTCAGCCCGTGCAGCAGCGCGTGGCCGACGACCTTGTCGACGGCGTTGTGCCGGCCCACGTCCTCGCGCACGACGAGCACCTCGCCGTCGGCGCGCGCGAGCGCGGCGGCGTGCAGCCCGCCGGTCCGCCGGAACAGCGACTGCCGCTCGCGCATGGCGTCGGGCAGTGCCGCGAGCACGTCAGCGGCCACCACGACCGAGCCGGGCACGGGAGGCGCGGCCTCCACGATGCGGTCGATCTCCTCCCGCCCGCACACCCCGCAGGCGCTCGACGGCGTGCTCACCCGACCCAGGCTCAGGTGGTCGAGGCGCACCCCCTCGGCGAGCACCACGGTCACCTCGCCCGCCTGCGGCGCGCCCGCGCCGTCCCGGCAGGGCCGCACCACCAGCACGTCGTCGCGCCGGCGTACGACGCCCTCCCCCACGGCGAGGCCCACCGCGAGCTCGAGGTCGTGGCCCGGCGTCCGCATGGTCGACCCGAGCACGCTGCGCGCACCGGACCGCTCCACGTGCACGCGCAGCGGCTCCTCGACCACGACGTGGTCCGCCTGGCCCTGCGGCCCCGCCCCCACCCGGGTCACGCGCACCCGCGCGGCCATCCCGTGCTGCGGCTCACGAGTCATGGGCCGACGCTACCCGCCCGGGTCGCCACGGCGGCGGGACAGCGGCCGCGGGTTCTGGTCGGATGGGCCCATGGCGCGTGTGGCGGTGATCGGAGCAGGCTTCGCCGGGCTCGCGGCCGCGGTCACGCTCGCCGACGCCGGCCTGGAGGTCTCCGTGCTGGAGGCCCGCGATCGCGTCGGCGGCCGGGTGTGGTCCGAGCCGCTCGACGGTCCCGCCGGCTCGGCTCCGGTCATCGAGCGTGGCGGCGAGTTCGTCCTCGCCGGCTACACCGAGATGCGCCGGTGGCTCGACCGCGTGGGGCTCGCGCTGGCCGACACCGGGATGAGCTACTACGTCCGCGAGCCGGTGGGAGCTCCGGGCGTCACCGCGGACGACATGGCGCGGGCCGCTCGCGCGCTCGCCGAGGCGCACGACGAGACGGGCATCAGCGTCGCCCACCTGCTCGACCGCGTGGAGGACCGAGCCGTCGCCGA
>JAHECT010000156.1 GCA_024641605.1 Micrococcales bacterium
GCCGACTCCGACGGCGAGAGCGGGTAGGGCTCGACCCACTCCTGGTCGGTCACCTGCGTGCCGAATCCATGGCGCAGAACGGCGCGCCCCATCGGGCTCCCCACAGCACGGTGGAGCAGGCGCATCGGCGGCGTCCCGCGGTAGAACCAGAACCCGGCGGCGCTCACGGAGACGACAGCGTCGGGGGGAGTGTCGGCGAGCGCGGCGTGGCGCAGCACGACCGAACCACCCATCGAGAAGCCGACAGTGACGATCCGCCGCGCACCGCACCACCGCGCCCAGCGCACGGCCGCCTCGAGGTCGAGGACCTCGTCGTCGCCCAGGGTCGTGACGCCGGTCGAGGAGCCGTGGCCGCGGTGGTCGTAGGAGACGACGCCGGCGTAGCGCGCCAGCGCTCGCGCGACGTGACGGTTGTCGGGCCGGCGCCACCCGCCGGTGAACCCGTGGGCGACCACGAACGCGACGTCGCTCGCCGCGGCGGACCGGTCGAAGGCGGCGCTCACGCGCTCGCCGTCCGCGGTGAGCAGGGCTGCGCGACGGTCCGGCGGCGGGCCGGACCGCCCCCACGACGACGGGCGCAGATCCACGTCGGCTATCCTGCCTCCTGAGGGATCCGGGCGATGACGCCCCTGGGTCCCTTCGCGCTTTCCGGCCAGCCGGAGGGCCGACCCGGAGGAGGCTCGAGCATGTCGACCCTGCTGCTGCTCACGAACGCCCTCGTGCCCTCGGCGGAGGTGCTGCCCGCACTGGGCCTGCTCCCCCACCACGTCCGGGTCCTGCCGGCCGAGGCCACCGCGCTGCTCGACGCGCCTGCCTGCGACGCCATCCTCGTCGACGGCCGCCGCGACCTGCCGGCGGTGCGCGGGTTCACCCGCCTGCTGCGCACGACCGGGGTCGACGTCCCGGTGCTGCTGGTCACCACGGAGGGCGGGCTCGTCGCCGTCACCGTCGAGTGGGGCGTCGACGACGTCGTGCTCGAGACCGCCGGCCCGGCCGAGGTGGAGGCGCGGCTCCGCCTGTCCATCGGACGCCTGTCCGCGGGTGCGGACCCCGACGTCCCCGACGAGATCCGCTCCGGCGACGTCGCCATCGACGAGGCCACGTACACCGCCCGCGTCCGCGGGCGCGTCCTCGACCTCACCTTCAAGGAGTTCGAGCTGCTCAAGTTCCTGGCCCAGCACCCGGGCCGGGTCTTCAGCCGCGCGCAGCTGCTCCAGGAGGTGTGGGGCTACGACTACTTCGGCGGCACCCGCACGGTCGATGTCCACGTGCGTCGGCTGCGGGCCAAGCTCGGCCCGGAGCACGAGCAGGCGATCGGCACGGTCCGCAACGTCGGCTACCGCTTCGTCGTCACCCCGCCCCGCTCCGAGGACCCCGCCGAGGCGCCCGCTCCGGTCGGCTGAGGTGCGCGGCCCGGCGTAGGGTCCCCGCATGGACCACACCGCCTCGTGGGAGGTGCTGCGACACCTCACCGACGAGGAGGTCGCCGACGTCGGGCTGCTCGTCGAGCAGGTCACCGAGGCGGACGGGGTCCGGCCCCTGTCGGAGCACGTGATGCTTCACCTGCGCTCCGGCGGCGACGTCGACGTCCGTCACGTCATGGTCCGCGAGCAGGGTCGCCTCGTCGGCTACGGCCACCTCGACGTCACCGACCTCGTGTCCGGGGCCAGCGCGGAGCTGGCGGTCGCCCCCGACCGGCGCCGAGGCGGCATCGGGTCCGCCCTCGTCGACCGGCTCGTCGCCGAGACGCTGGACGGCCGCCTGCGCCTGTGGGCGCACGGGGAGCAGAGCGCGGCAGCGGCACTGGCTCACTCGCTGGGATTCCGGCGCACCCGGACGCTGTGGCAGATGCGTCGCTCGCTCTCGGCCGCGCTCGCCGAGCCGCGACTTCCTCCCGGCGTCCGGGTGCGCACGTTCCTGCCGGGGCTCGACGACGACGCGTGGGTCGAGCTCAACGCCAAGGCCTTCGCCGGGCTGCCCGACCAGGGGCGGTGGACGGTGCGCGACCTGCACCTGCGGATGGCCGAGCCCTGGTTCGACCCCGCCGGCTTCTTCGTGGCCGAGACGGACGGGCCCGGCAGCGGACGGCTGGTCGGCTTCCACTGGACCAAGGTGCACGGCACGCACGAGCACGAGCACGAGCACGACGACGACCCGGGCGGGCACGACCACGTGCACCTGGGCGCCGAGGGCGCCGACGACCACCGCCACGGCCACGACCCGATCGGCGAGGTGTACGTCGTGGGGGTGGACCCCGAGGCGCACGGGCAGGGCCTCGGTCGAGCGCTCACCCTCGTCGGCCTGCGCCACCTGCGTTCACTCGGGCTGCTCGACGTCATGCTCTACGTCGACGCCCAGAACACGACCGCGATCACGCTGTACGAGAACCTCGGGTTCGCCCGATGGGACGTCGACGTCGAGTTCAGCACCTGACCGGACCTCCGGCGTCTGACATCCTGTGCCCATGAGCGCTCCGGTGTCCGAGGACGGTCCGAGCACGGCCGAGGCCCTGCCCGCGGACCGCTTCCTCGACCGCGAGCTGGGCTGGCTCGCCTTCAACGAGCGCGTCCTGGAGCTGGCCGAGGACCGGTCCCTCCCCCTCCTGGAGCGCGCCAAGTTCCTCGCCATCTTCGCGAGCAACCTCGACGAGTTCTTCATGGTCCGGGTGGCGGGCCTGCAGCGCCGCATCGCAACCGGCATCGCCGTACGCGCCGCCAGCGGGCAGATGCCACGCGACCTCATCGACGCCATCCACCGGCGCAGCAGCGAGCTCCAGCACCGGCACGCACAGGTGTTCCGCCACGACATCGAGCCGGCTCTGGCGGCCGAGGGGATCCGCATCCTGCGATGGGAGGAGGCCAGCGAGTCCGAGCGCGACCAGCTCGCGCTCTTCTTCCGCGAGAAGGTGTTCCCGGTCCTGACCCCGCTCGCCGTGGACCCGGCCCACCCGTTCCCCTACATCAGCGGGCTCTCGCTCAACCTCGCCGTCGTCGTGCGCAACCCCAGCACCGGCAACGAGCTGTTCGCCCGCGTCAAGGTGCCGCCGATCCTGGAGCGGTTCGTGCCGGTCGGACCGTCGCGGTTCGTCCCGCTCGAGGACATCATGTCGGCGCACCTCGACGAGCTCTTCCCGGGCATGGAGGTGCTCCAGCAGCACGCCTTCCGGGTCACCCGCAACGAGGACGTCGAGGTCGAGGAGGACGACGCCGAGAACCTGCTGCTGGCGCTGGAGCGCGAGCTCACCCGGCGTCGGTTCGGGCCGCCCGTGCGGCTCGAGGTGGAGCGGTCCATCGACCCCTACGTCCTCGAGCTGCTCGTGCGCGAGCTCGGCATCAGCGCCGGGGAGGTCGTCCGCATCCCCGGGCTGCTCGACCTCACGGCCCTCTGGGCCGTCGACCGTCTCCCGCGGGACGACCTCAAGCTCGCCCCGTTCGTGCCGCGCACGAGCCGGGAGCTCTCCGAGGTGGAGACCGCCTCGCCGCCGGACGTCCTCGACGCGATGCGCGACCACGAGGTCCTCCTGCACCACCCCTACGACTCGTTCGCCACCAGCGTGCAGCGCTTCCTCGAGCAGGCGGCGGCCGACCCCAACGTGCTCGCGATCAAGCAGACGCTCTACCGGACCAGCGGCGACTCGCCGATCGTCGACGCGCTCGTCGCTGCGGCCCAGGCCGGCAAGCAGGTCCTCGCGCTGGTGGAGATCAAGGCCCGTTTCGACGAGCAGGCCAACATCGACTGGGCCCGCAAGCTGGAGCAGTCCGGCTGCCACGTCGTCTACGGCCTGGTCGGGCTCAAGACCCACTGCAAGCTCTCGATGGTCGTCCGCGACGACGGCGACCGGTTGCGCCGCTACCTGCACATCGGGACGGGCAACTACCACCCCAAGACCGCCCGGCTCTACGAGGACGTCGGCCTGCTCACCACGGACGAGGAGGTCGGCGAGGACGTCGCACGCCTGTTCAACGTGCTCTCCGGCTACTCGATGGAGACCGAGTACCAGCGCCTGCTCGTGGCGCCGCACTCGGTGCGCTCCGGGCTGGTCGAGCGGATCGAGCGCGAGGTGGAGAACCATCGCGCCGGTCTCTCCGCCCGGGTCCGGATCAAGTGCAACTCGATCGTCGACGAGGCGACCATCGACGCGCTCTACCGCGCCTCCCAGGCGGGCGTCCCCGTCGACGTCTGGGTGCGCGGCATCTGTGCGCTGCGGCCGGGCGTCCCGGGCCTGTCGGAGACCATCCGGGTCCGCAGCGTCCTCGGCCGCTTCCTCGAGCACTCCCGGATCTTCGAGTTCGACAACGGTGGCGATCCGGAGGTCTGGATCGGGTCCGCGGACCTGATGCACCGCAACCTCGACCGCCGGATCGAGGTGCTCGTGCGTCTCGGCTCCCCGGTGCACGTCGCGGAGCTGTCCGCGCTCGTGGACCGGGCCTTCGACCCGGCCAACGCCGCGTGGCACCTCGAGGCCGACGGCACGTGGCGGCGCATCCACACCGACGCCGAGGGTCAGCCGCTCGCCGACATCCAGGAGCTCCTGATCGCCCGTCAGCCGCGGCGGTCGACTCCGCCCGCGTGATGTCGGACCCGGAGCTCGAGCTCCCCCCGGCCACTCCCGTCGGTCGTGAGTCGACCGCGGGCGTGGCCGTGATGGCGCACCTGCGGACGCAGACGGCGGCCCTCCTCGCTGCCGACGCCGGGCTCGACGACGACCGCGACGAGGCCGTTCACCGGGCGCGCGTCGCGGCCCGGCGGCTCAGGTCCGGGTTGCGCCTCTACGGCGACCTGCTCGTCGGCGACGTCGCACCCGCCCTGCGCAGCGAGCTCTCCTGGTACGCCGGCCAGCTCTCCCCGGCTCGCGACATCGAGGTGTTCATCGCGGGACTGCGCGCCGCGCAGCCGGGGCCGGACGAGGTGGCGAACCGCACGGCCGAGCTCCTCCTCCCCTGGCTCGCGGCCCGACGCAGCGAGCACCAGGTCGCCGCGCTGGCCGAGCTGCGCTCGGCCCGGGCCTCGGCGCTGCGGGCCCGGCTCGTCGAGGTGGCCCGCCGGCCCCTGTTCGCGCCCGAG
>JAHECT010000157.1 GCA_024641605.1 Micrococcales bacterium
CTCGCCGGAGGGCAGCAGTCGCGCTGCCTTGAGGTCGAGCAGCGTCGCGGCGACGACCAGGAACTCCGTGGCCTCGTCCAGGTCCCACGCGCGTCCGCGGGCCCGGATGTGGGCGAGGAAGTCGTCGATGACGGTGTGCAGGGCCAGCACGGTGACGTCGAGCTTGTGCTTGGCGATGAGCGAGAGGAGCAGATCGAAGGGCCCCTCGAACTCCTCGAGGCGCACCGAGAACCCGGTCTCGGGCTGCGCCCGGTCCGGCGCCTCGGCCGCCACGTCGATCACGCGCGGAACCGTACCCCGCCGCCGGCGCGGGGCCGCACCGCGACCCGCGGCCGCGGCCGCCCGTTCCACCCGGTCAGGACCTAGCGATGGGTCGTTTCATCGATATACCGCTCTATTTCCCGTCGCTGACCTGCGACGACGCTTTCGTGAGATGCTCAGACGCCGCGCAAACGACGGACCAGGATGCTGTCGTCGCCCTTGGACTCGAGGTCGGCGATGACCACCGCCAGGGCCTCCCGCACGATCCGGCCGCGGTCGACCGCAAGGCCGTGCTGGGCTCGGAGCGCGAGCTTGGCCTGCTCGAGGTCCACGAGCTCCTCGGGTGAGACGTACACCGTGATCTTCTCGTCGTGGCGCTCACGACCGGTGGGGCGCCGCTCGCCTGACCGGCTCCGTCGCCGCGCACCGGCCGGGCGGGCGCCCGCGTGGGTCTCGTCCTCGCCGACCGGGGCGGTGGGTGCCGCCGGGGCGGGGGCCTCGACGGTGTCCACGGCCGCCTCGGACTCGGGGGCCTCGCCGGTCCTGCGGAACAGCTCGTCGGCTCCCGGCAGCGTCGCTCGTCGGGTCATGGGGCCAGCACCTCCCGTGCGAGCTGGCGATAGGCGGCAGCACCCGTCGAGCTCGAGGCATAGGTCGTGATCGGCTCGCCGGCCACCGTCGTCTCCGGGAAGCGGACGGTGCGCGAGATGACGGTGTGGAACACCCGGTCGCCGAACGCGTCCACGACACGGGCCAGGACCTCGCGACCGTGCAGCGTTCGACTGTCGAACATCGTTGCGAGGATACCCTCAACCTCAAGTCGAGGGTTGATCCTTTCTTGCACTCTGTAGATGGTGTCCATGAGGAGGGCTACACCTCGGAGTGCGAAGTACTCGCACTCCAGCGGAATGATGACGCCGTCGGCCGCAGCCAGCGCGTTGACGGTGAGCAGGCCGAGGGACGGCTGGCAGTCGATGAGGATGACGTCGTACTCCCCCAGGACAGGTCTGAGCACACGAGCGAGCGTCTGCTCGCGAGCGACCTCGCTGACGAGCTGGACCTCCGCCGCGGAGAGATCGATGTTGCCCGGGAGCAGGTCGAGCCCGGGGACGCCGGTCTTGAGCAGCACGTCCTCGATCCGAACCTCGCGCTGCATGAGCAGGTTGTAGACGGTGAGGTCGAGCTCGTGCGGATTCACCCCGAGCCCGACCGACAGGGCCCCCTGGGGGTCGAAGTCGACGAGGAGGACCCGGCGCCCGGCCTCCGCGAGCGCGGCACCCAGGTTGATCGTCGTCGTGGTCTTGCCCACGCCGCCCTTCTGGTTGCAGAGGGCGATGACCCGGGCCGGGCCGTGCTCGCTCAGCGGTGGGGGCTCGGGGAAGTCCACGGCCGGGCGGCCGGTCGCGTCCATCCGCACCGGCTCGGGCTCCGGCGCGACGGGCGCCACCTCGGACGCCAGCTCCTCCGGCGCCGGCGCGGCCGGCACCGCGTCGCCGGTGCTCGACGCCGGATCGGGCTCGGGAACCGTGTTTGTCGACATAGTCACAAGCAGACTCGCCTTTTTCTGGATAGACATGCTGATCGCCTTGACGATGGAGCGTCACCCTAGGGGGAACCGACGCCGGGCAGCAAGAGGGCGCCCGCGACCGGGTGAGCGGGCGCGGTATCCCCGCAGGTCAGCCGCGGGCCCGAGGGTGGGCGGTGGCGTAGACCTCGCGCAGCCGATCCACGGTCACGAGCGTATAGATCTGTGTCGTGGTCACCGACGCGTGCCCCAACAGCTCCTGGACCACGCGCACGTCCGCCCCCCCATCGAGGAGGTGCGTAGCGAACGAGTGCCGCAGCGTGTGCGGGGACACCTCCGCGTCCACCCCCGACCGGGCCACCGCGTCGGACAGCAGCGCCCACGCGCTCTGCCGGGTGAGCCGGCCTCCTCGAGCGTTGAGGAACAGGGCGGGCCCGCCCCTCCCCGTCGCCGCGAGCACGGGTCGGCCCCGGACGAGGTAGGCGTCCAGCGCTTCCAGCGCAGCGCGACCGATCGGGACGACCCGCTGCTTGTCCCCTTTCCCGCGAAGGAGCACGGACGCGCCCGGGCGATCCACGTCGTCGACGTCGAGGCCCACGGCCTCAGAGATCCGGGCGCCCGTCCCGTAGAGCACCTCCACCAGGCATCGGTCGCGCAGCGCCCGGGGAGACCCGTCACCGGCGGCGGCATCGAGGATGGCGCTCACCTGCTCCACCGTGATGGCCTTCGGCAGCGTGGCCGGCAGGGCAGGTGGTCGGACCTGGCTGCCGACGTCGACGGCGGCCATCCCCTCGCGGACGGCGAACCGGTGGAATCCGCGGACCGCGACCACCGCTCGCCCGGCGGACGACGCGGCGAGCGGCGGATGGGCGTCGTCGCCGGCGCGGAGGGCCACGAGGAAGTCGGCGATGTCGGACTCGACCACCGCCGCCACGTCCGTGATGCCCCGGGCCTGCGCGAAGAGCAGGTAGCGGTCCAGGTCGCGCCGGTAGGCGGCGAGCGTGTTGGCGGACAGTCCGCGCTCCACCCGCAGATGGTCGAGGTAGATCCCGATCGACCGAGCCAGGGGCGTGCGATCCACGTCCCCAGGCTACCTGACATAACCAGAGCGCCCCGGCGTCGGTCCTCGGCCGGGGCGGACGGCGTGTCGTCCCCACCCTCGTCGATGCCGGGCCGATCCTTCTCCGCCGGCGGTCAGGCTGCGCGTCCCCCGCACCGACCCGAGGAGCCACCCATGCGCCGCACCACCCTGCTCACCGTCACCGTCCTCTCCCTCGGCCTGGTCCTGACCGCCGATGCCGCGTCCTACGCGGCGACCGGGTCGAGTCTCGTTCTGGGCCGCCTCAACACCGCCTCCGCCACCACGACCATGAGCATGTCCGGCAGCGGCCCGGTGCTGCGCCTGGTCGGCGCCTCGTCGACTGCGTCGCCGCTGTCGACGAACGCCACCGGTCGTGTGGCCAACCTCAACGCGGACCGCGTTGACGGGTACGACGCCACGACCCTGGTGTCGATGGCCCGGACCGGGGTCGACGCCACGCGGCTGTCCGGCCGAACGCTGGCCGACGTGCTCGCGCTGGCCCCAGCCCCCCGGTTCACCTTCGTACGGCGCGGGGCGCTCCAGGGGCCCAACCCAGGCGCCTTCCCCGGGATCCTGTCCGGCGCAGGAGCGGCTCCGGGCAGCTACCGGATCTCCGGGGCGGTGACCGTCCCCTGCGCCGAGGGCAACAGCCGCGGGTACACGCTCAGCCTCCTGGCCATCACCTCGACCACGGAACGCTCCGTCCTCGTCGACGCCTCGCCCGTGGCGGCCGAGCGCTGCGGGGACGCCGTGCCGGTGTCGGTGGTGGCACCGTTCCTGGCGAGCACGCGCCTGCTCGTCCAGGTGCACGACGTCGACGCCGGCGGACCCGTCGAGGGGCCGATCGAGATCGCCCTCCGTGGAGAGCCCGTCCTGCGGGCGCTGTGATCGCCCGGATCAGACGAGCGCAGCCTCGAGCGTCGTGGCCGGCATGTCGGGGAAGGCCTCCGCGACCGCGCCGTAGGTGATGGCGCCCGCGTGGGTGTTGAGCCCGAGGGCGAGCGACGCGTCGTCGCGCAGCGCCTGCTGCCATCCCTTGTTGGCCAGGGCGACCGCGTAGGGCAGCGTCACGTTGGTGAGCGCGTACGTCGAGGTGTTGGGCACGGCGCCGGGCATGTTGGCGACGCAGTAGAAGACGGAATCGTGGACCGCGTAGATCGGGTCGGCGTGCGTGGTCGGCCGGGAGTCCTCGAAGCAGCCGCCCTGGTCGATGGCGATGTCGACGAGTACCGACCCCGGCTTCATCCGGGAAACGAGCTCGTTCGAGATCAGTTTGGGCGCCTTGGCACCGGGCACGAGCACCGCACCGATCACCATGTCGGCGTCGAGCACTGCGCGCTCCACCTCGTAGGAGTTGGAGGCGATCGTCTGGACGTGGCCCTGGTAGATCGCGTCCATCTGCCGCAGCCGCGGGATGTTGAGGTCGAGGAGCAGCACCTCGGCCTGCATGCCCAGCGCGATCGCGGCGGCGTTCTGGCCGGACACACCGGCACCGAGCACGACCACCTTCGCGGCGTAGGTGCCCGACACGCCGCCCATGAGCACGCCGCGGCCACCGTTGGCGCGCATAAGTGCGTGAGCACCGACCTGCGGCGCCAGCCGACCCGCGACCTCCGACATCGGGGCCAGCAGCGGCAGCGACCGGTCGGGGAGCTCCACGGTCTCGTAGGCGATCCCGGTCACGCCGGCCGACACCAGGGCATCGGTGCACTCCCGCGAGGCTGCGAGGTGCAGGTAGGTGAACAGGGTCTGCCCCTGCCGCATCCGGTGGTACTCCTCCGCGATGGGCTCCTTGACCTTGAGGATCAGCTCGCCCTCCGCCCACACGTCGTCCGCCGTGGGCAGGATGCGGGCGCCGGCCCCGACGAACTCCTCGTCGGTGATCGAGGAGCCCGCACCCGCGTCACGCTCGATGACCACGTCGTGACCGTGCTTGGTGAGCTCGTACACCCCGGCGGGGGTGATGGCGACGCGGTACTCGTGGTTCTTGACCTCGCGGGGGATGCCGACCTTCACAGCCTGCGCCTCTCGTGTAGGAATGGATTGGCAGGAGGATGAACCCAGGACGGTCTCCTGCCTAGTGGTGCTGCTCTGGATTCGATAATCTCCGGCTATGCCTGCAGCACGCCCAACCTCGCCACCGACGAAGCGCTCCGCTCCGAATCCGGTTCACAAGCCGCTGGACAACCTCGACCG
>JAHECT010000158.1:0-4555 GCA_024641605.1 Micrococcales bacterium
GGTCGTGCAGCGCCGCTCGCTCGCGGTCCTGGCGCCCTGGCAGGCCCTGGTCGGCCTCGCCGTCGCGGGCACGGTGGCTGCGGGGTCGCTCATCGCCGAGGGCGTGGCCGACAGCGAGGCCGCCGCCGGGTTCGCCCAGACCTCGGGCGTGCTCGGGGCCGCCCTCGCCGCCCTGCCGCTCGCGCGCATCACGATGGACGGCGGCCGTCGCCGCGCCCTCGCCATCGGCTCGGGTGCGGGTGCGCTCGGCGCCCTCCTCGTCGTCGTCGCCGCGACCACTCGCTCCCTGCCGCTCGTCTACCTCGGCTCCATGCTCGTGGGCGCGGCCACGGCCGCCGGGTTGCAGGCGCGCTACGCGGCTGCCGACCTCGCCGCCCCGGACCACCGCGGCCGGGCTCTGTCGATCGTGGTGTGGGCCTCCACGATCGGGGCGGTGCTGGGGCCGAACCTGCTCGAGGTCTCGGGCCGTCTCGGCCTCGCGCTGGGTCTGCCGCAGCTGGCCGGTCCCTATGTCGTCGCCGGGGTCTCGCTGACCCTCGCGACGCTGCTCATCGTCGCGATGCTGCGACCGGACCCCTACCTGCTCGCGCGCCGCCTCGCCGTGGGCGCGGGCGACCTCGCGGCCGCCGCGCGCCCGTCGGTGCGCGAGGGAGTCGCGCACATCCGTCGCCATCGCGGTGCTCAGCTCGGTGTCGCCTCCATCGCCATCGGTCACATGGTGATGGTCATGGTGATGGTGATGACCCCTGTCCACATGCGCCACGTCGACGTGACTCTGCAACTCATCGGACTGGTCATCAGTGTGCACGTGGCCGGCATGTACGCGCTGAGCCCGGTGGTCGGCTGGGCCTCCGACCGGTTCGGCCGCCCCGTCGTGCTGACGACCGGCGCCGCGCTGCTCGCCCTGTCCTGCGCCCTGGCCGCGTGGGCACCGGCCGACGATGTGGCGATGCTCGGCATCGCCCTCTTCCTGCTCGGGCTCGGCTGGTCCTGCACGCTGATCGCCGGCTCGACCCTGCTCGTCGAGGACGTCGACCCGGCGGACCGCCCCGCCGTCCAGGGCGCCTCGGACCTCACCATGAACGTCGCCGGGGCCGTGGGCGGCGCCGTGGCCGGTGTCCTGGTCGCGCTCACGTCCTACACGGTGCTCTGCCTCGTCGCGCTCGCCCCTGTGCTCGCCCTGGCGGTCCTGATCCCCTGGGGCCGCCGCGCTCAGGCGTGAGCGAGGCGCTGCCGCGCCGCGGCCAGGTGGGGGTTCGTGCGGCGCTCCTCGGGGACCGCGACGAGCGCGGTGCGGACGCTGCGGGCGGCGAGAGCCGCCCCGAGATCGGTCGTCGGCAGCCCGGGCAGCGCGAACATGCGGCGCGCCCACCGGGGCAGCATCCCGAAGCCGATCACCGCGAACGACGTCCAGGCCGGGCGAGCCGGCGTCATGAGCTCCACCCGGCGCTCCATGGGCGGCCACAGGAGGTCGCGCACCGACTCCCGGGTCTCGGGCAGCACGTCGAGATGCGGCCGGACGGCGGTGAGGTAGTCCGCCAGCTCGGTGCGCGAGCGCGGGACGTCGGCCACGGTGCAGCCGACCAGGCGAGCGGCCTCGACCTGCTCATCGACGTAGCGGTCGGCCTCGGCGTCGGTCATCGGTGCGCCCGACCGGCGGTGCGCGTCGAGCCAGGAGTCCACCGCGCCGCAGTGCACCCACAGGAGCCACTCGGGGCGGTCCAGCCCCAGCGCCCCGTGGACGCGACGGACTCGTCCGGACGCCGCGTCGGCCTCGGCGCGGGTCCCGTAGGTGATGGCGTTGACGTAGCCGCCGGTGCGTGAGAGCCGACCCCACGGGTCGTCCCGGGTCGCGGTGATGCGGTGGAAGGCCAGCATCACCTCCGGCTGCAGCGACTGGAGGATCAGCGCGCGGATGCCGCCCAGGACCGTGGCCGGGTCGTGGTGCACCCGCCAGGAGACGCTGTCCGGACCGAAGTACCCGGGGTCCGGGGTCGTGCGGTCCAGGGCGGAGAGGTCGGTGAAGCCGCTGCGCAGCCCGGTGCGCGGCGGCGGCTCGCCCGGAGCGAGCGGCTCGAGCCGGGGCGGGGCCAGGACCCCGGGCACCAGGCGCAGCATGCCGGCCCGCGGCGCCCTCGCGGCGGGGGTGTCGGTCGTCGATGCGGTCATGGCCACTCCACTGTGCCGTGATCCGGCCCACCCCGCACGTGCGACGGTTCGACCTCTCACGCCTGCCGATAGGCTCGGGAGGCACTGTCGACAGTGCGCGCCCGCCCCTCGACCCAGCGGAGTACCCCGTGGCCAGCATCGACGCCGTCATCGCCCGCGAGATCCTCGACTCCCGAGGCAACCCCACCGTCGAGGTGGAGGTCGGGCTCGACGACGGCACGGTCGCCCGCGCAGCCGTCCCCTCCGGTGCCTCGACCGGCGCCTTCGAGGCCGTCGAGCTGCGTGACGGCGGCGAGCGCTACGGCGGCAAGGGCGTCGAGCGCGCGGTCAGCGCGGTCGAGGAGGAGATCGCACCGGAGGTGACCGGCTTCGACGCCTCCGAGCAGCGCCTCATCGACCAGGTGATGATCGACCTCGACGGGACTCCCAACAAGGAGCGCCTCGGCGCCAACGCGATCCTCGGGGTCTCGCTGGCCGTGGCGAAGGCAGCCGCCGACTCGGCCGGGCTGCCGCTGTTCCGCTACGTCGGCGGCCCCAACTCCCACGTGCTCCCGGTCCCGATGATGAACATCCTCAACGGCGGGTCGCACGCCGACTCCGACGTCGACATCCAGGAGTTCATGATCGCGCCCATCGGCGCGGAGAGCTTCCGCGAGGCGCTGCGCTGGGGAGCCGAGGTCTACCACGCGCTCAAGTCGGTGCTGAAGAAGGAGGGGCTCGCGACCGGCCTCGGCGACGAGGGGGGATTCGCCCCTAACCTGCCGAGCAACCGCGCCGCCCTCGACCTCATCACGACGGCGATCGAGCAGGCCGGCTTCACGCCCGGTGCCGACATCGCTCTCGCCCTCGACGTGGCTGCCAGCGAGTTCTACTCCGACGGCGTCTACACCTTCGAGGGCAAGGCGGCCTCGGCCGAGGACATGTCGGCGTACTACGCCTCGCTGGTGGCCGACTTCCCGCTGGTGTCGATCGAGGACCCGCTCAACGAGGACGACTGGGACGGCTGGAAGACCCTCACGGATGCGATCGGCACGCAGGTGCAGATCGTCGGCGACGACCTCTTCGTGACCAACCCCGAGCGTCTGGCGCGGGGCATCGAGTCCGCCACCGCGAACGCACTGCTCGTGAAGGTGAACCAGATCGGCTCGCTCACCGAGACGATGGACGCGGTCGCGATGGCCCACCGCAATGGCTACCGCTGCATGATGAGCCACCGCTCCGGCGAGACCGAGGACGTCACCATCGCCGACCTCGCCGTGGCGACCGACTGCGGTCAGATCAAGACCGGTGCGCCTGCGCGCTCCGAGCGGGTGGCCAAGTACAACCAGCTCCTGCGCATCGAGGAGGAGCTCTTCGACGCCGCGATCTACGCCGGGCGGGGCGCCTTCCCGCGTTTCGCGGGCTGAGGAAGGCACACTCGTACCCGTGTCCGGTCCCTCCCAGCGCGCCGCCGCGCGGCGTCAGGCGCGCAGGTCGGTCCCGACGGGTGCTGCGGGATCGGCCGCGTCGTCCGCGGTGGCGGCCCTGCGCCGGCCGGGGCTGACCGGCCGGGCAGTCGTCCTGGTGGCGGTGCTCGCGCTGCTCGTGTTCACCCTCGCCGTCCCGACGCGCGAGCTGGTGCGCCAGCGCGCGGAGATCAACGAGCTGCGCGCCGCCAACGAGGCCGCCCAGGCGCGTGTCGCCGAGCTTGTCGTGCGCGAGGAACGGCTGCAGGACCCCGCCTACGTCACCTCCCTGATCCGAGAGCGGCTGCACTACGTCCTGCCCGGGGAGGTGGGCTACGTCGTGCTCGACCCGGACGAGGCGCCCGCCCCCTCCGCGGCGAAGGCTGCCGAGCAGCCCGCGTGGTACGTCGACCTGTGGACCGCGGTCAAGGCGGCCGACGGCGCCGCCCCGCCCGCCCCGGAGCCCGGTCGGGTCCCGGCCCGCCCGGACGCGCCGCGATGAGCGAGGCGCCCACGGCGGAGGACCTCGCAGCGGTGGCGCGCCAGCTCGGCCGGGAGCCGCGCGGAGTCCACGGCATCGCCCACCGGTGCTCCTGCGGCGATCCCGACGTGGTCGAGACCGAGCCGCGCCTGCCCGACGGCACGCCCTTCCCCACGCTCTTCTACCTGACCTGCCCGCGCGCGGCCGGGCTCATCGGCACGCTGGAGGCGGGCGGCGTCATGCGCGCCATGCAGGACCGGCTGGCCGAGGATGCCGACCTCGCCGCCGCCTACCAGCGGGCGCACGAGGCCTATCTCGAGCGGCGGGCCGAGCTGGGGGCGGTGCCCGAGATCGACGGCATCAGCGCGGGTGGCATGCCCACGCGGGTGAAGTGCCTCCACGTGCTCGTGGGTCACGCGCTCGCGGCCGGGCCCGGCATCAACCCGCTCGGTGACGAGGC
>JAHECT010000158.1:4565-5016 GCA_024641605.1 Micrococcales bacterium
GACGAGGCGCTCGGCCTGCTGGCGGACTGGGGTGCGTCCGGTCCGTGCACGTCCGAGGGCGAGGCGTGACCCGCCGCGTCGCGGCGATCGACTGCGGCACCAATTCCATCCGGCTGCTGGTGGCCGACGTCGACGTCGACGCCGGGAGAGTCGTGGACCTCGACCGGCGCATGGAGATCGTGCGCCTCGGCGAAGGTGTGGACCGCACCGGGCGGATCGCCCCGGAGTCGATGGCCCGGGCCTTCGCGGCCTGCGAGCGCTACGCCGTCGTGCTGCGCGGGCTGGGCGCCGAGGCCGTCCGCTTCGTCGCGACCTCGGCGTCGCGCGACGCCGAGAACCGCGACGACTTCGTCGCCGGCGTGGTCGAGCGGATCGGCGTCGCCCCGGAGGTGGTGAGCGGGGCCGAGGAGGCCCGGCTGTCGTTCCTCGGGGCGACCCTCGGGCTCACGGG
>JAHECT010000159.1 GCA_024641605.1 Micrococcales bacterium
CGTAGAGCCCGGCGACGCCCCCGTCGACCAGCAGGAGCAGCCAGGTGCCGGCCGCGACGCCCGAGACGTCGGCGCTGCGCCAGGCGGTGGCCGCGGCGGGGCCGACGTACCAGAGGACCGAAGCGCCGAGCACCGTCGCGAAGGCGGTCGGCAGCCAGGGCGTGACGGCCAGGGCGGCCAGCAGCAGTCCCGACCACAGCGCCGGCACCCACAGCCCCTGCCGGGAGGCGCCGTGGCGGAGCGCGACCCACCCGGCCGCCGCCAGGGTCGGCAGCCCGACCAGGGAGGTCAGGGCCACCCAGACGTCACCCAGCCAGACCCCGTAGGCCAGCCAGGCGGTGGTCGAGACCAGCGAGTTGACGATGCTCGGCAGTGAGATGCCCGCCACGGAGCCGGTGCGCCGCACGTGGAGGTACTGCGGGAGGCCGAAGGCCAGCGCGAGCACCGCCGTGAGGGCGCCCGCGACCGCGGTGAGGACGTCCGGACCCACGATCGAGCTCCTGTTCCTGTGGGTCCGTCGTACGGCGTCCACGTGCTGCGAGATACGAACGTTCCTGACTGGTGAGTCAGGAACGGGGATCATCGTAGGCACGCGCCAGGGGTGCCGACGACCGGATTACGGGTGACGTCCACCACCCGGGTCCGCTGCCGTCCCGGCCGCCCTCGCGGGACGCGCCGAACCGCCCACCGGACGGGCCTGCGGCAGGGCCCGCAGTGTGATCGGATGACCCCGGACCCCGTGGGACCCGGGACCCGGCGGACATGTCGGGCCGAGCGGATGGTGGAGGTGGACGTGATGAGGACCGACGAGGCGATCGCCTTCGAGCACGAGCACTGCGCGCACAACTACCACCCCCTGCCGGTCGTGATCCGCGAGGGCGAGGGCGCCTGGGTCACCGACATCGAGGGCCGGCGCTACCTCGACATGCTCTCGGCGTACTCGGCGATCAACTTCGGGCACGGGCACCCGGACCTCGTCCGCGCCGCCCAGGAGCAGCTGGGCCGGATCACCCTGACCAGCCGGGCGTTCCACAACGACCAGCTCGGCCGCTTCTGCGCCGACCTCGCGGCCCTGGCCCGCCACGACGCCGTGCTCCCGATGAACAGCGGTGCCGAGGCGGTCGAGACCGCGTTGAAGGTGTCGCGCAAGTGGGGCTACGAGCGCAAGGGCGTGCCCACCGACCAGGCCGAGATCATCGTGTGCGCCGGCAACTTCCACGGGCGTACGACCACGATCATCTCCTTCTCCGACGACCCCGAGGCGCACGACCACTACGGCCCCTACACCCCCGGCTTCGTCACCATCCCCTACGGCGATCTCGGGGCGCTCGAGGCCGCGATCACCGAGCGGACGGTCGCCTTCCTCGTCGAGCCGATCCAGGGCGAGGCCGGCGTGGTCCTCCCGCCGTCGGGCTTCCTCGCCGCGGCGCGCGAGCTGTGCCGCGAGCGCGGCGTGCTCTTCGTGGCCGACGAGATCCAGGCGGGGCTCGGCCGCGCGGGTGCCACGTTCGCCTGCGACCTGGTCGACGTGCAGCCCGACATCCGCATCCTCGGCAAGGCGCTCGGCGGCGGGATCATCCCGGTCTCGGCCATTACCGCCGACTGGGACGTCCTCGGTGTGATCCAGCCGGGCCAGCACGGCAGCACCTTCGGCGGCAACCCGCTCGCGGCGGCCGTGGGCATCGAGGTCGTGCGTCTCCTGCAGGAGGGCGAGATCCAGGAGCGCTCACGGCGCCTCGGCGAGCACGCGATCGCGACGCTGCGCGCCGCGGGGCTGCCCGGCGTCAAGGAGATCCGCGGCAGCGGCCTGTGGTGGGCGGTCGAGCTCGACGGGACCGGGCGCACCGGTCGCGAGGTGAGCCTCGAGCTGCTCGCCCGCGGCATCCTCGCCAAGGACACCCACACGTGGACGATCCGCTTCGCGCCGCCGCTGGTCATCTCCGAGGCCGACCTCGACCGGGCGCTCGCGACGATCGTCGACGTCCTTTCCGAGCGGGCCACCGGCGACACCCCCTGATCCCCACGTCGACGGGTGCTCGAAGCGTCCTGGACGGCGACCTGGCCGCCTACCGACGGTGGGGGCGGGTCAGGGGAGCCAGGAGACCTTGCCCGACAGCAGGTCGTAGCCGATGAAGGCGACCGCGTCGATGAGGAAGTGCGCGACGACGAACGGCATCACGCGCCGCCACCGCAGATAGAGCCAGGCGAACAGCGCGCCCATCGCGAGGTTGCCCAGGAAGCCGCCGAAGCCCTGGTAGAGGTGGTACGCCCCGCGCATGAGCGCGCTGCCCGCGATGGCCTGCCACGGCCGCCAGCCGATCTGGCGGGCCCGGTGCAGGAAGTAGCCGAGGACGATCACCTCCTCGAGCACGGAGTTGTACGCCGCCGACGCGAGCAGGAGCACGAGGTTCCACCAGGAGTCCTGGATGTCGGCCGCGGCGATGCGAACGTTCATGCCGAGCTGGAACGCGACGAGGTAGAACACCAGCCCGATGCCCCCGACACCCGCGGCCAGCAGCGCACCGCGCCACAGGTCGCGGCGCCAGTCGCGCAGGTCGAAGCCGATCGCCCGCGGGCCCTCGCCGGAGCGGCGCAGCAGGTGCAGCACCAGCAGCACCGGGATCAGGCCGAGCGAGATCCGGGTCGCCTGGTACATCGCGTCGAGCCACGGCCGGTCCGCGACGTACGTCGCGACGATCGTCGCCGTCTGGCCGGACAGCGGCTGGTCGCGCGTGAGCGAGTTGAGCAGCGACAGGAACGAGCGCAGCGCGCTCGCGGCGATGGACAGCCAGAGCACCAGCCACATCTCGGCGCGCAGGGTGCGCCGGTCGGGCAGCGTCGCGACCTCGGACGCGGCCGGCGTCGCCGATGCTGCGTCCGGCCCCGGATCGCCAGGACCGTCGGGCAGCGCGGGTCCGTCGGCGGGTCGGTCGGTCACGGGAGCATCCTGACGTACGGGAATGGTGGTCGGCGTCGTGCGGTTGCGCTGGACGGACGGTCGGGACGCCGTCCGGGTTCCCCTGAGCGAGAATGGTGGCCATGCGACCCGAGGACCTCTACGAGATCCACACCGACGACGTCGACCTCGGCACCCCGGTGCTGGTCCACGCTCTGTCGGGGTTCCTCGACGCCGGGGCCGCTCGCCAGATCGCCGTCGACCACCTGCTCGCCACGCACGAGCACCGCACGATCGGGCGCTTCGACCTCGACCCCATCTACGACTACCGGGCCCGGCGTCCGCGCCTGGTCTTCGACACCGACCACTACGCCTCGCTCGACTACCCCGAGCTCCTGCTCACCGAGGTGCGCGACCGGCGCGACACGGGCTTCCTCGTGCTGCACGGCCCCGAGCCCGACTTCGCGTGGCGGGCGTTCACCGGTGCGGTCGTGCAGATCGCGGAGCGCTTCGCCGTACGACGGTCCGTCGGGATGAACGCCATTCCCTGGGCCGCGCCGCACACCCGTCCGCTCGGCGTGACCGCGCACGCCACGGATCCCTCCCTCGTGAGCGGGCGCCCCACGTTCGTGGGTGCGATCGAGGTGCCCGGGCACGTGAGCGGCGCCGTGGAGCTGGCGCTGGGCGCGGCCGGCATCGACGCGATGGGCTTCGCGGTCCACGTGCCGCACTACCTCTCGCAGGTGGAGTACCCGCGTGCTGCGCTGGCGCTGCTGCGCGAGGTGTCGGTGGCCGGATCGCTGGACCTCGAGCTCGCGCCGCTGGAGGCGCGCGCCGACGTGAGCGACCGCGAGATCGACGCGCAGGTCACCGCGAGCGCCGACAACGTCGAGGCGGTGCAGGCCCTCGAGGCGCAGTACGACGCGCTCGTGCGCGGGGCGGCGTCGGCCCTGCCCATCGCCGACGAGAGCGACCTGCCCAGCGGCGAGGAGCTGGCGGCGCAGCTCGAGCAGTTCCTCCGCGACGTCGACACCCGCGACAAGGACTGACGCCTTGTCGGATGGTCTCCAGTAGAGATCATCGAGCCACGACACGCGGCAGCGGACCGGCGTGTCGTGTCGCACGATCTCTACGAGAGATCGTGCGCACCGGCTACGGCGTCGTCAGCGTGGAGCCGGATGGGTGCTCCTGGCGGTGGCCGTGGCCCAGCACCCACACGGACTGGCGGCCCTGCACGGTCCATTCGTGCGGCCCGCCCACGAGCGCGGTGTCCTCGTCGATGCCCAGCAGCGTCGATCCCTCGGGCAGGCGCAGCAGTGCGTTGCGCAGCACGTCGGGCACCCAGGACAGCATCCGGTCGAAGTGCGGGATCACGCGCACGTGCGGCACCAGGCCCAGGCCCGTGGGCTCGACGGCGTTGAGCTCGCGCATCCGGGGGGCCCAGTCCGACAGCGCCATCGCGCCGGCGCTGCACCCGGCCAACGCCGCCCCGCCGGCGTGGGCGTCCACGATCGCTCGCCACACGGCGGTGTCGCGCAGCGTCTCGGCGAGATACGCCGGGTTCCCACCCGACAGGTAGACCAGTCCCGCCCCCTCGATCGCGGCGGCGTGCGCGGGGTCGTCGGCGTCGGCACGGTCGCGGACGTCGACGATCACCTGCTCGACGCCGAGACGCTCAGCCTGCTCGCGGCCGAGCCGGTGCCAACGCGCCAGCGACTCGTCGCCCTCCGGCGCGGCCGCCGTGGCGAGCTGGACGTAGCGCGGCGCCCGACCGGCGATGAGCGCGCCCTCGATCTCGGCCATGACGGCGAGGTACTCGCCCGAGCCGACCAGCGCGATGGGTCCGGCGGTCATCGGCGCACCTCCCACTCCACCCCGCCAGGGGTGTCGCGCACCTCGACGCCGGCGGCGGCGAGCCCGTCGCGGATCGTGTCGGACTCCGCCCAGCGCTTGTCGGCGCGGGCCGCGGCGCGCAGCTCGAGGAGCAGCTCGACCAGCGGGCGCAGCGTCTCGGTGACGTCGACGGGATCGCCCACGTGCGCGGCTACGCGCGCCAGCAGCGAGCCGACCTTCGCCCGCTGCTCGGGGGTCTCGGCCCCCTCTGCGAGGGGGAC
>JAHECT010000160.1 GCA_024641605.1 Micrococcales bacterium
CGGCTGCGGCGGCTGCGGACGCGACCCGCACCCGAGCCGCCGCGGCGGCGGCGTCGCCTTCCCGCCGATCTGCGGGAGGCTGAGCGCGAGCTCATGGCCGCGCTCGCCGCCGCACCGATCGACCTGCTCGTCTCGGTCGACGGCCGAGCCGACCTGCTGGCCTGGCGCGCCTGCCGCCGCGACCCGTCGCTCGTGGCCATCAGCGGTCTCGACGCCGCCTCGCGCTACGTCGAGCTCGGCGGGGTGGATCTGTCGGCACGAGCGACGCTGGCCAGCTCGGTCGACTCGATCCTCATGGCGCTCCCTGACCGGGCGGGCGCCCCGGCCCGCACCCTGGTCGTGGGTCCGGGGCTTGGTTCCGACCTCCCCGCGCGTGCCGCGTTCCCGGAGGGGGAGCTCGTCGTGGTGACCGACGGGGAGCCGCGGGTGGCTCTCCACGGCGACGTGGTCCTCGTGGGTACGGATCAGGACGACCTGTCGCCCGATGCCGAGGACGCGCTGGGCCGAGTTCTGCGGGCGCAGGCGAGCGGCTCGCACCTCCCCGACCTCCAGGCAGGGCCGGGACCGCGTCCGCCGCACCTGCTCATCGGTCCCGCCAACTACGCGGGACAGGGTGCGGCGTGGGTGCGTGCGCTCGGTGCCGCCGGCCGCTCCGCCGCCAACCTGTCGATCGTGTCGGCGACCTCCGCCTTCCAGTTCCCCGCCGACGTGCCCCTGAGCCGCGAGGACTGGGCTGACCCCGTCGTCCGGGCTCGCGGGGTGCTCGACGGTGTCGTACCGGCCACCCACGTGCTGCTCGAGGCGATGCGGCCGCTCATCGGGTCGGGGTCACCGATCGACGTCGATCCGTGGGACGTGGATGCCGGCGCCCGCGACGTGGAGGCGCTGCTCTCCTCCGGGCGCCTGGTGGGCCTGCTGATCCACGGGTCGGAGGCCCGCACTCCCGCGCTCCACCGGGACCTGTACTCGAGCTCGCCGTTCCGGTCGTCCCGGTTCGCCCAGGAGGCCGCGGTCCGTGAGCGTCAGACCACGCTGGTCCACGCGCACGTGCAGCGACTGGGCGTGCCCGTGTTCGTGTCGACGCCGGACCTGCTCGACTTCCTCCCCGGCGCCACGGTCCTGACCGTGACCCTGGGGGCCCCCGCGTTCACCCCGGGACGCGAACTGCTCATCCGCCGTCGCCCGGTGGTCCTGCACGCTCCGACCTCGGGGCCGTTCAAGGGCAGCGAGTACGTCGACCCGGTCCTCCAGGAGCTCGACGCGCTCGGGCTCATCGAGTACCGGCGGCTCCAGTCCCTGCCTCCCAGCCTCGTGCCCGCGGTCCTGCGCGACGTGGATGTCGTCGTCGACCAGGTGGTGCTCGGGAACCCCGGCGTCCTCGCCGCGCAGGCGATGGCCGCCGGACGCGTGGTCGTAGCCCACCTGCCCGACCGGGTCCGGTCCCGGATGGGTGATGACGTACCCGTCGTCGAGGCCGTCCCGAGCACGCTGTCGACCGTCGTGCGCGAGCTCGTCGCCGATGCCGACCGCATGGTGGAGCTCGGATCGGCTGGATCGGCGTACGCCCGTGCTCATCACGACGGCACCGCGTCGGCGAGCGTCCTGGCCGCCTGGCTCGACGCGACCGGCTGAGTCCGGGAGGGCGGACCCGAGGAGCAGCGTCGGGCGGCGTCAGCCGACGGGTGCGGCCAGGTGGCGGTGGATGTAGGCGACCGCCATGCCGCCCTCGCCGACGGCGGCCGCGACCCGCTTCACCGAACCGGCCCGCACGTCACCCACGGCGAACACGCCGGGCACGCTCGTCTCGAGCGCGAACGGCGGCCGCGAGGCGCTCCATCCGCCCGCTGCCACGACGCCGCTGCCCGTGAGGACGAACCCGTGCTCGTCGCGGGCGATCTCGGGGGGCAGCCAGTGCGTCGCCGCGTCGGCGCCGATGAGCACGAAGAGGACCGAAGTCCCGTGGCGGGTCACCTCGCCGGTGCGGCGGTCGGTCACGTCGATGGCCTCGAGCTGGTCCTCGCCGTGGGCGGCCGAGACCTCCGACCTCGTCCGCACTTCGATGTTGGACCGCGCCTCGATCTGGTCGATGAGATAGGCCGACATGCTCGAGGCGAGGGACTCGGCACGCACGATGAGCGTGACCGTGCGCGCGTGCCGGGAGAAGAACAGCGCCGCCTGCCCGGCCGAGTTCCCCGCCCCGATGAGGAAGACGTCCTGGCCCTGGGTGAGCGCCGCGTCGCTGCGTGCCGCGCCGTAGTAGACGCCGGAGCCGATGAGGCGGTCCACCGACGTCGTACCCAGGCGCCGCCACTCCACCCCGGTGGCCAGGATGACGGACTTGGCCCGCAGCAGGTCGCCCCCGTCGAGGGAGACCCGAGCGCCGACGGGTCGAGACGTGCGACCTCCCGGGTCACCACGACCTCCGCGCCGAGCCGTTTGGCCTGCTTGAGCGCGCTGCTGGCCAGGTCGTGCCCCGAGACACCCACGGGGAACCCGAGGTAGTTCTCGATCCGGGTCGAGGTTCCTGCCTGCCCCCCGGGGGCGAACCGCTCCACGATCACGGTGCTCAGCCCCTCGGACGCCCCGTTGACGGCGGCGGCGAGCCCCGCCGGTCCGCCGCCGACGACGACCAGGTCGTAGCCGCGCGCCCGCGGGGTGACCGAGAGGCCCGCCATGCGAGCCAGCTCCCGGCTGGTCGGCGCGACCACCCGCATGCCGTCCGATGTCTCGACGACGGCCGCAGCCCCCGCGTCCGGATCCGTCGAGGAGTCGACCGCCGGTGCGACGGTCTCGTAGAGGACCCGGTTGCGGTGCAGGAAGCTCTCCACCGCGTGCACGGCGGGGTCCTGGCGCGACCCGACGATGCGGATGGCCGGCTGCAGGGGGCGCAGCGCCGCCTCGCGCAGCATCTCCATGCGCTCGAGGGCGGCGTTGGCCACCGTGGCAGAGACCTCGGGGGCCATGGCCGAGAGGTTGTAGAACACGGTCACGTTGAGCTTGAGCACGCGTGAGGGCTCGACCGCGCGGATGCTCGCCGGCAGCGGCGTGCTGAAGGTCATGGGGACCTCGCCCGCCAGCTCGCCCGGCAGGCGCACGGCGATGACGCTCTCCACCCCGTGCACGACCTTGGTCAGCTCGGTGCGCCCCTCGACGACGACGAAGAGCGCCCGCTCCTCGCCCTCGTGGCCGGCGTACTCGCCCGGGGTCAGCCGGACGTCCTCGACCGAGTGGGCGAGGTAGTCCAGGGCGTCCGGGCCCAGGGTCGCGAACAGGGGGAGCGAGCTCAGCTCGGCGGTACTGATCACGGCGACCTCGCCATCTCGTGGACGGCAGACGGTACCGCCTCCCGAACGACGGACGTGCGCCGGTCGCGGCGACCGGGCGGTGCCGTCCGTGACCGAGCGCAGCGTCGGCTCGGCGCAGCGTGGCGGTGTCACCCGCTCGGACGCGCGGACCTCACGGTGCGCTCCCGGTCCATCCCCAGCCACGCATCCGGTCTTGCCTCGCCCTGCCTCGGGGCGCCTATCGTCCTCCTGCTCCGCCCACGGCAGGGAAGCCCGGGATGCGAACCAGACGCCCACGGAGGTCCATGATCTCCCCGAGCCGTGCGGGAGCCGCATGTCCGTCCTCGATCCGATCGCCGCGGGTGCCGCCGACCTCGGAGCCGTCCTCGACCCGTCGGCCGAGCGCGTCACCACCGAGGTCGTGGAGCGGGTGCGCGAGCTCGTGCGCGACCGCGGGACCGACCCGCTCACCGATCCGCGGGGCGTGCGCTCCGCCGTCCTCGACGTGCTCGACGAGGTCACCCGGGGCGAGGTCCGGGTGGCCGACGTCGACGGCTGGGCGCAGGAGCTCCATGACGCCGTCGCCGGGTTCGGTCCTCTGCAGCGCCTCTTCGACGACCCCGACATCGAGGAGGTCTGGTTCAACCAGCCCACCCGCGTCTTCGCCGCTCGCCACGGGCGCAGCGAGCTCACGACCGTCGTGCTCACCGAGGAGCAGGTGCACGATCTCGTGGAGCGCATGCTGCGCTCGAGCGGTCGGCGGGTCGACGTCAGCCAGCCGTTCGTCGACGCCCTGCTGCCCGACGGCTCGCGGCTCCACGTCGTCATCCCCGACGTGACCCGACGCCACTGGGCGGTCAACATCCGCCGGCACGTCCTTGCGGCGGCTCGCCTGGACGACCTCGTAGCCCTCGGCACGCTGACCGCACCGGTCGCCGACTTCCTCGTCGCGTGCGTCGTGGCCGGTCTCAACATCGTCGTCGCGGGCGGCACGCAGGCGGGCAAGACGACCCTGCTGGGGTGCCTGCTCAACTCGGTGCCCGCCCGGGAGCGGGTCGTGACGTGCGAGGAGGTCTTCGAGCTGCGCCTTGACCGGCCGGACTGGGTGGGCATGCAGACCCGCCAGGCCGGTCTCGAGGGCACCGGCGAGATCACGCTGCGCCGCCTGGTCATCGAGGCCCTGCGGATGCGTCCGCACCGTCTCGTGGTCGGAGAGGTGAGACAGGCGGAAGCGCTCGACCTCCTGGTGGCGCTCAACTCGGGGATGCCGGGCATGACGAGCGTCCACGCGAACTCCGCCCGCGACGCCGTGTCCAAGCTGTGCGTGCTGCCGCTGCTGGCCGGGGAGAACGTGACGTCGTCCTACGTCGTCCCGACGGTCGCCGCCTCGGTCGACATCGTCGTGCACACGGCCACGCGCGCCGACGGCCGCCGCCGGGTGCGGGAGGTGCTGGGCGTCTCCGGCCGCGTCGAGGACGGCGTCGTGGAGACGAGCGAGGTGTTTCTCACCCGAGAGGGGGAGCTCGTCCGCGGCAGCGGCTTCCCTCCGCACCTCGACCGGTTCGCCGCCCACGACATCGACGTTGCCGCCTTGCTCGGCGCCGCTGCGGTGGTGCACTGATGGGCGCGCTCGTCGGGCTGCTCCTGGGCCTCGGTGTCCTGCTCCTGCTCTCGTCGCCGATGCGCGGGCGGTGTCCGACGACCGAGGGCACGGTTCCCGCGCCG
>JAHECT010000161.1 GCA_024641605.1 Micrococcales bacterium
GTTCGACCTCTACGCCGTCATGCTCGCACCGGCGATCCTCGACCGGTGGTACGCCTGGCGCGGGCGTCCACCCGCACGGTCAGCGCAGCGCGGCGATGACGGCGTCGTGGAGCAGACCGTTGGTGGAGACGCCGCTGCCGCGGTCGGGCCCGTCGACTCCGTCGACGCCCGTGAACCGGCCACCCGCCTCGGTGACCACCAGTGAGACCCCCGCGACGTCGTAGAGGTTGAGCTCAGGCTCGCAGGCCACGTCGACCGCCCCCTCGGCGACGAGCACATGGCTGTAGAAGTCGCCGTACCCGCGCACCCGCCACACCGAGCGCAGCAGCGCGTCCCACCGGTGCTGGTTCGCTTCGGGGACCCAGCGCACCTCGGAGTAGCCCAGGCTCGCGTCTCCGAGGTCGTGCACGCGCGACACCTGCAGCCGGCGCGGCTGGCTCGACCCCGGCTCGGAGACGAACGCGCCTCCGCCGAGGGTGGCCCACCATCGCCGCGCCAGCGCCGGGGCCGACACCAGCCCCACGACCATCCGGCCCTCACCGTCCTGCAGCCCGATGACCGTGGCCCACACGGGGACGCCGCGGACGAAGTTCTTGGTGCCGTCGACGGGGTCGACGATCCAGCGCCGCCCGCTCGTGCCGACCAGCTCGGCCTCCTCCTCGCCCAGCACGCCGTCGTCCGGTCGCGACCCGGCCACCGTCTCGCGCACCATGCGCTCGACCGCCGTGTCGGCGTCGCTCACCGGCGTGAGGTCCGGCTTGGTCTCGACCACGAGGTCGCGCGCGTTGAACCGCGCCATGGTGATGGCGTCGGCGGCATCGGCGAGGCGGTGGGCCAGAGCGAGGTCGTCGGCGTACGGCGAGGTCACGACCGCGACGCTACCCGGTCGTCGTCGCCGCACGGGATCGCCCCAAGCGCGCCCCCGGTCGGGCCGGGGCGTCGTAGCGTCAGGGGATGTTCGACACCATCACGGGGCTGCCGCTGCACCCGCTCGTCGTCCACGCCGTGGTCGTCCTCCTGCCGCTGACGGCGGTCGGCGCGGTCCTCGTCGCGATCAAGCCCGAGTGGAACCACCGCTACGGCTGGCTGGTGCTCCTGGGCGCGTTCGTCTCGATGGGTGCCTCCTTCGTCGCCAAGGAGAGCGGGGAGCAGCTGGCGTCGCGGGTCGGCTTCCCCGAGACGCACGTGTCGATCGGGTCGCGCCTGCCCTTCGTCGCCGTGGCGCTCCTCGTGGTCGTCGCGGTCCTCTGGGCGCGCGACCGGCGCTCCGAGACCCGCGACGGCGTGGGTCGGCTCCTGGCCGTGCTGACCGTCGTCGTGGCCGTCGCCGCGATCACGGCGGCGGTGCTGGCCGGGCACTCGGGTGCGACGGCCGTGTGGAAGCCCATCGTCGAGAACACCACGCCCGGCCAGGTCGCCCCGCCGGGGGAGTAGCCCTCCCGCGAGACTGATCATCTGAGGGCTACCGGGGGCGGGTAGCGCTCAGATGATCAGTCTCGGCGGTGGGTTACTCCTCGGGCGCGGCCTCGGTCGACTCACCCGGCTCGGACGCGCCCGCCGCGTCGTCGGTCCCGGCGCGGCTGCGCAGCAGCCGGCGCAGCGACTCCAGGCGGGCCGGTCCGCCCGGGCCGGCACGGCCCTCCGCCGTCCACGCGTCGAGGGCGCACTCGTCCTCGTCGTGCGTGCACGAGCGGGGGCACTGGGCGGTGCCTGCGGCGAGGTCGGGGAAGGCGTCGAACACCCGCTGCGGGTCCACGTGCGCGAGCCCGAACGAGCGCACCCCCGGGGTGTCGATCACCCACCCTCCGCCCGGCAGCTCGAGCGCGACCGCCGAGGTCGAGGTGTGCCGCCCCCGTCCCGTCACGGCGTTCACGTGCCCGGTCGCCCGTTCGGCGTCGGGCACGAGTTCGTTGACGAGCGTGGACTTCCCGACGCCGGAGTGGCCGATGAGCACCGAGACCCGTCCGCGCAGGCGCTCGGGCAGGTCCGCGAGGTCCAGTGATCGGTCCGGTCCCCGCCGCGTCACGACGTAGGGCACGTCGAGGTCGCCGTAGTCGCGCAGCAGGTCCTCGGGCGAGGCCAGGTCGCTCTTGGTCAGGACCAGCAGGGGGTCGAGCCTGGCGTCGTAGGCCGCGACCAGCACCCGGTCGATCATGCGCGGCCGCGGCTCGGGATCCGCGAGGGCGGTGACGAGCACGAGCTGGTCGGCGTTGGCGACCACGACGCGCTCCACGGGGTCCGCGTCGTCCGCGCTGCGCCGCAGGGACGAGGTGCGCTTCTCCACGCGCACGATGCGCGCCAGGGTGTCCACCTGCCCGGAGAGGTCGCCGACGAGCGCCACGTGGTCACCGACCACCACCCCCTTGCGGCCGAGCTCACGGGCCTTGACCGCGTAGAGCCCGGTCCCAGGGTCGAGGGGCGTGCCGGTCACGACCGTGTAGCGACCGCGGTCCACGGCGACGACGAAGCCCGCGTCCGCGTCCTCGTGCGTGGGCCGGTCCTTGCTCCGGGGTCGGGACTTGCCCCGTCCCGGGCGGACGCGGACGTCGTCCTCGTCCAGGTCCTCGCGGCGACGGCTCACGCGGCCAGATTCCCGAGCATCGCGCCCCACAGCTCCACGAACCCGGGCAGCGTCTTCGCCGTGGTGGCGACGTCGACCACCTCCACGCCGGGCACCACCAGGCCCAGCACCGCCGCTGCGGTGGCCATGCGGTGGTCGTCGTAGGTCTCGAAGACGCCGGCGTGCAGCGGTCGCGGCGTGATCTCCAGGCCGTCGTCGGTCTCGCGCACCGACCCGCCGAGGCCGTTGATCTCGCGGGCGAGCGCAGCGAGCCGGTCGGTCTCGTGCCCGCGCAGGTGGCCGATGCCGCGCAGCCGCGACGGGGACCCAGCGACCGCGCACACCGCCGTGAGCACCGGCGTGAGCTCGCCGACGTCGCGCAGGTCTGCGTCGAGTCCGTGCACCGATCCGCCGCCGGTCACGGTGAGCCCGTCGGGTCCTAGCGAGACCTGCGCGCCGGCCTCCACGAGCAGCGCGCGCAGCGCGTCGCCCGCCTGGGTCGTGCGGGCGGGCCAGCCGGGCACCCGGACGGTGCCCCCTGTCACCACCGCGGCCGCGAGGAAGGGCGCGGCGTTGGACAGGTCCGGCTCCACGACGCGGTCGACCGCGCTCACGGGCCCGGGGCGCACCGACCACGACGCGGACGTGGGATCCGCGGCGTCGACCGTGACCTCGACGCCGTGCTCGCGCAGCATGGCGACGGTCATGTCGATGTGGGGCAGCGACGGTACGGCGGCTCCGCGGTGGCGGACCACGACGCCGGAGTCGAACCGCGCGGCCGACAGCAGCAGCGCGCTGACGAACTGGCTCGACGCCGAGGCGTCGAGCTCCACCTCGCCACCGGGCACCCGTCCGATGCCATGGACCGTGAAGGGGAGCGTGCCGCGTCCGTCGTCATCGATGCGGACACCGAGCTGCTCGAGCGCGTCGATCACGGCGGCCATCGGCCGGACCCGGGCTCGCGGGTCGCCGTCGAAGCGGACGTCGCCGTCGGCGAGCGCGGCGACCGGGGGCACGAAGCGCATGACGGTGCCGGCCAGGCCGCAGTCCACGTGGGCCGCGCCGGTGATCGGCGCAGGCACGACCAGCAGGTCCCCGTCGCCGTCGAACCCCTCTACCGCCGGCCCCAGGGAGGCGAGCGCACCCGCCATGAGTCGCGTGTCGCGGGCGCGCAGCGCGCCGCGGATGTGCGACGGGCCGTCGGCGAGCGCGGCCAGGAGTAGAGCGCGGTTGGTTACCGACTTGGACCCCGGTACCGCGACCACCGCGCGCACGGGCGCGCTCGCGACGGGTGCCGGCCAGGGATGGTCGTCGGATGCCACGGGTCGAGGGTAGCGAGACGCACCTCCCCATCTGATGGGATGGGCGGCATGTGCGGCAGGTATGCGGCGAGCCGGAACCCCGACGACCTCGTGGAGGAGTTCGAGGCGGTGGTCGCGCCCGACAAGGCGATCGCGCCCGACTGGAACGTGGCTCCCACCAAGGAGGTCTACGTCGTGCTCGACCGCCGGCCCCGCCGCGAGCCGGCGGAGCCGGTGCGCCGCGAGCTGGCGGTCGCCACCTGGGGCCTGATCCCGTCGTGGGCCAAGGACCCTTCCATCGGCTCCCGGCTCATCAACGCGCGGATGGAGACCGTGGCCGAGAAGCCGGCCTTCCGGCGGGCCTTCGCCTCCCGGCGCTGCCTGCTGCCGGCCGACGGCTACTACGAGTGGTACACCCCCGAGGACGGCCCGAAGGGCGCGCGCGGCAAGCCGCTCAAGCAGCCGTTCTTCATCCACCCCGCCGACGGCGGCGTCCTCGCCATGGCGGGGCTCTACGAGTTCTGGCGCGACCCCACCCGCCCCGACGACGACCCGCGCGCCTGGCGCACGACGGTGACCATCCTGACCACGAGCGCCGAGGACGCCGTCGGGCGCATCCACGACCGGATGCCCCTGCTCGTCGAGCGGGAGCGCTGGGGCGCCTGGCTCGACCCGGAGGCGGCAGGTGGCGACCCGCGCGACCTGCTCGTCCCCGCCGCGCCCGGTCGCCTGGACGCCTACCCCGTCTCCACCCTGGTCAACAAGGTCGCCAACAACGGCCCCGAGCTGGTCGACCCCGTGCCCTTCGACGACCCCGACCCCACCCTCCTCTGACCGCTTTCTTCCGATGAAGGCGACCCTCATCCAATAGAGCCGTACGAACCGGGCCCTCACCCCATCGACCTCCGGAGGCCAGTGTGCGAACCGAGGTGCGTGACCTCGACACGCCCACGGGCCCGGCCCGGGTGTACCGCCGTACGCCGCGAGGCGCTCGCGCGCTCGTCGTCCTGGGGCACGGGGCGGGGAGGGGAGCGGACACCGCCGACCTGCACGGGCTCGCGCACGCGCTGCCCGAGCACGGCGTCGGCGTGGTGCTGGTGGACCAGCCGTGGGTGCTGGCGGGCCGACGCGTGGCACCC
>JAHECT010000162.1 GCA_024641605.1 Micrococcales bacterium
GTTGCCCTGGTCGCGCTGCCACTGCGCGGAGTTGACCAGGTCGTGCAGGTCGGCGTCGCTGCGCCACGTCGGTCCTCGCCCGAGGTCGTGGGTGGACTGCGACCAGCGCATGCGGGTGCCGTCGGGGCCGTAGTTGACCGCCTCGCCGCCCCAGCGCACCCACTCGTTCTGGGTGTACCAGTTGAGCAGCTCGCCGTCGGAGCGCAGCAGCCAGGTGGCGCCGCCCTCCATCGTGGTGAAGTGGCCGTGCTTCACCCGCGCGGGGCGGAAGAAGTAGGTGCCGAGGTCCAGCGTGCCGAAGTTGTACTCCATGTGGCCCTGGGTGGTGTACGCCTCCTCGTAGCACGGGTGGTGCGCGAGGCGGTGGTCGGTCCACCCCTCGGCGGCGTGCACCAGGCGGGTGTAGAAGCCGGTGACCGGGTCGACGTGGAGGTACTTGATGTAGAGGCCGGGCATCGGCCCGGGGTTGGGCACCGCGTCGAACTGCATCGCCTCGGTGTCGATGACGATGACGTCCTCGCGCGCATCCGCCCAGCGCGGCGCGTTCACCGAGTCGACGGCGTCGAAGCCGGCGTCGCCGTACTCGCGGTAGTGCAGGATCTGGGTCCCCTCGGCGAAGCGGATCGCCTCCGACGGCACGCCCCGCGGGACGTAGACGTAGCCGCCCTTGCCGATGACCCGGTCGCCGTAGGTGATCTGGCCGTCGAGCACGTAGTACTCGGTGTTGGCGTGGTGGATGCCGGGGCCGCGGCCCCAGTCGGTGTGGAAGGCGATCTTGAGCGAGGACGACCCGTCCTCCTCGTCGACCGAGAGGCGGCGCTCGCTCGCGCGTCCCTCGCCACCGGGCAGCTCGGCGGCGTGCCAGACGTAGTCGGCCTCGTGGATCAGTTCGACGTGGGGGCGCACTCGCCTCACTCCTTCACCGGTAGTGAACTTCTATCGTTCCGATGGGTGGAACGCCATTCCGCATCCTCCCAAAAGGTCAGACCGACCGCAAGGGCCTCAGCCGAGGTTCTCCCGCTCGAAGGCCACCGTGTCACCGGCGGGGTCGACCAGCCCTGCTCGCTCCGGGTCCCCGTGCCGACCGACACCGTCCGGGTGGCCGGCCGGAGTTCGTCGACGCGGGCGAACGCCGCATCCCGGCGGGCCGACGTGGGCGGCGATGACGAAGCGCGGCCGCGGTGGGGCGGACGACCCGGCGACGGCCGTGGCGAACGCGTCGGTCAGCCGGCAGATTCAGCCGGCGTAGGTGGTGCGCAGGTCGCGCTTGAGCACCTTGCCGCTGGCGTTGCGGGGGAGCGCCTCGACGCTCACCACGTCGCGCGGGATCTTGTACGCCGCGAGGACGCCGCGCAGGTGCTCGTCGAGCGCCTCGGCGCTGACCTCGACCCCGGGGGCGGGCACGACGTAGGCCACCACCTGCTCGCCCCAGGTCTCGTGCGGGACGCCGACCACCGCGACCTCGCGGATGCCGGGGAAGGTGAGGACGGCCTCCTCGACGTCGCGGGGGTAGACGTTCACGCCGCCGGAGATGATGAGGTCCTTCTTGCGGTCGACGATGCGGATGTAGCCCTCGTCGTCCACGGTCACGACGTCGCCGCACGTGAGGAAGCCGTCGTCGGTGGTGCACGCCGCGGTCGCCTCGGGGTCGTCGAGGTAGCCGTTCATGAGGTAGGGCGAGCGGCTGAACAGCTCGCCCGGCTCGCCGGGAGCGACCGGGTTGCCCTCGTCGTCGACGACGCGGACCTCGGTGAAGTGCCACGGGTGCCCGACCGAGCCGGCCTTGCGGCGCGCGTCGAGCGGGCGCAGGTTGGAGATGATCCCGCCCTCGGTGGAGCCGTACAGCTCGTGCACGCCGACCCCGGGGAAGGCGTCGAGCACCCACTCCTTGAGCGGCGTGGGCAGCGCGGCGGCGTTGAAGTAGATGGTGTCGAGGCTGGACAGGTCGAAGCGCGACCCGGGTTCCTCGGTGAGGTTGCGCAGCATCTGCGCGTGGGTCGGCACGAGGAAGACCGACTGGGCGCGCTCCTTCTCGATCATGGCGAGGAAGGCTTCGGGGTCCCAGCCGCGCAGCATGGCCACGGTGCCCCCGGTGTAGACCGGTGCGTAGCCGAAGGCGAAGCCGGCGCCGTGGTACATCGGCGCGACCGCGATCGAGCGCCGCCCGGTGCCCAGCCCCCACTCCAGCGCGCTCATGACGAAGGTCAGCGAGCGCGAGCGGTGGGAGATGAGAACGCCCTTGGGCTTGCCCGTGGTCCCGGAGGTGTAGGCGACGCAGAACGGGTCGGTCTCGGCGATCGCGACCCGCGGGTCCTGCGGGCGGGCCGCGGCGAGCGCGTCCTCGTACGCCGCGCCGAGCTGGGTGCCGCTCAGGGAGAGCACCTGGTGCATCCCGGGGGCGACACCGTCGGCGATACCGGCGAGGGCGTCGTCGAGCACGAGGGCCCGGGCGCCGGAGTGCCCCACGATGTAGTCCACCTCGGGCGCGGTCATCCGGGGGTTGAGCGGCACCATGACCAGGCCGGCCTTGGCCAGCCCTGCGGCGACCTCGCAGTACTCGAGCCGGTTGCCGAGCAGGACCGCGACCTTGTCGCCGGGGGCCAGGCCGGAGCCGAGCAGCGCCTGCGCGACCCGCGAGCTGCGCTCGTCGAGCTCGGCGTAGGTCTGGACCCGGTCCCCGTCGATCACGGCGGCGACGCCGGGCTGGGCGGCGGCGAACCCGCGCACCCCATCGACGATCGAGAGCGGTGCGCCTCCGGGGGCCAGCCCTGCCATGCGGATCCTCCGTCCCGCGCACGGTGGCGCGACCTCGCGCCGCCCGGTCCGAGCGGCGTCGGAGCAGCAGTGAAACACCGTTCCACTTCACGTGTCCAGCAGCCGGCCGGGCCGGTCGACGCCGCCCCACATCCCTCCACCGCGCCGGCCCCGGCGACGCGGCCGGCGCCGTTCCCGCAGGTAGGGCGGGGGCGAGCGGTCGCGGGACACGCCCGAGGTGACTCGGGAGGGCCGCAGGGAGGGGATCCGGGCGGGGTGTCCCTCCACCTCCCTCCACCGCCCTGACCTGCGGGGATGCCGGTCCGCGTCGGGGTGCGCGGCGCGAGCTGGGCAACCAGGTGGGCCGAGGTGGTTGACGGTGGAGGGATGTGGAGTACATTGGCGCGCACGCACCCATGGAGGGCATGGGTCAGGTGAGGGGAGGGCAGCCGTGTTCCTGGGCAAGCACACCCCCCGCCTCGACGACAAGAACCGGGTGATCCTCCCGGCCCGCTTCCGCGAGGCGCTGGCCTCGGGCCTGGTCATGACCAAGGGGCAGGACCGCTGCGTCGTGGTGTGGACCGTCGCCGGCTTCGAGGAGTACGCCGAGCGGCTGCGCAGCGGCGCCGTCACCAGCGAGAAGGTGCGTGCCTACACGCGCGTGCTGTTCGCCTCCGCCTACCAGGAGGTGCCGGACAAGCAGGGCCGCATCACCCTCCCCGCCGACCTGCGCGAGTTCGCCGGCCTCGACCGCGACTGCGTGGTCGTCGGCCAGGACACCCGCATCGAGATCTGGGACGCCGCTGCGTGGGAGGCCTACCTCGGCGCCCAGGAGCAGTCCTTCGTCGACCTCGACGGCGAGGTGGTGCCGCTCGTGTAGGTCGTGGCACCTGGTCTCCGGTCCGTCACCCGGACTCCTGGCGCACCTTCCCCGGCGCCAGGGGTGACCCACCCCGCGTGACGGACGGGGGACCAGGTCCCGCGAACGAACACCCGATCCGACCCGCACGCCCACCACCGCCCCCCACCCGGACGAGACCCCCACCGCGAGCGCCCGCCAGGGCGAGGAGGACACGTTCATGGACCTGACCCTGCGTCGTCGCCCCGAGCGACGCGTGTCCCAGCGCACCCAGGCCTGGGGCGTGCTCATGGCTGCGGGCGCCCTGTCCGTCGGATTCCTCGCGGCCCTGTCCGACCTCGTGGCGCGGCTGGGCTGAGCGGTGAGCGACCTCCCCGACGACGCGACAGCGCCGTCGCACGTGCCTGTGCTGCTCGAGCGCTGCCTCGCGCTGCTCGCGCCGTCGCTGGACCGCCCCGGAGCCGTGGTCGTGGACGCGACGCTCGGCCTCGGGGGTCACTCGGAGGCACTGCTCCGCCGGTTCCCGGAGGTCAGGCTCGTCGGTCTCGACCGCGACCCCGATGCGCTGCGACGCACCACCGACCGTCTGGAGGCCTTCGCCGGGCGCACCCTCCTCGTCCACGCGGTCTACGACGAGCTTCCCCAGGTGCTCGCCGAGGCCGGCCTGCCCCGCGCGGACGGGATCCTGTTCGACCTCGGCGTCTCCTCGATGCAGCTCGACGTCGCCGACCGCGGCTTCGCCTACGCGCAGGACGCGCCCCTGGACATGCGGATGGACCCGACCCGCGGGCAGACCGCTGCCGAGGTGCTCAACACCTACGACGCTCGCGAGCTCGCACGGGTCCTGCGCGTGTACGGCGAGGAGCGTTTCGCCCGGCGCATCGCCGACGCCGTCGTCCGGGCGCGCGCGGTCGAGCCCTTCGCGACGAGCGCCCGGCTCGTCGCGCTGGTCCGCGACTCGATCCCCGCACCCGCCCGCCGCACCGGTGGCCACCCCGCCAAGCGGACCTTCCAGGCACTGCGCATCGAGGTCAACGCCGAGCTCGAGGTCCTTGAGCGCGCGATCCCGGCCGCCCTGGACGCCGTGGCCGTCGGCGGACGCATCGTCGTGCTCTCGTACCACTCGCTGGAGGACCGCATCACGAAGCGGGCGCTCACGGCGCGGGCCACGAGCGACGTCCCGCCGGACCTGCCGTTCGTCCCCGAGGGGCACGAGCCCGAGTTCCGCCTGCTGACCCGCGGCGCCGAGCTGGCCTCCGCCGCGGAGATCGACGAGAACCCGCGAGCCGCCTCGGTGCGCCTGCGTGCGGCCGAGCGGATGAGGGAGGCGGCGTGAGCGCCGCG
>JAHECT010000163.1 GCA_024641605.1 Micrococcales bacterium
CTGGCGGGCCATGGTGTGGCCCGCGTCGCTGCGGCGGGCCTGAGGGCCCCGGGCCGCGCGGTCCGGAAAGGACGACGGCCGCCGTCCCCGAGGGGCGGCGGCCGTGATGCGGGTGCGGGTCAGTCCTCGCCCTCGCGACGCTTGCGGAAGCGCTCCTCGACGCGGTCCATGAACCCGCCCGACTTGGGCTCGGGCGAACGGGGCGCCGCGCCGGGCGCGGGGGTGGCGGTGGTCTCCGTCGCGGCGGGTGCGCGCAGCGCGGCCACGACCAGGACGGTGCCGGCGAGCATGGCGAGGAACCCGAGGACGCCGAGGACGACCACGGCCGTGGCGGCTCCGGCGACGAGCAGGCCGAGCCCGGCCAGCCCGACGAGGACGCCCATGACGGCCTTGCGGCGCGACCCGGGGCGCGGGCCGTTGGAGCGCAGGCTCGTGGCGAACTTCGGGTCCTCGGCGTAGAGGGCCCGCTCCATCTGCTCGAGCAGTCGCTGCTCGTGCTCGGAGAGCGGCACGGCTCCTCCTGGGGTCGACGGGCTTCTCACCCTGAGGATAAGCAGGGATCGCCGATGTGGAAACCCGGACCGGGACTTCGCTCTCGTGTCGTTCCCCGGATCCTCTGGGTCGCGGGTGGTGCTGACTGGAGTGTCGACCGGATCCTGGGCCGACTCAAGCCTCGCCCCCACGCCGGTCAGCGCTCGGACGGGGGGCCACCGGCGCCCCGCCCCACCCCTCTCCCTCGCCGGCCGAGAGCAGCCGGGCCGGGCGGACCGACCCCCGGCCGAACCGAGCCGTGGCGCGGTCCACGGCCTGCTCGGCCTCGCGCCAGCCGACCTCGGGCTCGTCGAGGGCGAGCTGACGGGTCAGCCGGTCCGAGCCCACGAGCCCCTCCACCTTCACCCCGACGAGGCGCAGCCGGGCGCGCTGGAGCCCGAGGGCGTCGTAGAGCTCGCGGGCGGTCGTGTAGATCTCCTGCCCGACGTCGGTGGGCGAAGCGAGGGTCCGCGAGCGGGTGATCGTGGTGAAGTCGGCGAAGCGGACCTTGACCCCCACGGTGCGTCCCGCGTAGCCGGCGGCTCGCAGGCGCGCGGCCACCTTCTCGGCCAGTCGCAGGAGCTCGCGCCGGACCACCTCGGGGTCGTCGACGTCGCGGGGGAAGGTCTCCTCGTTGCTCACGCTCTTCTCCCGCTCCGGGGCCACGACCCGGCGTGGGTCGCGGCCCCAGGCGAGCTCGGCGAGGTGGGCCCCGGCGGCGGGTCCCAGCGCGCGGACGAGGGTGTCGACCGGGGTGTGGGCGAGGTCGCCGACGGTGCGCAGCCCGAGCCGCGCGAGCGCCTCCTCCGTCTTCTCCCCCACCCCCCACAGCTGGGCGACCGGCAACGGGTGCAGGAAGGCCACCACCCGGTCGGCGGGCACGACGAGCAGGCCGTCGGGCTTGGCCCGGGTCGAGGCCAGCTTGGCCACGAACTTGGTCGAGGCCACGCCGACCGAGCAGGTGATCCCCTGCTCGTCGTGGACCCGGTCGCGGATCTGCTCGGCGATCACCGCCGGAGGGCCGAGGCGCCGGATCGCACCGGAGACGTCGAGGAAGGCCTCGTCGAGACTGAGCGGTTCCACCACGGGGGTCACGTCGCGGAAGATCGCCATCACCCCGGCGGAGACCTCGGTGTAGAGCGCGAAGTCGGGCGCGAGGACCACCACCTGGGGGCAGAGCCGCTTGGCCCGCGACATGGGCATCGCCGAGTGGATGCCGTACCGGCGGGCCTCGTAGGTCGCCGCGGTCACCACCCCGCGTGAGCCGTCCCCTCCGACGATCATCGGCAGCCCGGCCAGCTCGGGGCGGCGGCGCAGCTCGCAGGAGGCGTAGAAGGCGTCCATGTCGACGTGCAGGACGGGGCAGCCGTCGTCGTCGCGGTGCCCGTCGGCCGTCGGGGCGGAGACGTCGGCCTGGGTCATCCGGGCGCCCCGGGTGATCTGGCTGCGGCTCACCGGTCCATCATCCCCCTCACCATCCCGAACTCCCCGGACTCGCGTGCCAGAGCTTGCTCGGCGGCGCCGCCCGCTGCGGGGCGACCTCCTCCGCCTCCGCCGGGTCGGCGGGGTCGGGGTCGGGAGCCCGGCCCGACGCGGCCACCTGGCTGCGGGTGTCGGCCGCGGCCACCCCCTGGGGGACGATGTCGGCGTAGGGCGACTGGCGGAACCCGCTCGCGTGCACGAGGACCCGGCGCAGCTGCTCCTCGGGGCCGACCGGCGGGCCGGCGCTCACGGGACGGCTGGCCCGGCTGGCGGCCCGACCGCGCCCGGCCGCCTCGTCACCGTCGACCTGGGTGCCGTGGTGCGCGGCGAGGAGGGCCGCCACCGCCCCGGTGCCACCGCGGCGCCACCGCTCGTGGACGACGCCGAGCTCCCAGGCACCCGTGGCGCGCAACGAGATCCCTCGCGGACCGGTGCGCCGTACGTGACCACGCACGAGCAGCAGCCACGAGCCGAAGACCGTGGCGGCGTAGGGCCCCTGCACGTCGGAGAAGAACGTGGCGTCCACCGGGCCCGAGGCGTCGTCGAGGGTGAGGAACACGACGCGGCGCCCGGACCGCACCGGCGGGGTCTGGGTGGCCACCTTGACGCCGGCGACGAGGACCTCGGCCTGGGACCGGCAGGACAGCAGGTCGCGCGCGCGCACCACGGCGAGGGCGTCGAGCATCGGGGTGTAGAAGTCCACGACGTGGCGGCTCGCGTCGAGACCGAGCACCTCGAGCTCGGCCCGGACCCGCTCGGCGTCGGTCATCTCCGGCAGCCCGCTCGCCGCGATCTCGCCCGGGGCGTCGCCGAGCTCGAGGACGAGCTGCACGTCGAGCTCGCCGGCCGGGACCGCCGGCGCCGCGGAGCGGGACTGGCGACGAGCGGCGCTCACCACGTCGCGACTCACCGCCTCGCGGCTGGGCAGCCCGGTCGCGGAGAGCGGGAGGTCGCGCCGTCGACGGGGGGCGACGCTCCGGGCCGCCCGGGCGGCGGCTCGGCCGTGCCGGTCGAGGTCGGCCACCTGCAGCAGCAGGTCGCGGCGGGTGACCCGCCCCCGGCGGCGGACCGGCGCGGACAGGCCGATGCCATAGAGGGAGTCGAAGCCGCCCGCGACGACGAGGCGCTCGACCACGGGGCGGGAGACTCCCGCCCGGTGCCAGAAGTCGGCGAGCGAGGCGTAGGGACGCCCGGCGACGATGCGCTCGACCTCGGCCGCGCCCATGCCCGAGACGTCGGCGAGGGAGAGCCGGATCCCGTAGGCCGACCCGTCGGGCAGCCCGGGCACGTCGGGCCCGCGTCGCGGACGCTGCTCGAGGATCTCCGGAGGCGGTTCGTCGTGGGGCGAGACCCGTGCGACCTGGTAGGTCCCGGTGGAGAGGTTGACGTCGAGACCGAGCACGGCGATGCCGAGGTTGCGGGCGTCGTCGAGGATGAGCCGCTTGGGGTACATCCCCGGGTCGTGGGTGAGCACGCCGGCCAGGAAGGCCGCCGGGTGGTGCGCCTTGAGCCAGGCGGAGTGGTAGGTCGGCAGCGCGAAGGCCGCGGCGTGGGCCTTGCAGAAGCCGAAGGAGGCGAAGGCGCGCAGCACCTCCCAGACCCGTTCGATGGTGACCAGGTCGAACCCCTGCGCGCGCGCAGCGGGATAGAACCACGCCCGCACCTCCTGCTGACCCTCGGGCGAGCCGAGGCTGCGGCGCACCTCGTCGGCCTCCGCGAGCGAGCATCCGGTGAGCACCGCGACGATGCGCAGCACCTGCTCGTGGAACACGACGACGCCGCAGGTCTCCTCGAGGGCGGGACGCAGCGCGGGGTGGAGGTACTCGGCGGGGTTCCAGCCCTGGCGGGCGCGCAGGAACGGGGTCACCATGTCCGACTTCACCGGCCCGGGTCGGAACAGCGAGATGTCGGTGATCAGGTCGTCGAAGGTCTCCGGGGCGAACTTGCCGAGCAGCTCGCGCTGGCCGGGCGACTCGATCTGGAAGCACCCGAGGGTGCGCGTGGACCGGACGAGCGCGAAGGTCTCCTCGTCGTCGAGCGGGACGGCGTCGAGATCGACCCGATGACCGTCGACCCGCTCGATCTCGGTGAGCGCATAGGCCATCGAGGACTGCATCCGGATGCCGAGCACGTCGAGCTTGAGCAGGCCGAGCTCCTCGACGTCGTCCTTGTCGAACTGGCTCATGGGGAACCCCATCCAGCTGGCCTCGACGGGGGTGCGGTCGAGCAGCGTGGTGTCCGACAGCAGGACCCCGCACGGGTGCAACGCGATGTGGCGCGGCAGTCCGTCGAGCGCCTCGACGAGGCCGAGGAACCCGTCGAGCTCGCCCCGGGCGGCGAGGCGGCCGAGCCCCGAGGAGCGCAGCTCGGGCAGCTCGGCCAGCGCGGAGCGGGCATCGCGTGCCCGGATGTGCGGGAAGGCCTTGGCGAAGGCGTCGATCTCCCCGGGCGGCATGCCGAGCGCGGCCCCGACGTCGCGCACCGCGTGCCGGACCCGGTAGGTGTCGCGCATCGACACGCACGCGCAGCGCTCGCCACCGAACCGGTCGAGGATGCGCTCGTAGACCTCGGTGCGTCGGGCCGACTCGACGTCGACGTCGATGTCGGGCAGCGCGCGGCGCAGCGGGGAGAGGAAGCGCTCCATGACCAGCCCGTGCGCGAGGGGGTCGACCCCGGAGATCCCGAGCAGGTGGTTGACCAGGCTGCCCGCCCCCGACCCTCGTGCCGCGATGCGCACCTGCATGCCGCGGACGAGATCGACGACCTCGGCGACGGTGAGGAAGTACCCGGCGAAGCCGAGCACGGCCACGGTGCCGAGCTCGGCGTCGAGGCGCTCGCGCGCCGCGGCCGGCTCGTGGCGGGTGCGGTCGAGGTAGGGGGTGAGCGCGGCCTCGCACCGGGCGCGCAGGTGGCGATCGGCCTCGAGGGCCTCGGCC
>JAHECT010000029.1 GCA_024641605.1 Micrococcales bacterium
GATGACCGCCACCTCGCGCGGCCCGTCGAGCAGCGCCTCGGCGGCCGCAAGCGCCCAGCCGGCGAAGCGCGGGTGCGCGCGCCCGAGCGCGACGAGACGTGCAGTCGCTCGCTCGGCCGCGGTCCGGTGCGCGGCGCTGCCGGTGAGGGCGGCGTAGGAGAGCAGGGCAGCCGCGGTGCCCGACCACCCCGACGGGCTCGCGTTGTCCGAGGGGTCCCGGGGTCGAACCACGAGGGGTTCGGCGTCATCGGCCGTGTCGTGGAAGGAGCCCTCTCCGTCGCCGAAGCGCGCGAGAGCCGTGTCGAGAAGCCGGCCCGCGTGCTCGAGCCAGCGTCGCTCGCCCGTCACCTGGTAGAGCGCGAGCAGTCCCTCGGCCAGGCAGCCGTGGTCCTCCAGGACCCCGTCGGGCCGGCCCACGACACCCGCCCGGCTCACCCTGCGCAGCCGCCCCTCCGCGGTGAGATGAACGCGGAGCAGGAGGTCGGCGCAGGCGCGCGCCGCCTCGACGTAGGTCGGCTCGTCCAGCAGGGCGCCTGCCTCGGCCAGCGCCGCGACGGCCAGCCCGTTCCAGGCCGTGACGACCTTGTCGTCGCGGGCCGGCTGCCGACGCAGGTCGCGCGCGGACAGCAGCGCGACGCGCACGCTCTCCCACCGGGCCGGGTCCTCGGGGTCCACGCGCAGCGCGAGCACCGAACGCCCGTGCTCGAAGGTCCCGCGCGGCGTGACCTGGAGCAGGTGCGCGGCCCACGCGCCGTCCTCGGGACCGAGGACCTCGGCAAGCTCGTCCGGGGTCCACGCATAGGTGAGCCCCTCGACCCCGTCGGTGTCGGCGTCGAGGGCGGAGGCGAAGCCGCCCTCCGGCGTGCGCAGGTCGCGCAGCAGGAAGTCCGCCGTCGATCGGGCGATCCGCTCGGCCAGCGGATTCCCGGTCGCCCGCCACCAGTGCAGGTAGACGCGGACGAGCTGCGCGTTGTCGTAGAGCATCTTCTCGAAGTGCGGCACGGTCCAGCGCTCGTCGACGCTGTAGCGGGCGAAGCCTCCGGCCAGCTGGTCGTGGATGCCGCCGCGGGCCATCGCCTCGCACGTGCCCGACACCATCGCGAGCGCGTCCGGGTCGCTGGTGCGCGCGTGCAGCCGCAGCAGCCACTCGAGGACCATCGACGGCGGGAACTTCGGTGCACCGCCGAACCCGCCCCGGGTCGCGTCGTAGGCGGGTCGCAACGCGCGGTAGGCGTCGTCGAGCGCCGCCTCGAGATCGCCGACGGGCAGCGTGCCGTCCGCCGACGCCGATGCGCGCAGCGCCACGGCGATGCGGTCGGCCGCACCCTCGACCTCGTCGCGGCCCTCCGTCCAGGTGCGGTGCACCGCGGTGAGCAGCTGGACGAACGACGGCATCCCGTGCCGGGGCTCAGGTGGGAAGTAGGTCCCGGCGTAGAACGGTCGGCCCGCGTGGTCCACCAGCACCGTCATGGGCCAGCCGCCGTGACCGGTCAGTGCTGTCGTCGCACTCATGTACACCGCGTCGACGTCGGGGCGCTCCTCGCGGTCCACCTTCACCGCGACGAAGTGGTCGTTGAGGTACGCCGCGACGCGGTCGTCCTCGAACGACTCGTGCGCCATCACGTGGCACCAGTGGCAGGCGGCGTACCCGATCGACACCAGCACCGGGACGTCCCTGCGGCGGGCCTCGTCGAACGCCTCCGGTCCCCACTCCCACCAGTCGACGGGGTTCTCCGCGTGCTGCAGGAGGTACGGCGAGGTCGCGCTCGCGAGGCGGTTCGGCACGCCGCCATCCTCCCCCGCGCGGCGGTCGCGCGCGGAACCGGTCAACGTGCAGCGGTCGCGACGCGCAGGCCGAGCGCCAGCAGCACCGCACCACTGACGTAGTGCAGCCGCCGACGGATCCTCGTGCGACCGAACCAGGCGCTGGCACTCCCGACCGCTGCGGCCAGGGCGAGGTAGAGCCCGGTCTCGAACGTCACCTGGATCGTGGCGAGCACGACGGTCGGGCCGAGAACCGGGCCGTCGGCCGGGAGGAACTGCGGGTAGAAGGCGAAGAGGAAGACCGCGGCCTTGGGGTTGGCGAGCTGCACCACCAGCCCCTCCAGGAAGGCGCCCCGGTGGCTCCCGGGGTCGGGCACGGCGGGCAGGGGTTCGCGGCCCTCCCGCGCGCGCAGCGCCCAGCCGGCCCCCAGCGCGCGGAGCCCGAGGTAGGCGAGGAAGAAGGCGCCGGCGACCTTGAGGACGAGGAAGGCGACCTCGGACGCGGCCACCAGGGCGGCGACGCCGAGGCCGGCGGCGAGGGCCCACAGGAAGAGCCCGGCCTCGATGCCGAGCACCGTGGGCACGGCGGCGCGGAAGCCGTGCAGCCCCGACCGCTGCAGGATCAGGGCCATCGCCGGACCCGGGCTCGCGGCGATGACGAGCACCGCGAGGAGGAAGGCGGGGAGCACCGAGACGTCCACGGGCCGCAGTGTGGCAGCGGCCGGCGCGGGTCGTCGCCGCGGATTCGCTCACTCCTCCGGTGCGAGGATCGAGGGCGAGCGGCTGCGCTGCGCCCAGACGGTCGCCGCGACGACCACGGCAGTGACGAGCACGGCGGCGGCCGTGACCTGCTCGCCCAGGAACAGCGCCGACCACACGAGCGTGAGCGGCGCCTGCAGCTGCTGCACCTGCCCGCCGTAGGCGGTCCCCGCCTCCGCGAGCCCGCGGTACCAGGCCACGAACCCGAGGTACATCGACGACAGCCCGAGGGCGAGCAGGGACGCCCACTCGAGCGCTGTCGGCGCGTAGTCCGCCGAGGTCGACACCCACAGCCACACCGACCAGGGGACGGTCACCGGCAGCGCGAGCACGACGACCCACGAGATCACCTGCCAGCCGGGCAGCTCGCGGCTGACCTCGGCCCCCTCCACGTAGCACCACGACGACGCGAGGACGGCGACGACCACGAGCAGGTCCGCCACGGCGTCCGCCTGCTCGGCCCCGCCGCGGCTGAGCGCGAACCCGACGAGCGCGACAGTGCCGACCGACGTCGCCGCCCAGAACGTCCGGGTGACCGGCTCGCGGAAGCGGAGCACCGCGATGATCGCCGTGGTCAGGGGCATGAAGGCGGCGATGACCGCGACGTGCGCGGACGTGGTCCGCTCCAGCGCGTAGGCGAGCAGGATCGGCCAGCCGAACACCGCCCCCAGCATCGTGAACAGCAGCGGTCGCAGGTGCCGGCGGGCCGGCGGGCGAACCCGGCGCACCAGCAGCGCTGCCGTGGCGACGGCGCCGGCGACGACCGCGCGCCCGGTGGCGGTGAACAGCGGGTCGAACCCGCCGACCGCCACCTTTGTGAGCGGCACCGAGAAGGAGAACAGCACCACACCGCCGAAGGCCCACAGCAGACCGACGCGCACATCGGGTGCCCGCACCGGCGACTGCGTCACGGCGTCAACCTAGTGCGGCGCCCGATCGGGCTGCGGCGCGTCGGCCAGCTCGGCGCGGACCCAGCCGGTCACCTTGTGCTCGCACCAGAAGGACAGGAACGGGATGGTCCCCGAGATAACGACGAAGACGATCCGGCCGAACCCCCAGCGCATCCGGAAGAGCAGGTCGAGGGAGACGAGCACGTAGATCATGTAGAGCCACCCGTGCCCGATGGCCACGATCGAGGTCGAGTCGATCACGCCGAAGACGTACTTGAGCAGCATCGCGCCGACGAGGATCAGCAGCATCGTGCCGACGACGAAGGCCATGACGCGGTAGCGCAGGAGCGCCCGTTCGACGACGGGCACAGGGGCGGTGACGGGCACGGAGATCCTTCCGGGAGGGCGAGGGGTCTAGTACACCTCAGGGCGCTCAGCGGCGCCGTCCGCGGGGGCTGCCCGCAGCGACTCGCCGCGCGCCTCGCGCAGGTCGTCGCGCAGCATCCGCACCCACAGGAACACGACGAAGCCGGCGAAGAGCACCCACTGCACGGCGTAGCTGGCGTTCTGCCACCGCAGCGCCGTCGGCGCGGACACGCCCAGCGGCGGGCGGACCGGTTCGGCCGTCGGGTCCGCGGCGGGGACCTGGGACTCCAGCGCCACCCAGCCCTCGACGAGCGGGTACCCGACGTCGAACGCGGTGGCGGTGAGCCGCTCGGCCTGCCCCGCGGGCAGGGGCGCACCCGGGCCGGGGTCGCCCTCGTAAGGCTGGGCGAAGCCGACCACCTCGACCGTGCCTGGGGTCGCCGTCGACACGAGTGGGTCCTGCGGGGAGCGCACGAGCCCTCGGGCGACCGGCACCGCCGGGCCCGTCGCTGGGCGCAGCGGCGTGACGACCCAGTACGCCGACGGCCCGTTCGCCACGACCACCTGGCCGCCGAGGTCATAGACGCCGCTCAGGCGCACGCGGACCCCGTAGTCCTCCTCCGCCGGTGCGGCGCCCACGACGAGGATCTCGGCGACCGGGGCGGGCGGGGCCACCTCGCGCTCGCGCTGGGCGCGCTGCCACTGCCACCACGACAGGGCGCCGAAGGCGACGATGAGCACGAGCCCGAGCGCGGTCAGCCCGATCCAGCGGGGCGTCCTCAGCAGCTCGCGCACCCGTCCACGGTAGGCGACCCGCCGCGTCCCGGTCCCGGTCGGGTCGTCCCCGCGGCGGGTGGACGGCGGCATGCTGGTGCCGTGCCCGGCGACCTGCCCGTCCGCGGCTCGGTGACCATCCCGGCCGCCGAGCTGCGCTGGCGCTTCTCCCGCTCGTCGGGCCCGGGCGGCCAGGGCGTCAACACCACGGACTCGCGCGTCGAGGTCAGCTTCGACCTGGGGCGCACGACGGCTCTGCCCGAACCCTGGCGCCGCCGGGCGATGCACCGTCTGGCCGACCGCCTCGTCGACGGCGTGCTCACCGTCGCGGCGAGCGAGCAGCGCAGCCAGTGGCAGAACCGGATCGCGGCCGAGCGCCGCCTCGCGGACCTGCTGCGGGAGGCCACCAGCCCCCCGCCCCGGCCGCGCGTCGCGACCCGGCCGACCGCCGGCTCGAAGCGGCGCCGGGTCGAGGGCAAGCGGCGCCGCGGCGAGACCAAGCGACTGCGCGGGCGGACGAGCGAGGACTAGCGCGAGGGAACCGTCAGTCCGAGGGTCGCGGTTCGTCCGGTGCGGCCTCAGTGGCCTCGACGCCGGCGTCGGGCACGACGGCGTCGCTCTCGGCAGCGGGGTCGGGGCCGGTGGCCGGCTCCGGATCGACCGGCACCGAGCCCTCGAACTCGATCTTGGCGAGCTGCTTGGTCATGCTGCGCCACAGCAGGAACACCGCGACGACGAGGAAGAGCAGGGAGAGCAGGCCGAGCACCCCGGGGGTGACCCGCGCGGGATCGATCGGCTCGGGGGTGGGCGAGGGGCTGGCGGCAAGCGCGGACAGGGGCACGGGATCCTCGGGTCGCTAGACGGAGAGCGGATCGCTCGACGGACGGACCCCGGCGAAGAGGTCGTCCTCGATCCCCACGGGGGCGGGCAGCACGGAGCGCGCGAGCTGGTAGTCCTCGGTCGGCCACACGCGCTGCTGGATCTCCAGCGGCACGTGGAACCAGCGGCCGTCCGGGTCGACCTGGGTCGCGTGCGCCCGCAGGGCGTCGTCGCGCGCGGCGAACCAGTCGGCGCACGGCACCGACGTGGTCAGGCGTGCGAGGTCCTCCGGGTTGTCCTGCCAGGTCGCCAGCCAGTCGGCGTAGGGCGAGTCCAGCCCCGCCTCGGTGCACGCCCGGTCGAGCGCCATGAGCTTCGGCTTGTGGAAGGTGAGGTGGTAGTAGAGCTTGAGCGGCTGCCACGGGTCGCCGGTCCCCGGGAAGGCGTCCGGGTCCCCGGCGGTCTCGAACGCCCGCATCGAGACCTCGTGGGTCCGGATGTGGTCCGGGTGGGGGTAGCCGCCGTTCTCGTCGTAGGTCGTGATCACGTGCGGACGGAACTCCCGGACGAGCCGGACCAGCGCCTCGGTGGCCTCCTCGAGCGGGACGAGCGCGAAGCAGCCGTCCGGCAGGGGTGGGACAACGCCGTCCTCGTCCGCCTCCGGCAGGCCCGAGTCGAGGAACCCCAGCCAGGTCTGGCGCACGCCGAGGACCCGCGCGGCCTCGGCCATCTCGGCCCGCCGTACGGCGGCCATGTCCGCCAGGACCGCCGCGTCACCCACGAGCGCGGGGTTGAGCACGTCGCCGCGCTCGCCCCCCGTGCACGTCACGACCAGCACGTCGACGCCCTCCGCCGCGTAGCGCGCCATCGTGGCCGCACCCTTGCTGGACTCGTCGTCGGGGTGAGCGTGCACGGCCATGAGCCGCAGCGGCTCGGTGGTCTCTGGCAGGGTCACGAGGAGGGCTCCGGCACGGGTCGGGGAGACTGGCGTCCCAGTGTCCCAGATCGGGCCGAGGTGGCCGTCGGGGGACACCGCACGGAGAGGACCCACGGTGGCCGAGCTGTCCGAGGCGATGCGCGCGCGCTACGGCGTCCGCCCGCGCTCGCGCGCCGCCGTGGCCGCGGTCGCCGTGCTCGCCGTCGTGTTCACGGGGTTCGTGGTGTGGACCGGGTGGCGGCTGGCCACCCCGCCCGTCCAGGTCAAGCTGCTCGCGTTCCAGGTGGAGAGCGACACAGAGGTCACGGTCGTGTTCGAGGTCCGTCGCGACACGCTCACCGACACGGTGTGCGTGCTGCGCGCGCAGGACCTCGACCGAACCGACGTCGGCTACGCGACCGTGACGATCACCCGCGGCCGCGACTACGTGCAACCGCGCTACCCGCTCGCGACGCGCGACCGCGCGACCATCGCCGAGGTGCTCGGCTGCGCTCCCTCGCAGGCACCCGTCGTCGACGAGCCGCAGTTCCCTCCGGGCACCACGAACCCGCCCCAGCTCGAGGTCGTCGACGGCTCCTGATCGCCCGGCGGCCGCGCCCGCGCGCCGGTGCGCGCCGGGGTCCGTGAGCGTTCGACGTACCCTGGACCCTCGCCCACGCGACCTGTGAGGAACCACCGTGACCGACACGCACGAGACCTGGCTGACCCAGGAGGCCTTCGACCGGCTCTCCGCCGAGCTGGCCGACCGCAGCGGCCCCCGCCGCGACTCGATCGTGAAGCGCATCGAGGCCGCGCGCGAGGAGGGCGACCTCAAGGAGAACGGCGGCTACCACGCGGCCAAGGAGGAGCAGGGCAAGAACGAGGCCCGGGTCCGCCAGCTGCGTCACCTGCTCGAGAACGCGCGCATCGGCACGCCGCCCTCGGAGGAGGGTGTCGTCGCCCAGGGCCAGGTCGTGACCGTGCGGTTCCCGGCGTTCGACGACACCGAGACCTTCCTGCTCGGCTCGCGCGAGGAGGCCGCGACCGCGTCGATCGACGTGTACTCGCCCACGTCGCCGCTGGGAGCGGCCGTGCTCGGCCAGCCCGTGGGCGCGACGGTCGGCTACGAGACGCCGACCGGCAAGCCGCTCCAGGTCGAGATCATCTCCGCGGAGCCCTACACCGGCTGACCGGCCGACGGTCGACCTCGCAGGCCCGCGTCCTCAGCCGGCGCTGCGCCGGAACTTGCGCACCGCCAGCGGCGCGAAGACCGCGACGGTGCCGGCGCAGACGATGAGCGTGTAGGCCACGGGGTTCTGCAACGACCACGGCGCCGACGGGTCGAGCGGCGCCAGCCCCGTGGGGTTGCCGAAGAGCTCCCGGCAGGCCAGCACGAGCGAGGAGACCGGGTTCCACTGGGCGATGGTCTGGATCACCGGCGGCATCCCCGCGAGCGGCACGAACGCGTTGGACAGGAACGTCAGCGGGAACAGCCAGATCAGCCCCGCGGTGTTCGCCGTCTCGGGGTTGGGCATGTAGAGCCCGATCCAGGCACCCACCCACGCGACCGTGTAGGCGAACACGAGCAGAAGCAGGTAAGCCAGCACGGCGTTGGCGATGCCGTCGTTGATGCGCCACCCGACGACGTACCCGGTGACCGTGAGCACCACGAGCACGAGCACCTGGCGGACCGCGTCGGCGGTGGTCCGCCCGAACAGCACGGCGGACGACGCCATCGGCAACGAGCGGAACCGGTCGACGATGCCCTTGTGCAGGTCCTCGGAAAGGCCCACCGTCGAGGCGGCTGCGGCGAACGCCACCGTCTGCCCGAAGATCCCCGGGACGAGGTACTGCCGGTAGGCATCACCGGAGTCGTCGCCCGGGATGGGGATGGCGCCACCGAACACGTAGGCGAACATGAGCACGAAGATGACCGGCTGCACCAGGGAGAAGAAGAGCAGCTCGGGCACGCGCATCGTCTGGATGAGGTTGCGGCGGGTCACCACCAGGCCGTCGTGGAAGAGCCACCCCACCACGGGGCGACGCATCGTGGGGACGGTGCGCTCGGGTGTCGTCGTGGCCATGGGATCAGGCCCCCTTCCGGCCGCGGCCGCGGCTCGTCGGCGCCTCGGCGGGCGCCTCCTCGGCCACGTGGCCGGTGAGGCTGAGGAACACGTCGTCGAGCGTGGGACGACGCAGGGCAAGGTCGTCGACCTTGACCCCGGCGGTGTCGAGCGCGCGGACGGCGTCGACGAGGACCGTGGACCCGCCCGACACGGGGGAGGTCACTCGGCGCGTGTCCGGATCGGCGGTCGCGGCACCGTCGGAGAAGCCGACGAGCGCGGCCACCGCGTCATCGAGCGAGGACCCGGGACTCACCACGATCTCGAGCCGGTCCCCGCCCACGGAGGTCTTGAGGACGTCGCTCGTCCCGTGAGCGATGACGCGGCCGTGGTCGATGACGACGATGTCCTCGGCGAGGAGGTCGGCCTCCTCGAGGTACTGGGTGGTGAGCAGCACCGTCGTGCCCTCCTTCACCAGGTCCGAGATCACCTCCCACATCTGCAGCCGCGAGCGCGGGTCCAGGCCGGTCGTCGGCTCGTCCAGGAACAGGATCCGGGGGTTGCCGACGAGGCTGGCGGACAGGTCGAGGCGGCGGCGCATGCCGCCGGAGTACGTACGCGCGGGCCGGTCGGCGGCCTCGACGAGGTCGAACCGCTCGAGCAGCTCCTGCGCGCGGTCGGCGACGTAGTTCTTGGGCAGGTGGTACAGCCGGCCGACCATGTCGAGGTTCTCCCGGCCGGTGAGGTACTCGTCGACGGCGGCGTACTGCCCGGTGAGGCCGATCGAGCGGCGCACGGCGTCGGGGTGGCGGGTCACCTCGTGCCCCGCCACGGTGGCCCGGCCCGACGTGGGCGTGAGCAGGGTGGCGAGGATCCGCACGGTCGTGGTCTTGCCGGCGCCGTTGGGGCCGAGCAGGCCCACGACCTTGCCGTAGGGCACCACGAGGTCGAGGCCGTCGACGGCTCGCACGTCGCCGAAGTGCTTCACCAGCTCCTCGGCGACGATGGCGTTGTCGGAGTGGGACATGGGGGCAGCCTCCCGGCGGTGGGTCGCGCGCGCATCCCCGATTCGCGGCGGGCGTAACTCAGGGCTGGAGCAGGGCCTCGGCCTCGTCGACCGTGAGCCGGCCGGCGGCGAGGTCGGCGAGCACCTTGTCGCGGTCGACGTCCGCACCGCCGGGCTCCTCGAGCCCGAGCCTGGCGAGGAGGTCGGCGAAGCGGGCGCGCGTGGTGGGGTAGGAGACCCCGAGGTGGCGCTCGAGCTCGCGCATGTTGCCCCGGCTCACCAGGAACACGCGCAGCATCTCGAGGTCCTCGTCGGAGAGGGCGCAGTACGGGCACATCCGGAACCGGCCGGAGATCCCCGTACCGCAGTCGGGGCACCCGCAGCCGCTGACGACCAGCTCGGCCGAGCAGACCGGGCAGGCGCGCGGCGGTCGGTGGAGGGGGCTCATGGCGCGAGGATGGAGCCCGAGCCCATGAGGACCCGGATGTCGTAGGGCGTGCTGCCGGCGCCGACCACGAGCGTCTGCGGGGCCGAGCCGCCGGGACCGCCCTGGACCCTGGCCTCCCCGACGCGCAGCGAGCTCATCTCGCTGGCGACCGTGATCGACGCGTCGGACCCGGGGAGCAGGCGGAGCGAGAGCGACCCGAGCTCGCAGCTGAACGAGCCAGGTCCGCTGATCTCCCCTGCCACCTCGACGCTGCACATGCTCGCCGTGCCGATCACGCAGCCCCTGTGCTCGCGCACCTTCACCGCGCAGCTCACCGCGGCGAGGGCCAGGTCCGCAGCCAGCCCGGTGACCTCCACGGAGCAGGCGGTCGCCTCGACCGTGAGCGGCAGCCCGGGGTTGACGCGGACGCTCACGCGCTCGCCGCGGCCGCCGGTCCACACCGCGGGCACCCAGGACAGGAAGCGCGGCGCGTCCCCCGTCCCTGCGGCCTCGCCGGGCGCCTCGAGGACGAAGGTGGCCCCGTCGCGACGCAGCGAGTGCGGGCCGTCGGCCACGGCAGTGTCGACGGACGGGTCGGCGATCACCCGCAGCTTGACCCCCGTGGCACGCACGAGGATCCCGGCGACGCCGTCGACGACGGGGGTCGCCGGGCTCGGCGCCGAGGGCCGGGGGGCGTCCTCGTCGAGCAGGCGGGCCGCCTCGTCGGGGTCCAGGTCGCCCTGGGCGACCCGGGTGAGCACATCGCGGAGCAGGGACTCGTTCATGGCTCGACTGTAAACTCAGATTGCTTATCTAGCAAGATCCGTTTGCTAATTGCCCACGATGACGCGGTACCCGGCCTCCTCGAGGGCCTCGAGGACGGCGTCGCGGTGGACCGGACCCCGCGTCTCGACCTGCACCTCGATCTCGACCTCGTCGAGGCTGAGCCGGGGGTCGAGGCGGGCGTGCTCCACCTCGACGACGTTGGCGTCCGCGGCGGCGAGCGTGGCCAGGACCGCGGCGAGGGATCCCGGCTGGTCGGGCAGGCAGACGCGCAGGGTGGAGAACCGCCCGGCCGCGGCGAGGCCGTGGCGGATCACCCGCAGGAGCAGGAGCGGGTCGACGTTGCCGCCGGAGACCACGATGACCACCGGCGGCTCGAACGCGTCCGGGTGCTCGGCCACCGCGGCGAGGCCGGCGGCACCCGCGGGCTCGACCACCAGCTTGCCCCGCTCCAGCGTCGACACGAGCGCGCGGGCCATCGCGGCGTCGTCGACGGTGACGATGTCGTCGACGAGGTCGGCGACGAGCGCGAACGGGACCGTGCCCGGGCACCCGACCGCGATCCCGTCGGCGATGGTGGACATCCGCTCCAGCGGGATCGGATGCCCGGCGGCCAGCGAGGCGGGGTAGGCCGCGGCCCCGGCGGCCTGCACGCCGACCACGCGGACGTCCGGGCGCACCGACTTCACCGCGACCGCGATGCCCGCGAGCAACCCGCCGCCGCCGGTGCACACCACCACGGTCCTGACGTCGGGCCGCTGCTCGAGGATCTCCAGCCCCACGGTCCCCTGACCTGCGACCACGTCCTCGTGGTCGAAGGGGTGGACAAGGACCGCCCCGGTCTCGGCGGCGAACTCGCGCGCGGCGACGAGGGCCTCGTCCACCGTGGCTCCGGCGAACCGGACGTCCGCGCCGTACCCGCGGGTCGCGGTGACCTTCGGCAGCGGCGCCCCGACGGGCATGAAGACCGTCGCCGCCACGCCGAGGGTCGCCGCGGCGAGCGCGACGCCCTGGGCGTGGTTGCCGGCGCTGGCCGCCACCACCCCGCGGGCGCGCTCCTCCTCGGAGAGCCGGGCGAGACGCACGTAGGCGCCGCGCACCTTGAACGACCCGGCCCGCTGGAGGTTCTCGCACTTGAGGTCGACCGGACCCCCGACCTTCTCGGCCAGCCAGCGCGCGGGACGCATGGGCGTCTCGCGCGCGACCCCCTTCAGGAGGGTGCGAGCGGCCTGGATATCGGCGAGATCCACGCGGTGCGTCACGGCCGCAGTCTGGCCGATCCCTGCGGCCCCGGGCACGGCTTCGGGGATACCGCGCGCCGCTCCGGACGGGGAGCGACACTGGGCCCGTGGCACGCTCGCGGAAGGAGACGAAGACGGCGGCCGAGCGCGCGCTGCGCCGACGCACCCCACCCGCCGACCACCCCGTACCGGCACCCTCCGGGCTCGGACGGGTGCCGCGGCCCCCGGGTCCGGTCGGACCGTCCGTCGTGGCCCGGCTCCTCGCCCGTACCCCGCCGAACCGCGTCTTCGCCGACGTCGCCAGGTCATACGGACCCGTGGCCCGCATGAACCTGGCCGGGGAGCGGGTCCACCTCGTGAGCGACCCCGAGCTCGTGCACGAGCTGTTCCTCACGCGGGCGCGCGAGGTCATGAAGGGGCGCGGGCTGCAGGCCACGAGACCGCTGCTGGGCAACGGGCTGCTGACGAGCGAGGGGGAGTTCCACCTCCGGCAGCGGCGCCTCGTCCAGCCGGCGTTCCACCGCTCCCGGATCGAGTCCTACGCCGCGCAGATGGTGGAGGAGGGCCGCCGCCACGAGGGGCGCTGGTCTGACCGGGCGCAGGTGGACATGGTCGAGGAGATGACCGCTCTCACCTTCGCCGTCGTGGGGCGCACCCTGTTCGGCACCGACCTCACCGGCGACGCCCGCGCCTTCGGCGAGACCCTCGAGGAGCTGATCGAGGGCTTCGGCTCGCTCTCGGCGATCGGCAACGAACGGCTCGTCCGGATGCTCCCCCGGGGGCGCGCGCTGCTGGCGCGCGTCGAGGATCTCGACGTCGTCGTGCAGCGCATCATCGACGAGCACCGGGCGGGCATCGCCGCGGGGACCGCACCCGAGGACCTCATCACCTGGATGATGCGGGCGCGCGACGACGAGTCGACGGCCTACGGCTCGGCGATGAGCGACGAGCAGCTCCGCGACGAGGTGATGACGCTCGTGCTCGCGGGCCACGAGACCACCGCGATGGCGCTCTCCTGGACCTGGTGGCTGCTGTCCTGCCACCCGGCCGCGGACGCCTGGCTGCAGGAGGAGCTCGGTGAGGTGCTGGCCGACGGCCGTGACCCCGGGTTCGCCGACCTCGCCGCCCTCCACCGGACCCGCGCGGTCGTCGCGGAGTCCATCCGGCTCTACCCGCCCGCCTGGATCATGGGCCGGCGGCTGCTGGGCGACGTCACCCTCGGCGGGTGGCACATGCCCTCGGGGTCGATCGTGCTCGCCTCCCCGTGGATCCTGCACCGCGACCCGGCCTCGTGGGACCGGGCGACGAGCTTCGTCCCGGAGCGCTGGCTCGACGGGCAGGGCCGCTTCGACGAGTCGGCGCCCGGCGCTCCGCGCGGTGCCTGGGTGCCGTTCGGCTTCGGCAACCGGCGCTGCATCGGCGAGCAGTTCGCCTGGACGGAGGCGACGCTGCTCGTCGCCCAGCTCTCCTCGCGCTGGCGGCCCGAGCTGGTCCCGGGCTCGCGGGTGGACACGCGGGCGGCGATCACGCTGCGGCCCGCGTACGGGCTCCCGATGACCCTGCACGCGCGCTGAGCGTCCCGGCGCCTGCAGCCGGTTTGGTGGTCCGGCCGACCGGGGCTACATTACTTGCGTGACGCAAGCAAGCACCCGGATCGAGGACCGCGAGGTCGTCGACGCCCTGTTCCAGATCGTGGTCGCCACCCGGCGCCTGTCGCGCTCCGACGCGGTCGACACCGGTGCGATCCGGCTGATGTGGCACCTCGACGAGGTCGGGTCCTGCCGGGTCAGCACGCTCGCCGCGCTCTCGGGCCTGGACCTGTCCACGGTGAGCCGCCACGTCCGCGAGCTCGCCGACTCCGGGCTCGTCGAGCGCAGCGCCGACCGCACGGACGGCCGGGCGGTCGTCGTCGCGATGACGCCTGCCGGCCGACGCACCCTCGACGAGTCCGTCGACAGCCGCGTCGCGGCGCTGGCCCCGGTCCTGGACGACTGGTCCGGCCGCGACCGCGCGACGCTGCTGCGCCTGCTGCGCACCCTCTCCGCAGATCTCACGGCCGCGTCCCGCGCGGCCTGTCCCGCCCACCACCTCGAGGACTCCGCATGACCGACTCCGCGGCACCCGCCGCTCCCACCACGTCGTTGCTGACCGGCCGCAAGCTCAATCTCGTCCTGGCCGCGCTCATGCTGACGACGTTCCTGTCCGCGCTCGACCAGACCATCGTCGCGACGGCGCTGCCGACGATGGTGGGCGAGCTCGGCGGGCTCGAGCACCTCGCCTGGGTCGTCACGGCGTACCTGCTCGCCGCCACGGCGACGACCCCGCTGTGGGGCAAGCTCTCGGACCTCTACGGCCGCAAGATCATGCTCCAGAGCGCCGTGGTGATCTTCCTGATCGGCTCGGCGCTCGCGGGCCTGTCCCAGACCATGGGGCAACTGATCGCGTTCCGCGGCGTCCAGGGCGTCGGCGGTGGCGGCCTCATGGTGCTCGCGATGGCCGTGATCGCCGACATCATCCCGCCGTCCGAGCGCGGTCGGTACCAGGGCCTGTTCGGCGCCGTGTTCGGCGTCGCCTCGGTCCTCGGCCCGCTCGTGGGCGGCTTCTTCGTCGAGCAGTCCACGTGGCGCTGGATCTTCTACATCAACATCCCGCTCGGGATCGCCGTCCTGGTCATCCTCGGCGCCGTGCTCCAGCTCCCCCGACGCACCAAGCAGCACGCGATCGACTGGCTCGGCGCGGCCCTCGCGGTCTCGACCATCGTCTCGCTGCTCCTCGTGCTCCAGTGGGGTGGACGCGAGTACCCCTGGACCTCTCCCATCATCATCGGGCTGGGCACCGCGAGCCTCGTGCTCGGCGTGCTGTTCGTCCTGCAGGAGCGACGCCACCCCGAGCCCCTGGTCCCCCTGACCCTGTTCGACAACAAGACCTTCCGGATCTCGGCGATCGTCGGGTTCATCATCGGCATCGCGATGTTCGGCGCGATCGTCTACCTGCCCGTCTACCTCCAGGTGGCGCGCGGCACCTCCCCGACCCAGGCCGGCCTGCAGCTGCTGCCGCTCATGGCGGGACTGCTCATCACCTCGGTCACGTCGGGACGCATCATCAGCCGCGTCGGTCGCTACCGCATGTTCCCCATCGCCGGCACGCTGACCGCGGCGGTGGGCATGTGGCTGCTGTCCGGCGTGCAGGTCGACTCGCCCTACTGGCGGGTCGCCGTCGGCATGCTCGTGCTCGGCTTCGGCCTCGGCATGGTGATCCAGGTCCTCGTGCTCGCGGTGCAGAACTCGGTGTCCCCGCGCGAGATCGGCGTGGCCACGTCCTCGGCCACGTTCTTCCGCCAGATCGGCGGCTCAGTGGGCACCGCGGTGTTCGGCACGATCATGACCGCGCGACTGACGACCGAGCTGGCGAACGCCGTGCCGCCGGGGGTCCAGGTCGACCCGGGCGCGCTCACCGGCTCGCCGGCGATCATCGCGGCGCTGCCGCAGGTGGTGCAGGACAACGTGCGGGAGGCGTTCGTCGTCGCGCTCACCGGGGTCTTCTGGTTCGCGATCCCGATCTGCCTCGTCGCCTTCGTGGCCGCGCTCTTCCTGCCCGAGCAGAAGCTGCGGACGGCAGAGGACGTGCGAGCCGCCATGGCCCCGGCCACGCCGACCGACGAGGCGGCCGAGATCGAGGCGACGTCGAGGATCTGACGCCGGGTCAGTCCGGGTCGGACCAGTCCACGTCCCAGAAGCGAGACACCGACCCGCGGCCGTCGAGCACGAGCGCGGCGGCGCCCGCGAGGGAGGACCCGCGCCCGAACCCCGCCGGCACGACCTCGCAGCGACGGACGAAGTCGAGTCCGGCATGCTCGCGGAACGCCGCGTGGAGCGGGTCGAAGAACACCGCCCCGGCCTCCGCGATCCCGCCTCCCACCGCGACCAGCTCCACGTCGAGGACGGCGACGGCCGAGGCCAGAGCGATGCCCACCGCCCGGCCGGCCCGGTCGAACGCGCCCAGGCACGCGGCGTCCCCGGCATGCGCACCGCGTGCGACCCCGACCCCGCTGGCCTCGCCCGTCCAGCCCTGCTCCGCGGCGTAGGCGGCGATGGCCGGGCCCCGCGCGATGGCTTCGACGCAGCCCCTGCCCCCGCAGCGGCACGGCGGTCCCGCGGGGTCCACGACGATGTGGCCGATGTGGCCGGCGTTGCCCGACGCGCCGTCGATGCGGCGGCCGTCGAGGAGCAGCCCGCCACCGACCCCGGTGGACACGACCATGCCGAGCACGTGGTCGCGCCCGACCCCGGCGCCCCAGCGATGCTCGGCGACGGCCACGCACACGGCGTCGTTGTGGATCGCTACGGGCAGCCCGATGCCGTAGCGCGCACGCATGCGCTCGAGGAGCGGGAAGCCGCGCCACGCGGGGATGTTGAGCGGGGATACCTCCCCCCGCGGCCAGGTCATGGGACCGCCGCAGGCGATGCCCACACCGGCGAACGGCAGGTCGCCGCGCTGACCGAGGACCGAGTCGACCAGGCCGGTCACCGCGCTCCAGAGCACCTCGGGGTCGTCGGTCTCCGGCGTCGGGATCTCCGCGCGGCAGAGGAGCTCGGCCCGGGAGGTCACCAGGCCGGCGGCGAGCTTCGTGCCCCCGACGTCGAGGGCGAGGACGGTCGAGCTCATGGTGGGTCGATCTGACCACATCCGGCGTGCTCCGTCAGCCGCTGGGACCTGTTCGCGACCTCAGGGCGGGCCGGCCGTGCTCATTCGAAGCCGAGGACCGTGGCAGTGAATCCGTGCAGGTGGTTGCGACCCGCGACCGGGCCGATCTCCCCGGCCGCGAAGAAGCCGGCCACGGTGGCGGTGCCCAGCCCGTCGACGACGGCGCGGACGTCGTGCTCGGCCACGTCGAACATCGCCCGCCCCCGGCTGTTGCACGAGAACAGCAGGGCACCGGCGAGCCCGCGCAGCCCCACCCGCTCGCGGAAGGCGCCCAGGACCTCGGCGAGGTCGGCGCTGGCCGCACGAGCGTCGCGCAGGAGGAACTGCACCGTGGTGCCCACCGCGACGACGTCGCCGACGCTGAGGGACCCGGCCCGGTGGTCGGCGGCGACGATGCCGCGGACCAGGAAGTCCCCCTGGCCGTGCTCGTCGGAGTACTCGTCCATCGCGATGCCCAGGTGCAGGCCCCGGACGGCGAGCGGCTGCTCGTCCTCCGGCAGCTCGGCGACGACGTCCTTGGCCCGGTCGAGCGCCGGGCGGCCCGCCAGCTCGAGGATGGTCGCGCCGTCCGCGGCGGTCACCGTCATGGGGCGCCCGATCGGACGCGTGCCCTGCGACACCAGCGCGTGCACCGACAGGTCTCCGCCGAGGACCACGCCGACGGCGCCGCGCTCGTGCACCTTGCCGTCGAGCAGCAGGCGCGTCCCGCCCGCCTCGGCCGACCCGCTGGCCAGACCCCCGACGAGCGGGAGCTTGCGCAGCGCCTCGTCGCTGTGCCCGACGAACCCGTCGATCGGGAAGGACCAGGGATCGGCCAGCACCACGGCGACGACGTCGTCGTCGCGCCGGTCGGGCATCCCGAGCACGGCGATCGAGTCCGAGGTGCGCAGCACCTCGAGGTGGAAGGCGCGCACGCTCACGGAGGGCAGGTGCGCGAGCCACACGCTGACTCCCGTCCCCGCCTCGACCGCGCGGCCCTCGGCGAACACCCCGTGCGCATTGCAGCCGACCACATTGCGCGCCCCGGACAGCGTGGCGGCCCGCTCCAGGGCCGCGGCGCACTGGTCGGGGTCGGGCCCGGACACGAACACGCACGCCAGATCGGGGACGAGCCCGCCCAGCGGCGCGAGCGCGGTCGCGACGGCCTGCTCCGCCGCCCGGACCAGGTCCTCCCCGACGGCGAGCCCGTCCCCCACGCGTGTGCCTCCCACGCGCGCCATCCTCGCGCAGCCGAACCCGGCGCGCCTACCTCCCGCTGTCGCCCGTCCGGGTGGTGGTCGTGGGATCGCGCACCGCCGGGCGACGACGTACCGTCGCCAGGGTGAGCGACCTGCGCATCCCCGACGTCCCTGCCGACCTGCCTCGCACCCTCGGCGCGCTCCGCGCGTCGGGTCACGAGCACCGCAGCGTGAAGGACGAGCTGCGCGACAACCTCCTCGCCGCCCTCCGAACGGGGCGCGACCCCTTCCCCGGGGTGGTCGGCATCGAGGACACGGTGCGCCCGCAGCTCGAGCGCGCGATCCTCGCCGGCCATGACCTCGTCCTGCTCGGCGAGCGGGGCCAGGGCAAGACCCGGCTGCTGCGCACGCTCGTCGGCCTGCTCGACGAGTGGACCCCCGTGCTCGCGGGCAGCGAGCTGCACGAGCACCCCTACGAGCCGGTGAGCGCGTGGGGACGGCGGGTGGTGGCCGAGCAGGGCGAGGACTCACCCGTGTCGTGGCTGCACCGCAGCGAGCGCTACGGCGAGAAGCTCGCTACCCCCGACACGAGCGTGGGCGACCTCATCGGCGACGTCGACCCGGTCAAGGTCGCGCAGGGCCGCACGCTCGGTGACCCGGAGACGGTCCACTACGGGCTCGTGCCGCGCACCAACCGCGGCATCTTCGCCATCAACGAGCTGCCCGACCTCGCCGAACGGATCCAGGTCGCCCTGCTCAACGTCCTCGAGGAGCGCGACATCCAGGTCCGCGGCTACGCCCTGCGGCTGCCGCTCGACCTGCTCCTCGTGGCCAGCGCGAACCCGGAGGACTACACCAACCGCGGCCGCATCATCACCCCGCTCAAGGACCGCTTCGGCGCCGAGATCCGCACGCACTACCCGCTGCGCCTCGCTGACGAGGTCGCTCTCGTGCGCCAGGAGGCGGACCTGCGCGCGCTCGTGCCCTCGCACCTCCTCGAGGTCGTCGCACGCTTCACCCGCCAGGTGCGCGAGTCCAGCTCGGTCGACGCGCGCTCCGGGGTGTCAGCGCGCTTCGCCGTCGCGGCGGCCGAGTCCCTCGCCGCAGGCGCCCTGCGCCGTGCCGCGCTGACGGGCGAGCCGG
>JAHECT010000164.1 GCA_024641605.1 Micrococcales bacterium
GGCCCGGTGTAGCTCGAGGTCGAGTAGTTGACCCAGCGGAACTGGATCTGGTCGGCGAGGGTGAAATTGCCGCTCCCGCCGGTCTCCTCCCACAGTCCGTAGCCGGGCGTCGTCGTGGTGGTGACCGTCGTCCTCACGACGTCGATCCGCACGGCGACGTTGCTGACGGTGGTCGTGGCCTTGTCCGCGAGAACGACCGTGGTCGTCGGGAGGGGGTCAGGCAGGGGAACGTCTACGGAGACCAGCGGCGCGACGTTGTTGCCGTTGCCGCCTGCACCCGCGACGGTGAACGTCGCCTTGTAGGTGATCCCTGGGCCAGTGGTGAAGAAGGCGCCCGTGAACGGGTTGGTGGTGAGGGTGAGGTCCTTGGAGTTCTTCACCATCGAACCCGTGACGTTGAAGGTCTGGGTCGCGGTCTGGCTGCTGCTGCTGACGGTCGGCTGGACCGGGGTCTCCCAGCAGTCGCTCGGCGCTGCGGAGAGCGTCGTGTTGTAGACGTTGCCGTTGTAGACGACACCGCAGAACTTGACCGTCCCGATCCCGACCGCGTTGAAGACCGCGTTGTTGCCGCTTCCGGAGATCCCGTTGACGGCGGGGAACAGGACCACCTGGTTGACGAGCGATCGGAACGCATCGGGCAGGCCGCTCTGGCTGATACCGGGGTCGGCAGGGAGAACCGGGTCGGGGATCGTGACCGAGCCGGGGTAGCCGTCGCGGGTCCAGGCCACGAGGTCCTGCGCTGCGTTGTTCCCGCCGTCGAAGTCGACCGCTCCCCACTGTCCCGGCGCTGTGGAGCCGCAGATCCCCAGGGTGTCCTGGGTGCTCCAGTTGCCCATCGGCGTCCAGAAGGTGTCGCCCGGCGCCAGCCGAGCCGCTTCGAGAGTCTGTCGGCAGACGGCCCACGGGCGCAGCCCGCTCCCGACCTTGCTGCGCTGGAACCGCGCGGCCGCGTAGTTGCCGGGGCTGACCGTGTCGATGCCGATGATCCCGGCCAGGAACGTCGGGACCCCGCGGGTGTTGGCCACGTCGACCTGGATCGCGTTGCCGTCGGGAGCGCAGGTGACCGTCACCGACTGGACGGCCTCGGGCTGGCCGTCCTTGCGGTTCTCCGTGTTGATCCGGTCGGCCTCGGTCTGGGCGATGCCCTGCGCGCCGATGGCGGTGAGCGCGCCGGCGGTGCAGGCGGTGCCGGTGGGGAAGGCTTCGCCCACCTTGGCGGCCGCGGAGAGCGCGGCGGAGTCCATGGCGACGGAGACCTGGCGACCCTGGGCGTAGGCGTTGCCGATGTCGATGGCGAAGGCCGCCAGGATCATGAAGACGGTGAGGAGAAGGGCGACGACGACGGCGACGGCCCCGCGCTCGGGGTCGGGCTCGGGACGACGCGTCGTCATCACGCGGAGAACTCGCATCGGTACACCGCCTTGGATGTGAGCGTCAGTGACGTGGGGAAGGGGGGGAACGACACGGGGATGGCACTCACGTGCCGCGCCTCGACGACGAGGGATCCGGCGTTGCCGTTGTTGTAGCTGCCCTTGCACGGGATGTTGGTCGAGCCGCCGGAGGCCACGAAGGCGTTGCCGCACGGCTGGGTGCTCGTGAACCCGTTGGTGGAGATGCGCACCGCGACGTCGGTCGGGTCGAGGGCGAGCGCGCTCAGCTCGTTCTGGACGCTCGCCAGGATCTTCGCGCAGCTGCGCGGAGCGTTGGGATCGGCGACCACGGCCCTGCGGGCACCCTCGCGGACCGCGTTGTTGATCGAGAGCTGCTGGCTGAACAGGATCCCGAAGTTGATGATGCCGAAGACCAGGACGAGCAGCAGAGGGACGACGAGGGCGAACTCGACCGCGGACGCGCCGCGGTCTCCCCTGTGGTGCCTCGCTCGCATGCGGCCCCCTCGTGAGCGCGGTCGCCTCGTGGCATGGACCGCTGCATCACCATGCTACGGCCACGCGGCGTCACCGAACGGTTCCAGTGCCCTCACCCGTTCGGATGAGGAGCAGTCCGTCGCTGTGCGCGACGACGCGGTCACGCGATTCAGAGGACGGCGCCGTCGTCCCACCCGTCGTCCTGACGGGGCTTGTCGCCCATGCGGGCCACGAGGGTGGCGAAGCCGCCGAGGAAGCCGGCGAGGGAGAGCAGGACGACCCAGCTCTCGAGCCCGATGCCCAGGATCGCCGACAGGAGGATCAGCAGCGGCCCGCCGAGGAGCGCCGCCCAGGCCAACCGGGTCGTGCGGTCGACCTGGGGCAGCGGCGGCGGAGGCGGCGGGACGAAGTGGTCCTCCGGGTCGTCCGCCGGCGCGTCGGCAGGATCGGGCTCGGGGTCCTCGCCGCGGCGGACCAGGCGGGAGGAGAGCCGCGGCCGCTGCGGCGGCTCCTGAGGCTCGAGCGGCTCGGGGTCGTCCTCGAGCGCCGACCACCGGCCGACCGGGTCGGGCGCCTCGGACCCGAAGCGGGTCACGAGGTCGGCGAACAGCGCCTCGACGTCGGCGTCGCCGAGCTCGGCGTCTGGCCGGTCCGCACCGGCCTCGGCGTCGGCACGGCGGGCCGCGTCGGCGAGGAAGTCCGCCCGCAGCGCCGGCAGGGCGCGCCCCACGACGTCGCGCGCGAGCAGCACGTGTCCGTGGTCGACGTGGACGCGGTCGGTGGGCCGCGTCGGCGGCGCCGCCTGACGCACCGGCCCGTGCTCACCGCCGAGCGGCTCGGCCACGGCTGTGACGCCCGCGTCGCGCAGGAGGTCGAGCACGTGGTCGGCCACGGGCGGGTCCACGTCGACGAGGGCGACGTAGCGCTGCGCGGGCGGCAGGCCGTTGCCGCGCCCCACCGGGGTGCTCATGGGGTCAGTGTCACGCCTCGGACGCGGCAGGCGCGACCCGGCGTACGAAGTCCACGCTGCGCTCGAAGATGAGCGGGGCGTCGTTGTCCAGGGTGGCGACGTGGTAGCTGTCCTCGAGCCACACCTCCGTGACGTCGTCGCTGCGGAGGTGGTCGAGGATCCAGGCGGCGTTGCTGGGCTCGACGACGTGGTCCTCGCGGCTGTGCAGCAGCAGCACCGGGCAGCTGATCCGGGCGATGTCGTCCCTGATCGTGACCCATGCCTGCTGGAGCGAATAGGCCGCGTTGAGCGGGAGCTTGTCGTAGCCGCCCTCGTCCTGCCCGGGCTTCTTGATGTCGTTGACGATGCCGGGGAACGCCTTGACCACGTGGCGCACGACGGGCAGGAGGTGCCGGTCCTTGCGCTCGCTGTGCACGGCAGGGTTCACCAGCACGACACCCGCGACCTCGTCGGCGCGGTTCTCGGCCAGTCGCAGCGCCAGCGACCCGCCCATCGACAGCCCCATGACGAAGACCCGGTCGCAGCGCTCCTGCAGGGAGGTGAAGGTGCGGTCGACCTCGGCGTACCAGTCCTCCCACCGCGTGACGGCCATGTCCTGCCAGCGGGTGCCGTGGCCCGGGAGCCGGGGGAGCTCCACCGTGAACCCCTCGGCGGCCAGGTGCTCGGCCCACGGGCGCATGGACTTGGGCGATCCGGTGAACCCGTGGATCACCAGGACCCCGGTGCGGCCACCGTCGTGGCTGAAGGGCTCGGCTCCGGGCAGCAGGGGCACGATGGTCGCCTCTCGTGTGGGTCGCGGAGAGCGGTGGAGGGCCGCGGGGTCGACGCTACCCGGCGCGCGGCGTTGTCGCTGCGGGTGCGCGCACCGTAATGTCAGCGGGACGCTGCGCGTCCGGCCGCCGGACCGGGCATGATGGGCGTCGTCGGCGATCGACCCGGGAGGAGGCAGGGCTTGTTCTACTGGGTGTGCAAGTACATCCTCATCGGGCCCTGGCTCAGGATCCTGTTCCGTCCCCAGGTCGAGGGGCTGGAGAACCTCCCCCAGGATGGCGCGGCGATCCTCGCCAGCAACCACCTGTCGTTCTCGGACTCGATCTTCCTGCCGCTCGTCTGCCGCCGGAAGATCACCTTCCTGGCGAAGAGCGACTACTTCACCACGCCCGGGCTCAAGGGGTGGCTCACCAAGCTGTTCATGTCCGGTGCCGGCCAGGTCCCGGTCGACCGGTCCGGCGGTCGCGCGTCCGAGGCCGCCCTTCAGACCGGCCTGCGCATCCTTGCGGACGGCAGTTTCCTCGGCATCTACCCGGAGGGGACCCGCTCGCCCGACGGCCGGCTCTACCGCGGCAAGACGGGCGTGGCCCGGATGGCGCTCGAGGCGGGCGTGCCGGTCGTGCCCTGCGCCATGGTCAACACCCACCACATCCAGCCTCCGGGACGCATCCGGCCGAAGATCATGCGGGTCAAGATCGCCATCGGCGCCCCGATCGACTTCTCCCGCTACGAGGGCATGAGCGGAGACCGCTTCGTGCTGCGGTCCATGACCGACGAGATCATGTACGAGCTCATGCAGCTCAGCGGTCAGGAGTACGTCGACATGTACGCCCAGAAGGCGAAGTCGATGAGCGCGGATGCCGCCCTGCTCGTGGAGCAGCCCGACGAGGAGCTCGCGGCCGCTCCCGCGCCCGCCGCCTGACGCTCCGCGTCAGAGCGTGGCCCAGCCCTTCGACCGCTCGACCGCGGCCCGCCACCGACGTAGTGCCCGGTCGTCCCGGACGCCTGGCTCGACCTGAGCGTCACGTCGCACCGTGGCGGCCACCGCCTCCAGATCGGGCCACACACCCGTGCCCAGGCCGGCGAGGAACGCTGCCCCCAGCGCGGTCGTCTCCAGCACGGCCGCCCGGACGACGGGGACCCCGAGGACGTCGGCCTGGGTCTGGAGCAGGAAGCCGTTGGCGGCGGCGCCCCCGTCGACGGCGAGCTCGGGCA
>JAHECT010000165.1 GCA_024641605.1 Micrococcales bacterium
CGCCGCAGCCCGACGAGGACGCGCAGCTCGCCGCCGAGGCCCTCCGGCTCGGCCACGCCGAGGTGCTGCGTGGTGCTGCGACCACGGCCCACCGGGTCCTCTCCGGGGGGGACGAGTCCGGGCTCGATGTGGATGCCCTCGACCTGCTCGGACTGGCCCGGCGCACGCTCGAGGGCCAGCGCGACCACGACCGCGAGCTCGGCGAGCTCGCTGACCGGCTCGCCGAGGCCGCGGCGATCGTGGCCGATGTCGCCGGCGACCTGGCGTCGTACTCCGACGCCGTGGACGGCGACCCGGCGCGCCTGGCCGCCGTCGAGGACCGTCGGGCGCAGCTCGCCGTCCTGCAGCGGCGATATGGGTCCAGCGTGACCGAGGTGCTGGCCTTCGCCGCCGAGAGCGGGGAGCGCCTGGCCGAGCTGGACGGCGACGACGAGTCGATCGAGGCCCTGGCCCACGAGCGGGACGCGCTGCGGTCCGCGCTGGGCGAGCGCGCCGCAGACGTCGGAGCGGCGCGCGCCGAGGCGGCGGGACGGTTCGCGGCCGAGGTGACCGCCGAGCTGGTGGAGCTGGCCATGCCTCACGCCCAGGTGAGCGTCGCCCTGTCGCAACGGCCCGACGCCGAGGGTCTGCTGGTCCGGGGTGAGCGGGTGGCGTTCGGTCCCTCCGGCGTCGACGAGGTGGAGATCCTCCTCGTCCCGCACCCCGGTGCACCCGCCCGTCCCATCGCGAAGGGCGCCTCCGGCGGGGAGCTGTCCAGGGTGATGCTGGCCATCGAAGTGGTCTTCGCCGGCACCGACCCGGTGCCCACCTTGGTCTTCGACGAGGTGGACGCCGGCGTGGGCGGCCGTGCTGCCGTGGAGGTCGGCCGGCGCCTCGCCCGGCTGGCCCGCACGTCGCAGGTGCTCGTCGTCACGCACCTGCCGCAGGTGGCCGCCTTCGCCGACCGGCACGTCGTGGTGCGCAAGGCGCACGACGGCTCCGTGACGAGCGCGGACCTCACCGCCGTCGAGGCCGGAGAGCGCGTGCGCGAGCTCGCCCGCATGCTGGCCGGGCTGGAGGACTCCGCCACCGCCGCCGCCCACGCCGAGGAGCTGCTCGCGCTCGCGGCCGCTGATCGTGCGGGGACCCGATCCCGTCCCACCGCGTCCCCGCCACGGAAGGGCACCCGATGACCGCCGTCTTCGACCTCGCCGACCGGATCGTGCAGGAGTCCGCCGCCGCCGACCCGATCTCGGCGACCTATCTCGGGGTCGCCGGGTACGAGCACCTCCTGACCGACTACTCGCCGGCCTCGCACGACGCGCGGGCCGCGCGCCTGCGCGGCTGGCTCGCCGAGCTCGACGACCTCGCGCAGACCAGCGCCGACGACCGGCTGGCCGCCGCGGTCATCAGGGAGCGGCTCGGCGCCCAGCTCGCCATGTACGACCTGGAGGAGCACCTGCGCGACATCAACGTCCTCGGGTCACCGATCCAGGCGGTGCGCGGGGTGTTCACGGTCATGGCGACCGGGACGGACCAGCAGTGGGACAACGTCGTCCGGCGTCTCGACGCGGTGCCCGCGGCGCTGGCGTCGCTGCGCGCGGCGTACGAGGAGGGGATCCGGGGCGGGGTCCTGCCGGCGCGCCGCCAGGTGCTCGGCGCGGCAGCGGTCGCGGACGTCTGTGCGGGCACGGGGGCGGGCGACGGCTGGTTCACCGGGTTCGTCCGCGGCTACGCCGGCGCGGACGCCGGGCTCCGCCAGCGCCTCGAGCATTCCGCCGCCACGGCCGAGTCGGCCTACGGCGATCTCGCCGCCTGGCTGCGGGCGGACTACGCCGAGGCGGCTCTCGAGCGCGACGCGGTGGGCCGCGAGCGCTACGCCGCCAAGGCCCGGTACTACACCGGTGCCGACGTCGACCTGGAGGAGGCCTACGCCTGGGGCTGGGAGGAGCTGTCCCGGATCACGAGGCGGATGAACGAGGTGAGCGCCCAGCTCTACGGCGGTGTCACCCCGGCGGAGGCGATGGACCGGCTGGACACCGATCCCGAGCACACGATCGAGGGTGCCGAGGCGACGCGTGCGTGGCTGCAGCGCATCACGGACGAGACCATCGACTCCTTCGACGGCCGCTACTTCGACATCCCCGAGCAGATGCGTCGCTGCGACGCCGTGCTGGCCCCGCCCGGCTCGGCGGCCGCGCCGTACTACACGCCCCCGAGCGAGGACTTCGCGCGCTCCGGTCGCACCTGGCTGCCGGTCCTGCCCGACCAGACCCGGTTCCGCTCGTGGTGGCTGCTATCGGTGTGGTTCCACGAGGCCGTCCCCGGCCACCACCTCCAGGTCGCCTACACGATGCTCCAGCGCGAGCGGCTGTCCCGGTTCCAGCGGGTGTCGTTCGTGTCCGGCCACGGGGAGGGCTGGGCGCTCTACGCGGAGCGGCTCATGGACGAGCTCGGCTACTTCGACACCCCGGCCACGGAGCTGGGGTTCCTGTCGGCGCAGGCGATGCGCGCGGTCCGGGTGATCGTGGACATCGGTCTGCACCTCGAGCTGGCCGTACCCGCCGACGCCGATCCCGTCCTGCTGGACGGGATCGGGGACGCGGCCGGGGCCGTGTGGGACGCGGACCTGGCTCGGCGGTTCCTGCACCTGCGGGGGCTGCTGGCGGAGGACTTCGCGGCCAGCGAGATCGACCGCTACCTCGGGATCCCCGGCCAGGCGATCGGGTACAAGCTGGGAGAGCGGGTCTGGCTGGCGGCGCGTGAGGACGCCCGGGCCAGGGGCGGGGAGGCCTTCGATCTCAAGGCCTGGCACATGAGGGCGCTGGCCCTGGGATCCGTCGGGCTCGACGTCCTGCGGACCGAGCTGGCGCAGGACACGCCGCGTCCGGAGGACGCCGGCTCGACCCCGTCCACCCCCTGATAGCCTGGTCGTCCGTGAACCCCCAGACGACCAAGCATCTCTTCGTCACCGGAGGAGTCGCCTCCTCGCTCGGCAAGGGGCTCACGGCCTCCTCGCTCGGCAACCTCCTGTCCTCCCGTGGGCTGCGGGTGACGATGCAGAAGCTCGATCCCTACCTCAACGTGGATCCGGGCACCATGAACCCGTTCCAGCACGGCGAGGTCTTCGTCACCGACGACGGGGCCGAGACCGACCTGGACATCGGCCACTACGAGCGGTTCCTCGACACCGACCTGCACGGGTCGGCCAACGTGACGACCGGTCAGGTCTACTCGACGGTCATCGCCAAGGAGCGTCGTGGCGAGTACCTCGGCGACACCGTCCAGGTGATCCCGCACATCACGAACGAGATCAAGTCCCGGATCCGGCGGATGGCGACCCCCGACGTGGACGTCGTCATCACCGAGGTCGGCGGGACCGTCGGCGACATCGAGTCGCTGCCCTTCCTCGAGGCCGTGCGCCAGATCCGCCACGAGGTCGGACGCGACAACGTCTTCTTCCTCCATGTGTCCTTGCTGCCCTACATCGGGCCGTCGGGTGAGCTCAAGACCAAGCCCACGCAGCACTCCGTGGCGGCCCTGCGCAACATCGGCATCCAGCCGGACGCGATCGTGCTGCGGGCGGATCGCGAGGTGCCCACGAGCATCAAGCGCAAGATCTCGCTCATGTGCGACGTCGACGTGGAGGCGGTCGTCGCCGCGGTGGACGCGCCGAGCATCTACGACATCCCGAAGGTCCTGCACAGCGAGGGGCTCGACGCCTACGTCGTGCGCCGGCTCGGCCTCCCGTTCCGCGACGTGGACTGGACCGCGTGGGACGAGCTGCTGCGCCGGGTGCACCACCCCGCGCACGAGATCACCGTCGCCCTCGTGGGCAAGTACGTGGACCTGCCCGACGCCTACCTCTCGGTCACCGAGGCGCTGCGCGCCGGCGGGTTCGCCCACGACTGCCGCGTCAACATCCGCTGGGTCACCTCCGATGACTGCATCACGGAGGAGGGCGCCCAGCGCCTGCTCGGGGACTGCGACGCCGTGTGCGTGCCGGGCGGCTTCGGCGTACGCGGCATCGAGGGCAAGCTGGCCGCACTCCGCTTCACCCGTGAGCGCGGCATCCCCACGCTGGGCCTGTGCCTCGGCCTGCAGTGCATGGTCATCGAGTACGCCCGCGACGTCGCGGGGCTCGAGGGCGCGGGCTCCTCTGAGTTTGACGAGTCGACACCCCACCCTGTCATCGCCACGATGGCCGACCAGCGCGACGTCGTCGCGGGGGAACGGGACATGGGCGGCACCATGCGGCTCGGTCTCTACCCCGCCAAGCTGGCCGAGGGGTCGATCGTGCGCCACGTGTACGGCGAGGTCTACATCGAGGAGCGGCACCGGCACCGGTACGAGGTGAACAACGACTACCGCGGCCAGCTCGAGGCTGCGGGCCTGTGGTTCTCCGGGACCTCGCCCGACGGCCGCCTGGTCGAGTTCGTGGAGCTGCCGCGCGACGTGCACCCGTACTACGTCGCGACGCAGGCGCACCCGGAGCTGCGCTCACGCCCGACCAAGGCGCACCCGCTGTTCTCGGGCCTCGTCGCGGCGGCCCTCGAACGGCGGCACGTGGACGCTCGCACCGAGCCCGTTCTCGCCTGACCCGTGACGCCCCACGTCCTCGACCCCACCTGGCCGGGGGATCCCAGCGAGCTCCGCGACGAGGCGGATGCGCGCGTCGTGACCGCCTCCGACACGGTGCATGCCGGCATGGTGTGGGACCTGCGTCGCGACACGGTGGAGCTCGGCGACGGGCAGACGGTCGTGCGCGAGTACGTTGCCCACCCGGGTGCGGTCGGTGTCCTCGTGCTCGACGACGCCGACCGCGT
>JAHECT010000166.1 GCA_024641605.1 Micrococcales bacterium
GCCCGCGAGCGTGCCCGGCGCGCCCGGGCCTGGAAGCGGAGCGCGTGGGCGCTCAAGGACGAGCTCGAGTCCGGCCGTGCCCCCGGGACTCCCCGCCGGGCGTGATCGGGGGTCAAGGGCGCCGTTCCCGCTGCCGATGACAGCGACGTGTCCATCGACTCGCGCTGTCCGTCGTGCCGGGCCGCCGTGCCCGCAGGAGCGGCGTGGTGCTCGTTGTGCCACCGCGACCTCCGTCCCGAGCCGACCGGGCCGACCGCACCGGACCCGGCGGAGGAGATCACGGTCCCGTCCACGGTCCCGCGGGGCGGTACCGGACAGCGACGCGGCCGGCATGCGCGACCGGAGGGCGAGCCGCCCGACGCCGCGCCCCTCGTGCGCGTGTCCGCGGGCTCGGGTCGCCACGCACCCTCCGCACCCGCCTCCACCCTGGCTCTGCTCGAGGGGATCGAGGCCCCGCGCTCGGCCGACGCCGACGACGAGGAGGTGGAGGCCTACGCCGAGCTCATGCTCACGAGGCTCCGGATCGCCGACCCCGCCCCCCAGCTCGCCGACCCCCGCTCCTTCCCGGGCGGACGATGGGGACTCGCGGCCGCCGCGATGCTCGCCATCACGCTGGCTCTGCTGGCCGTCGGGGCGGTGGCGGGAGCGGTGCTCGGCTGACCGCCCCTGCCGTCCCCTAGGGTCGGCCGGGTGAGGGTCCACGTCGTCAGCGACGTCCACGGCAGCACTGCTGCGCTCGCCCGCGCGTCGGACGGGGCCGACGTCCTCATCTGCCTGGGCGACCTGGTCCTCTTCCTGGACTACGACGACGTCTCGCAGGGCATCTTCGCCGAGCTGTTCGGGGCGGAGAACACGCGCCGGTTCGTCGAGCTGCGCACCGCGGGGCGCTACGACGAGGCACGTCGGTGGACCGCGGGGCTCTGGGACGAGGTCGTGGCCCGCGAGCGGCGCGACCGCTACGCGATCCTCGAGGACAAGGTCCGCGCCCAGTACGCGGAGCTGTTCGCGGCGATGCCGACGCCCGCGTACCTCACCTACGGCAACGTGGACGTGCCGCGGTTGTGGGGGGACTACCTGCGTGCCGGGCACACCGTGCTCGACGGCGAGGTGACCGAGATCGGCGGGCTGAGGGTGGGCTTCGTCGGTGGCGGGCTGGTCAGCCCCATGCGCACCCCGTACGAGCTCGACGAGGAGAGCTTCGCGGCGAAGGTCGCCGCGGTCGGGGAGGTCGACGTCCTCTGCGCGCACATCCCGCCGGCCCTGCCGGAGCTCACCTACGACGTCGTCGCCCGCCGGCACGAGGTCGGGAGCAAGGCCATCCTCGACCACGTCCGGGCGACCCAGCCCCGGCTCGTCCTGTTCGGCCACATCCACCAGCCGCTCGTGCGACGGGCCCGCGTGGGTCGCACCGAGTGCGTCAACGTCGGGCACTTCCGCGGGGGGAAGACCCCGTTCGCGTTGCGCTGGTGACCCGGGCGACGCAAGCGCCCAGGCAGTAGGGTCCGGTCCATGGCCGATCGCACCGAGTCGAGCATCGTCATCGACGCACCCCCGTCCCGGGTCATCGAGGTCATCGCCGACATCGCGGCGTACCCGGACTGGAGCGACGGCGTCCGCAGCGTCGAGATCCTCACCCAGTACGAGGACGGCCGCCCGGCCGACGCCCGCTTCGTGGTCGACGCGGGAGCGATCAAGGACACCTACGAGCTCGAGTACGACTGGGCCGACGACGACTCGTCTGTCAGCTGGACGCTCACCAGCGGTCAGATGCTCAAGGCCATGGACGGCGCCTACGAGCTCTCCGACAACGGGGACGGAACCACGACCGTGCGCTACCGGCTCTCGGTCGACGTCAGCATCCCGATGATCGGCCTCATCAAGCGCAAGGCGGAGAAGGTCATCGTCGACACGGCTCTGCGCGGCCTCAAGGAGCGCGTCGAGTCCTCCTGAGGCGCACGGGATCGTGGCTCACGGTCCCGGTAGGTTGGTCCCGTGCGGGTCCTCCTGGTCGTCGGCAAGGGCGGCGTCGGCAAGACGACGCTGGCGGCCGCGTCGGCGCTCGCCGCGGCCGAGGCGGGACGGCGCACCCTCGTCGTGAGCACGGACCCGGCGCACTCCCTCGGCGACGTCCTCGGGCTGTCCGCCGGCCGGGCGCATGTCCGAGACTGGCGCGGCGGCGCCACCCCGACCGTCGTGCCCGGGACCACGCTCGACGCCCTGCAGGTCGACGTCCGCGCCCAGGTCGACGCCGCGTGGCCCGCGCTCGCGCGCACGGTGGCGGGGCTGCTCGACGACGCGGGCCTCGACCCGCTGGTAGCCGACGAGGTGGCCACGCTGCCCGGCGTCGAGGACGTGCTCGCGCTGGCCGAGGTGACCCGCCTCGCCGAGGGCTACGACGCCCTCGTCATCGACTGCGCGCCGACGGCCGAGACCCTCCGGCTGCTGGCGCTGCCGGAGGCGCTCGAGCGGATGATCGCCCGCGCGTTCCCCGTCGAACGGCGGATCGAGGCGCTCGTCACCGCTCCCGGCCTGCGTCCGGACACGGTCGAGGCGCTCGATGCGCTGGACAGGGTCGCCGCCCAGCTGCGGTCGGTGCGCGCCCTGATCGTGGGTGCGCACGCGTCGGTCCGGTTGGTCGCCACCCCGGAGCGCCTCGTGCTCGCCGAGACCCGACGGGCCCGGGCCACCCTGGCCCTGCTCGGGCACCACGTCGACGGCCTCCTGCTCAACCGGGTCGCGGCCGGGGACGGCTGGCCCTCCGCGCTCGTCGACCGTCACCGCGACGCCCTCGTGGCCGCGCGTGCAGACCTGCCGGGCCTGCCGGTCCGCCACGTCCCCTATCGGGCGGAGGAGCCCGTCGGGGTCGCTGCGCTCACTGCCCTGGCCACCGAGGTGTTCGCCGGGTCCGACCCGCTCGACCTCGGCGCCGCTCCGGCCGGCGGCGGCGTCCGGGCGGAGGGCGGCGGCTGGAGCCTCGAGGTCCCGGTCCCGGGGGCGTCGTCCGAGGACGTGACCGTGGCCGTGACCGACCGTGGCGACCTCGTCATCGACCTCGGCCCGCACCGTCGCGTCCTCGAGCTGCCCCCCGTGCTGCGCCGCTGCAGCGTGAGCGGTGCGCGGATGGACACGGGCGAGGGCGTCGTGCGCGTCGACTTCGTGCCCGACGACCGCCTCGTCCCTCGGGGGACCGACGCAGGGAGTCCCGATGAGTGAGGACGCACCCCGGGCGGGCGGTGAGGCGGCCCGTCTGCTCGCCGCGGCGCAGGACTGGCTGGTCACGGCGGCGCCCCACGTCGCCCCCGTCGACGCCGAGGGCCGGACCTGCCCCTGCCCCCTGTGCCGGGCCATCGCCGCGGTCCGTGACGCGGATCCCGACGAGGTCGGCCGGTGGGTCGACGCCGCCCTCGCCGGTCTGGGGGACGCCCTGCGGGATCTCGTGCCGGAGGAGCCGCCGGAGCCGCAGCAGGGCGACACCGGGACGACGCCGGAGCCCCCCGTCCTGACACGCGAGGACCCCGTCGACGCGGAGGAGCAGCCGAGGGTGCGGCGGATCCCGGTTCGCACCGAGGACCCGGAGGAGGGCTCAGCCCCATGAGCTGGACGATCGGTGTGGACATCGGCGGCACCAAGATCGCGGCCGGGCTCGTGGACGAATCGGGCGTCGTCGTGCGCCGGGCCCGGCGAGAGACCCCAGCCCTGTCCTCGGCGGCGGTCGTCGCGGCGATCGTCGAGGTGACGCGCGAGCTCGTGACACTCGCCGACGGGCTCGGTGGGTCGGTGTCGTGCGTCGGTCTCGGCGCGGCCGGCTTCGTCGACGAGACCCGCCGCATGGTCCGGTTCGCCTCCAACCTGGACTGGCGCGAGGAGCCGCTCGCGGCTCACGTCGAGTCGGCGGTGGGTCTGCCGGTCGTGGTCGAGAACGACGCCAACGCCGCCGCCTGGGGGGAGTTCCGCTTCGGTGCCGGGCGCGACGCGGAGTCCATGGTGGCGGTCACCGTGGGCACCGGGGTCGGGGGCGGGATCGTTCTCGACGGGCGCCTCGTGCGCGGCTCGTACGGGATGGCCGCCGAGATCGGTCACATGACCCAGGTGCCCGAGGGTCGGCCCTGCGGCTGCGGTCGCCGAGGGTGCTGGGAGCAGTACGCGAGCGGCAACGCCCTGCTGCGCGAGGCGCGCGAGCTGGCGGCGGAGCGCCGCGCCGAGGCAGGCGTGCTGCTCTCCCTGGGCGACGGGACACCCGAGGGCGTCGTCGGTCGCCACGTGACGGAGGCGGCGCGCCAGGACGACCCGGTGGCGCTCGAGGCCTTCGCCCTCCTGGGCTCCGCGCTCGGCGCCGGGATCGCGGACCTCGTCGCCCTGCTCGATCCCGAGCTCGTCGTCCTGGGCGGAGGCGTCTCGGAGGCGGGCGATCTCCTGCTCGGCCCCACGCGGCGCGCGTTCGAGCACGCGCTCGTGGCGCGGGCGCACCGCCCGCTGGCCTCGCTGGTGCTCGCCACGATGGGCAACGATGCGGGACTCATCGGCGTGGCCGACCTCGCGAGGGACCACCACGGCCTCCCGGCGGTCCCCTCCAGCGGGTGAGGCGACTACCGGTACGCCGGTTCAGAGGCCCTTACTGCCAGAGGACGGTCTGTCCGACGCAGAGCAGGTCGCTCAGGGCGCAGGGGTTCTCCGAGCCGGGCCCGGTGTAGCTCGAGGTCGAGTAGTTGACCCAGCGGAACTGGATCTGGTCGGCGAGGGTGAAATTGCCGCTCCCGCCGGTCTCCTCCCACAGTCCGTAGCCGGGCGTCGTCGTGGTGG
>JAHECT010000167.1 GCA_024641605.1 Micrococcales bacterium
AGGACCCCGCCGCGCTCGCCCGGCCCGAGCACCACCCGGCGGCGCTGGCGCTCATGACGAGCACCGGGGCGGAGCTGGCGGCCGTGGCGGCCCTCGCCGACGACGTGCGCCGGGACACGGTCGGCGACGAGGTCACCTACGTCGTCAACCGCAACATCAACTTCACCAACGTCTGCTACACCGGCTGCCGGTTCTGCGCCTTCGCCCAGCGGCGGACCGACGCGGACGCCTTCACGCTGTCGCTGTCCGAGGTCGGCGACCGGGTCGCCGAGGCCTGGGCGGTCGGCGCGACCGAGGTGTGCATGCAGGGCGGGATCCACCCCGACCTCCCGGGCACGGCGTACTTCGACCTCGCGCGGGAGGTGAAGCGGCGCGCCCCCGACATCCACCTGCACGCGTTCTCGCCGATGGAGGTCGTCAACGGGGCCTCGCGCAGCGGGCTCACGGTCCGGGACTGGCTCGTCGAGGCCCGGGCGGCCGGGCTCGACACGATCCCCGGGACGGCGGCGGAGATCCTCGACGACGACGTCCGATGGGTGCTCACCAAGGGGAAGCTGCCCGCCGCCGCGTGGATCGATGTGGTGACCACGGCCCACGAGCTGGGGATCCGTTCCAGCGCGACGATGATGTACGGGCACGTCGACACCCCCGCCCACTGGGTGGCCCACCTGGCCGTCCTGCGGGGGATCCAGGAGCGCACCGGCGGGTTCACCGAGTTCGTGGGCCTGCCCTTCATCCACCACAACGCCCCGGTCTACCTGGCCGGCGTGGCGCGCCCCGGGCCCGCGCCGCGCGACGACCGGGCGGTGCACGCGCTGGCCCGGCTCATGCTCCACGGCGCGATCGACCACGTGCAGTGCTCCTGGGTGAAGCTCGGACCCGACGGCGTCGCGGACCTGCTGCGCGCCGGCTGCGACGACCTCGGCGGCACCCTCATGGAGGAGACCATCAGCCGCATGGCCGGCTCCGCGCACGGGTCGCGGCGCACCCCGGCGGAGCTCGAGGCCCTCGCGGCCCGGGCGGGGCGGGCGTCCCGTCAGCGGACGACGACCTACGGATCGGTCGATCCGGAGCGGGCCGCCCTGGCGCGGCGGGCGTCGCTCACGCTCGACCTCACGCCCGTCGGTGACCCGGCGTAGCCGATTCCCTACACCGGGCGATCGGAGCGGATCTGGCCGCCGGGGTTGACGCGGGAGCACTTACACCCCTGTAATTCATTCCGTGCGGAGCACGGACTGTGGTTCGCACCACGTCAGGTTCCGGCTGTCGCGAGCATCCGGGACCCGGGTCGAGGAGGTACCGCCGGTGAGCATGATCCCGGTGAGCAACGTCCAGGTGAGCGACATCGGGGTGAGCGACGCCCCGGCGAGCAACGTCACGGTCCTGCCGCTGACCGACGCCGAGGAGCTCGGCTGGCAGGAGCGCGCCCTGTGCGCCCAGACCGACCCCGAGGCCTTCTTCCCGGAGAAGGGCGGATCGACCCGGGAGGCCAAGCGGGTCTGCACGACCTGCGAGGTGCGGGTCGAGTGCCTGGAGTACGCGCTCGAGCACGACGAGCGCTTCGGCATCTGGGGCGGCCTGTCCGAGCGGGAGCGCCGCCGCCTCAAGAAGGCCGCCGGCTGACCCCTCGCTTCCTCCGGGGTTGCCCGGACGAGCGTCCGACGCCCCTCTCGACGTCGCGTAGGGTTCTCGGGTCATGCCCACCGACGACACCCCACCCGCCTCCTCGGAGGGAGCGGGACCGCTCGAGGTGGTGCGCGACCTCGGCGCCCAGGTCGCGGACCTGACCTCCCCTCTCGTCGCTGGCTCCTCCGACGTCAGCGACCTGCTCGAGCCCGCCCCCGCGCCGGCCTTCCTCGATCTGGACCCCGAGCCCGACGAGGCCGACATCCCGCGTCGGGCCCACCGGGTGACCGCCGTCCTCGTCGCCCACGACGGAGCACCTTGGCTGCCCGCCACGCTCACCGCGCTCGCCGCCTCGACGCGCCGGCCCGACCGCGTCGTGGCCGTCGACACGGGCAGCGTCGACTCCACCTCGGCGGTTCTCGAACGCGCGGTGGCCGCCGGCGTCGTCGACCGGGTGCTGTCCCTCCCGCGGGACACCGCCTTCGGCGCGGCCGTGGCCGCGGCCCTCGCCACCGGGTCGGGCAGTCGGGAGGAGGTCGACCCGGAGGTCGTGCGCTGGGTGTGGCTCCTGCACGACGACTCCGCCCCGCGGCCGGGTGCGCTGGACGCCCTGCTGCTCACGGCCGATCTCGAGCGCTCGGCCGGAGTGCTGGGTCCCAAGGTCCGTGGCTGGGCGCACCAGGAGCGACTGCTCGAGGTGGGCGTCACCGTCGCGCGGTCCGGTGACCGGGTCACCGGTCTCGAGCGCCGCGAGCTCGACCAGGGCCAGCACGACGGGATCCGCGAGGTCCTCGCGGTGTCGAGCGCGGGCATGCTGGTGCAGCGCCGGGTCTGGCAGGACCTCGACGGGTTCGACCCGGCCCTGCCGATGTTCCGCGACGACGTCGACTTCTGCTGGCGCGCCCACGTGGCCGGGCACCGGGTCGTCGTGGCCACCGACGCCGTCGTCCACCACCGTGTCGCCGCCGCCAGCGGCCGTCGCCCGATCGCCGTGGCCGGCACCGACCCCGACCACGGCGTCCTGCGTCTGGACCGCGCGGCGTCGGTGCACCTGCTCCGGGCGCACTCCGCCGGCGTCCGGGGGATGCTCACGACGCTGCGGCTCCTGCTCGGGTCGCTCTTCCGCGCGCTCGGGCTGCTCCTGGGCAAGGCCCCCGACCTCGCCGCGGAGGAGTGGGGGGCTTTCGTCGACGCGCTCCGCGCCCGGCCCCGCCTGCGCGCCTCCCGCGCCCGCGTCGCCGCCGCCTCCGCCCTCCCCGGCGCGGTCCCGGCCGCCGACGTGCGCGCGATGCTGGCGCCGAGGGGCTCGCAGCTGCGCCACGGGCTCGACCGCCTCGGCGAACGGCTGGCCGGCAGCGACGAGCCCGACTCCGCGCGCTCCGTGCTCGACTCCACGACCGACGACCCGGACGGGTGGTACGCGGACGACCGCCGACCGTCGCGGACCCGGGCCTTCCTGGTCCGCCCGGGGACCCTGCTCATCCTCGGACTCGTCCTGGCCACGGCGGTCGGCGTACGCGGCCTGCTGGGCGAGGGGGTGCTCGTCGGGGGAGCGCTCCTGCCGGCACCCGAGGGCGCGGGCGACCTCTGGGCGACCTACACCGCCGCGTGGCACGAGGTCGGACCGGGCTCGGCCGCGGACGCGCCCGCCTGGCTGGTCCCGCTCACGCTGCTCGCCGTCGTCCTGCTCGGGTCGGCGACGTCGGCCGTGTCCGTCGTCCTGCTCGCCACGATCCCGCTCGCGGGGCTCACGGCCTACCTCGCCCTGCGCGGGGTCCTGCGCACCCCGGTGGTGCGGGTCTGGGCGGCTGCGGCCTACGCCACGCTGCCGGTGGTCACCGGCGCCATGAGCGGGGGCCGGATCGGCACCGCGGTGACCGTGATCCTGCTGCCGGTCCTCGTGCGCTCCGGCGCGCGACTCATGGGGGCGGGTCGAGCACCCAGCTGGCGGCGGGCCTTCGGCACCGGCCTGCTGCTGGCGGTCGTGGCCTCCTTCACCCCGGTGGTGTGGCTGCTGGCGGTCGCGTTCGCGGTGCTCGCGGTGCTGGCGGCAGGCTCGTGGCGCCACCGCGGCCAGATCGCCGCGGCTGTCCTCGTGCCCGCGGCGCTCACGGTGCCGTGGAGCCTCCGGCTGGTGCGCGAGCCTGCGCTGCTGTGGCTCGAGCCGGGACTCGTCGGTGCGACCGACGGGGCGCTCGACCCCCTCGACGTCGTCCTGCTGCGTCCGGGCGGCCCGGGCTCGACGCCGCTCTGGCTGGCCGGGGGCGTCGTGGCCGCGGCGGTGGTGGCGCTCCTGCTGCCCGGCCGCCGGCGCGCGGTCGTCAGCGCCTGGGTCGTCGGGCTGCTGGGCCTCACCCTGGGGGTGCTCGAGGTGGGCATGCGGGTGACCCCGGACGCCCTCACGGTCCCGGTGGCCCCGTGGCCGGGCGTGCCGACCGCGGTCTGGGGCGGTGCGCTCGTGCTCGCCGCGGCGATGGCCGCCGACCAGGTGCCAGCGCTGCTCGCCGGAGCCGACTTCGGGTGGCGGCAGCCCGCTGCCTTCGTGCTCGCAGTCGGGCTGCTCCTGGCGCCGGTCGGTGCCCTGCTGCTCGTCGTGATCGGTATCGACCCGCCGCTGACCCGGGGGACCCGTGAGGTCGTCCCCGCCTTCGTGGCCGCGGACATGCGCGGCGTGGAGCGGCCGCGCGCCCTCGTGCTGCGGCGGGAGGGGGGCCGGGTCGTCTACGACCTGCGCGCGACCCCGGACGCGGAGCTGGGGGAGATCGACGTCGCCGCACCCCGCTGGGTGGGCTCCACGCTCGACTCCGCTGTCGCGCTGCTCGCCGCCGGCATCGGCGCGGACGAGATCGACGACCTGGCCACCATGGGCGTGCGCTACGTCGTCGTCGCGGACGCGCGGGGGGCCGACGACCGCCTCGTCTCCCAGCTCGACGGCGAGCCGGGGCTGCGTCGGCTCTCCACGCGCGACGGCGACTCCCTCTGGCAGGTGGAGCCGGTCTCCTCCCGGGCCCAGGCGATCGCTCCCGACACCCCCGACGAGTCGGGCACGGTCCGCATCCGCCGCTCCGAGTCCGTCCCCACCGCTGGAGGCGACCCGCGCGACCCCACGCGGCTCGCCACACCGGTGCCCGCCGGCGTCCCCGATCGGCAGCTGGTCCT
>JAHECT010000168.1 GCA_024641605.1 Micrococcales bacterium
TCCCGTCACTGATCTCGGCCACCGCCAGGGGTCGGTCGGCGGCGAGCAGGAGGTCCCAGACACGGCGGTCGACCGGCGTCGGGGCCGGCCGCTCACCCTCCGTCTCGGTCCGGAGCAGTCTGTCGCGCAGTCGCACTGGGCCGCCTCCTCGGGCGTCGTGCTGGTAAATACTGATACGTCGGCAGACTATGCCGTCTCACGGGCTCGTCAAGGCTCTTTCGTGCGTGGCGTACATCACTGGTAAATACCAATCCCGGGCGTGGACGAGCGAGTCCCATGGGCGTACGGTGCGGCTGTCTTGGTAAATACCATCAAGGAGCGGGCATGAGCCTGACCACCACTCCCGACGCCACGGTGGACCCGACCGCCGAGGAAGCCCCGGCACCCGGGCGCTACCGCGTCCTCGTCACCTCGACGATCTCGTTCACCCTGCTCTTCGCGGTGTGGATGCAGTTCGGCATCCTCGGGGTGCCCATCCAGCAGGAGTTCGGGCTCTCGGACACGGCGTTCTACTGGCTCACCGCACTGCCCGTCCTCAACGGCGCCATCTGGCGGCTGGGGACCGGCATCCTCGCCGACCGCTGGGGCGGCCGGATCGTCATGACCGCGATGCTCGTGATGGCGGCCGTGCCGACTTTCCTGCTCGCCGGGGTCAGCAGCGGCGCAGCCCTGTTCGCTCTGGCCTTCCTCATCGGCTTCGCCGGCAACTCGTTCAGCAGCGGCATCGCGTGGAACAGCGCGTGGTTCCCGCGCTCGCAGCAGGGCTTCGCCCTCGGGGTCTTCGGCGCGGGCAACGTAGGCGCGAGCGTGACCAAGCTGATCGGCCCGGGGATCATCGGGGCGACGGCCGGGGCGGTCTACTTCGGCGGCGCGATCGAGGGCGGGTGGCGGGTCGTCCCGATCGTGTACGGCGTCCTGCTCCTGATCATGGCGCTGGTCCAGTGGTTCGCCGTACCGAGGCCGGACAAGAGGCCCGGTGCGAACATCCCGATCCGCACGATGCTCATCCCGCTCAAGCAGACCAGGGTCTGGCGCTTCAGCCTCTACTACGTCGCCGTGTTCGGCGCCTACGTCGCGCTCGCCTCTGCACTTCCCAAGTACTACAAGACCGAGTACGGCGTGGAGCTGTGGGAGGCCGGCCTGCTGACGGCCCTGTTCATCTTCCCCGCATCCCTGCTGCGTCCGGTCGGCGGCTGGCTCTCCGACAAGCTCGGCGCTCGCCGGGTCATGTACTGGACGTTCGGGCTCATGCTCATGACCACGGGGCTGCTCATGATGCCGAGCGGCTACATCGTGGTCGACGTCCTGCCGGCCAAGAGCGCCGACGGGACCGCAGAGGTGCTCCCCTGGTCGCTCGGGATCCTGCCGTTCACCCTCGTGCTCATCGTGCTCGGCAGCGCCATGGGGATCGGCAAAGCGGCCGTGTACAAGCACATCCCGGAGTACTTCCCCCACGATGTCGGCGCGGTCGGCGGACTGGTCGGCGCGCTCGGCGCGCTCGGCGGCTTCCTGCTGCTCCCCACGTTCGGCTACGCGGTCCAGTGGACCGGGCTGCCGACGGCGCTGTTCGGCGTGCTCTTCGTGCTCACCCTCGGCTGCGCGCTCTGGATGCACCTGACGATCGTGTCGATGCTGCACCGGCGCTCCCCCGAGCTCAGCAACGCCTTCGAACACCCCCACCACGACTCCGACGCGACCGCGTCGGCGCTCTGACCGGCGAGGAGCCGAGATGTCTGTGACCACCCCACCCACCCGCACCGGACGTGAGTGGCTGACCGACTGGAACCCCGAGGACGAGGAGGCGTGGGACTCGAGGCTCGCCTGGCGGACCCTCTGGATCTCCACCTTCGCGCTGCTTCTCGCGTTCTGCACCTGGTTCCTGGCCAGCGCGGTGGCTCCGCAGCTGACCGCCCTCGGCTTCGACCTCAGCAAGCAGCAGCTCTACTGGCTCACGGCGATGCCGGGGCTCGCCGGCGGGACGCTGCGGCTCGTCTGGATGTTCCTGCCGCCCATCCTCGGGACCCGCAAGCTCGTGACGCTGACGTCGTTGCTGCTCGTCTTCCCGCTCGTCGGCTGGGGCATGGCCATCCAGAACCCGGACACGACCTTCACCACGTTCATGATCCTCGCGTTCCTCGCGGGCATAGGCGGCGGGGCGTTCTCCGGCTTCATGCCCAGCACGTCGTACTTCTTCCCGCGCAGGAAGCAGGGGACCGCGCTCGGCCTGCAGGCAGGACTGGGCAACTTCGGCGTGTCCGTGGTCCAGTTCGTCACGCCGTGGATCGTCGGGTTCGCGCTCGTCGGCGGACTCGGCGCCTCGCAGACGCTGCGGGAGGCGGGCAAGCCCGCGCGCGAGGTCTGGTACCAGAACGCGGCCTACATCTACATCCCCTTCCTCGTCGTTGCTGTGATCCTGGCGTGGACGATGCTCAAGAGCGTCCCGGTGACCGCGAGCGTGCGCCAGCAGCTCGACATCTTCCGCAACGCCGACACCTGGTGGATGACGGCGCTCTACGTCATGACGTTCGGCACGTTCGCCGGCCTCTCGGCACAGTTCGGACTGCTCATCAAGAATCTCTACGGGGCGGGCAACGCCGCCATCGTCGCGACGGCGGCCGACGGCACCACATCGATCCTGATCGAGGGATACACCATCCCCACCCCCCTCAAGTACGCCTTCCTCGGCCCGCTCATCGGTGCCGGCGCGCGCGTCGTGTTCAGCCCGCTGACCGACCGCTTCGGCGGCGCCCGGTGGACCCTCGTGTCCGGCATCGGCATCGCCGGGTCGCTCTTCTACACCCTGCAGCACGTGACTCCGGACCCGTCCGCGGGCGCGGAGGCGTTGCAGGCGGACTTCACCGGCTTCCTCCTAGGGATGCTGGCTGTCTTCTTCTTCACCGGTATCGGCAACGCCTCGACGTTCAAGCAGATGCCGATGATCTTCGAGCGCCGACAGGCGGGCGGAGTGATCGGCTGGACGGCCGCGATCGCGGCGTACGGCCCGTTCCTCTTCGGAGCGATGCTCGCCGCCCTGAGCGTGACCACCTTCTACTGGGTGCTCATCGTGTTCGCGCTGTTCTGCATCGGACTGACCTGGGTCCGCTACGCCCGGCCAGGAGCGCCCCGCCCCTCCTGATCCGAGCACGCCCCGTCGACGGGTGGCCACGACGATCTCCAGCGCGTCGTGACCACCCGTCGAGGCGTCAGACGTTGCGGCGGTACTGACCGCCGACCTCGAAGAAGGCCTCGGTGATCTGGCCGAGCGAGCACACCCGGACGGCCTCGAGCAGGGCGGCGAACAGGTTGCCGCCCCCGGCCGCCTCCGCGCGCAGCCGGTCAAGTGCGGCCGGTGCGTCGTGGCGGTGCCGGTCGTGGAAGTCCGCCAGGCGACCGAGCTGGGACTGCTTCTCCTCCTCGGTGCCGCGCGCGAGCTCCAGCCCGGCGACCTGCTCCGCGGCGTCGCCCGGGCCGGCGAGGAACGTGTTCACGCCGATGATCGGCAGCGAGCCGTCGTGCTTGCGCTGCTCGTAGAGCAGCGAGTCGTCCTGGATCCGTCCGCGCTGGTAGCCGGTCTCCATGGCGCCGAGGACGCCGCCACGGTCGGCGAGGCGTTCGAACTCGGCGAGAACCGCCTCCTCGACGAGGTCGGTGAGCTGCTCCACGATCGCGGACCCCTGGAGCGGGTTCTCGTTCATCGACAGGCCCCACTCCTGGTCGATGATCATCTGGATCGCGAGCGCGCGGCGGACCGACTGCGCCGACGGGGTGGTGACGGCCTCGTCGAACGCGTTGGTGTGCAGGGAGCTGGCGTTGTCGTAGAGCGCGCACAGCGCCTGCAGCGTCGTGCGGATGTCGTTGAAGTCCATCTCCTGAGCGTGCAACGAACGGCCGGAGGTCTGGACGTGGTACTTCAGCTTCTGCGCCCGCTCCCCCGCCCCGTACAGGTCGCGCATGGCGATGGCCCAGATGCGCCTGGCCACGCGGCCGATGACGGTGTACTCGGCGTCCATGCCGTTGGAGAAGAAGAACGAGAAGTTCGGGGCGAACGCGTCGACGGCCATGCCGCGCGCGAGGTAGCTCTCGACGTAGGTGAAGCCGTTGGCGAGGGTGAACGCGAGCTGAGTGATGGGGTTCGCTCCGGCCTCGGCGATGTGGTACCCCGAGATGCTCACGGAGTAGAAGTTGCGCACGTCGCGGTCGATGAACCACTGCTGGATGTCACCCATGCAGCGCAACGAGAACTCGGTGGAGAAGATGCAGGTGTTCTGACCCTGGTCCTCCTTGAGGATGTCGGCCTGCACCGTGCCCCGCACGGTCGCGACGGTTGCGGACTCGATGCGCGCCCGCTCCGTCTCGTCCGGCTCGCGTCCGTTCGCCGCGACGAAGCGCTCGACCTGCTGGTCGATCGCAGTGACGAAGAACATCGCGAGGATCGTCGGCGCCGGGCCGTTGATGGTCATCGACACCGACGTCGTCGGTGCACAGAGATCGAACCCGCCGTAGAGGTCGCGCATGTCGTCGACGGTCGCGATCGAGACCCCCGACGTCCCGACCTTGCCGTAGACGTCGGGCTGCGGCGACGGGTCGCGCCCGTAGAGGGTCACCGAGTCGAACGCCGTCGAGAGCCGCGTGGCGGACTGGCCCTCGGAGAGCAGGTGGAATCGCCGGTTGGTCCGCGCGGGGTCGCCCTCCCCGGCGAACATGCGCGCGGGCGCCTCTCCCGTGCGCTTGAACGGGAAGACCCCGGCCGTGAAGGGGAACCGGCCCGGGAGGTTCTCCGA
>JAHECT010000030.1 GCA_024641605.1 Micrococcales bacterium
GCGCCGACCTGGGCGACCTGGACCCCGACGGCCTCGTCCTCGTCGCCTGCTCCGGCGGGCCGGACTCGGTGGCGCTCGCCCTCGCCGCCAGGGCCGCGTCCCTCAGGGTCGGAGCGCTCGTGGTGGACCACGGGCTCCAGCCCGGTTCCGACCAGGTGGCCGCGACGACGGCGGCCTGGCTGCAGGAGCAGGGCCTGGACCCCGTGCGCGTCCTGCCCGCCCGGGTCTTCGACGCCGGGGACGGCCCCGAGGCGGCGGCGCGCGACGCCCGTTACCGCGCGATGTCCGTCGCGGCGAGTGAGCTCGGCACCGCCGCCGTCCTGCTCGGTCACACCCTCGACGACCAGGCCGAGACGGTGCTGCTGGGACTCGCCCGCGGGTCGGGGACGCGCAGCCTCGCCGGGATGCCGCGCCGGCGCGGCCTGTTCCGGCGACCGCTGCTCGACGTGCGCCGCGACGTGGTGCGGGCCGCCGTACCGCCCGAGGCTCCCGTCGTCGACGATCCGCACAACGCGGACCCGCGCTTCGCTCGGTCCCGCGTCCGGCACCGGGTGCTCCCCGTCCTCGAGGCCGAGCTCGGCCCCGGCATCGCGGAGGCGCTGGCACGCACCGCCGACCTCGCCCGCGCCGACTCCGACGCCCTGGCCGAGCTGGCCGACGAGGTGGCGTGGGACGTCGTCCACGGCACGCGGGACGAGGGAACCCTCGACGTGGTCGACCTCGTCGACCTGTCGGTCGCTGTGCGGTCCCGAGTCCTGCGGACCTGGCTCGTCGCCCAGGGCTGCCCGCCGGGGGCGCTGTCGTCCGCGCACGTCTCGCGGGTGTCGCGGTTCGTGACCGACTGGCACGGGCAGGGCGCGGTCGCCCTCCCGGGCGCTGTCGAGGTCGGACGCGAGTATGGGAGGCTCGTCGCGCGCCCGACCCCGCCACGCAAGGAGACCTGATGGACGCCGAGCACCTCGGGACAGACCTGGAGAAGGTGCTCGTCGACGAGGAGCAGCTCGCGGCCAAGGTGCGCGAGCTCGCCGCCGCCGTCGACAGCGACTACGCGGACCAGGACCTGCTGCTGGTGGGTGTGCTCAAGGGCGCCGTCATGCTCATGGCCGACCTGTCGCGGGCGATGGCCTCGCCGGTCGAGATGGACTGGATGGCAGTCTCGTCGTACGGGTCGGGGACGAAGTCCTCCGGCGTCGTGCGCATTCTCAAGGACCTCGACCGCGACATCACCGGGCGTCACGTCCTCGTGGTCGAGGACATCCTCGACTCGGGCCTCACGCTGTCGTGGCTGCTGCGCAACCTGCGCTCGCGCGGGCCGGCCTCCGTGGAGGTCCTCACCATGCTGCGCAAGCCCGATGCGGTGAAGGTCGACGTCGACGTCCGCTACGTCGGCTTCGACATCCCCAACGAGTTCGTCGTGGGCTACGGCCTCGACTACGCCGAGAAGTACCGCAACCTCCGCGTCGTCGGCACCCTCGCCCCCCACGTCTACTCCTGACACCGTCGTCATGAAGGCGACCCTCATCCAATAGAGCGGTACAACCAGGACCCTCACGCGGATCAACACCGTGGCAGAGGGGTGCACGCCCGTTGCCTCGCGCCGCGCGCTGTCAGGCGCGGGACGGCGTGAGGGCCCTATCCGTTCGGTTCTATTGGATGAGGGTCGCCTTCATCGGGAAGCGTTCGCTGGGGGTGAACGGGGGAACCGGGGGAGGCGGGGGGACGTCGTGGGGATACGGCGGTTTTGCCGACGGGCGCGGAACGGCGCCCCGAGCCCGGCCGGTGTACCGTCGAGGGACCGTTCGAGCGGCTCGGAACCCCCGGGTCGTGGCCGGTCTCGCACGCGAGGAGGGACGGGACCCCGGGGTCCTGCGTCATGGACATGAGGCGAATTCTGCGCGGCCCCGTCGCCTGGATCGCGTTGGCGGTGCTGCTGGTCATCGTGGCGAGCAGCCTGCTGAGCGGCTCCCGCGGTCCGCGCGAGGTGGACACCTCCGAGATCGTCTCCACGATCCAGGGCGGCAAGGCCGTCTCCGCGCTCCTCGTCGACCGCGAGCAGCGCGTCGAGGTCACGCTCGGCGACGGGTCCGTCATCCGCTCCCAGTACATCGACGGCCAGGGCGTGGCGCTCCAGGAGGAGCTCCAGAAGCAGGTCGACGCCGGCACCCTCAAGGACGGCTACCAGGTCGAGGTGCCCGGCGAGAGCGTGTGGCTCGCTCTCATCTACACCGTGCTGCCGATCCTGCTCATCGTCGGGCTCCTGTTCTTCTTCATGAGCCAGATGCAGGGTGGCGGCAACCGCGTCATGAGCTTCGGCAAGTCCAAGGCCAAGGTCGTGTCCAAGGACATGCCCAAGACCACGTTCGCCGACGTCGCCGGTGCCGACGAGGCCGTCGAGGAGCTCCAGGAGATCAAGGAGTTCCTCCAGGAGCCGGCCAAGTTCCAGGCGGTCGGCGCCAAGATCCCCAAGGGCGTGCTGCTGTACGGCCCGCCCGGGACCGGCAAGACCCTGCTCTCGCGCGCGGTCGCGGGCGAGGCCGGGGTCCCCTTCTTCTCGATCTCCGGCTCCGACTTCGTGGAGATGTTCGTGGGTGTCGGCGCCAGCCGGGTCCGCGACCTCTTCGAGCAGGCGAAGGCCAACGCGCCGGCGATCGTCTTCGTCGACGAGATCGACGCGGTCGGCCGCCACCGCGGCGCCGGCCTGGGCGGCGGGCACGACGAGCGCGAGCAGACCCTCAACCAGCTGCTCGTGGAGATGGACGGCTTCGACGTGACCGGCGGGGTCATTCTCATCGCCGCGACGAACCGTCCCGACATCCTCGACCCCGCGCTCCTGCGCCCGGGCCGGTTCGACCGCCAGATCGCGGTCGCCGCCCCGGACATGGCCGGTCGCGAGCAGATCCTCCAGGTCCACTCGCGCGGCAAGCCGCTCGCCCCGGACGTCGACCTGTCCGCCGTCGCCCGTCGTACGCCGGGGTTCACCGGCGCGGACCTGGCCAACGTCCTCAACGAGGCCGCACTGCTCACCGCGCGCGGCGGCGGCACGCTCGTCGACGACGCGGCCCTCGACGAGGCCATCGACCGCGTCATCGCCGGCCCGCAGCGGCGCACCCGCCTCATGAGCGAGCACGAGAAGAAGATCACCGCGTACCACGAGGGCGGTCACGCGCTCGTCGCCGCGGCCCTGCCGCACACCGACCCGGTGCACAAGGTGACGATCCTGCCGCGCGGCCGCGCGCTCGGTTACACGATGGTGCTGCCCGACCAGGACAAGTACTCCACCACCCGGGCCGAGATGCTCGACCAGCTCGCCTACATGCTCGGTGGTCGCGCGGCCGAGGAGCTCGTGTTCCACGACCCGACCACGGGCGCGAGCAACGACATCGAGAAGGCGACCGCGGTCGCCCGCGCCATGGTCACGCAGTACGGCATGACCGAGCGGCTCGGCGCGATCCGCTACGGCCAGGAGCCGGGCGAGGTCTTCCTCGGTCGCGACTACGGCCACACGCGGGACTACTCCGAGGACGTGGCGGCGGCCATCGACCAGGAGGTGCGTGCGTTCATCGACGCCGCGCACCACGAGGCCTTCGAGATCCTCGTCGAGAACCGCGACGTGCTCGACGCGCTCGTGGTCGAGCTGCTGGAGAAGGAGACCCTCGACAAGGGCGACGTCGAGCGCATCTTCGCCCCCCTCATCCGCCGCCCCGAGCGGCCGGCGTGGACAGGTTCCTCGCGGCGCACCCCGAGCGACCGCGGGCCGGTGAGCACCCCCAAGGAGATCGCCGAGAACGGCAGCAACGGCCACGCGAACGGGCACGCCGGCAACGGCGCCGGGCACCTGCCGACGCCCGTGGCCGACGAGCAGGGAGCTTCGTGAGCGGCGTCGACCCGGTCTCCGTCGTGCAGCCGGCCGTGGTGACCCCCTTCGACCACGACCGCGCTGAGACCGCCGTGCGCGAGCTGCTGCTCGCGGTGGGCGAGGATCCCGACCGGGAGGGCCTGCGCGAGACGCCGGCACGGGTCGCGCGCGCCTACGCCGAGATCTTCGCGGGGCTGCGCCAGTCGCCCGAGGAGGTGCTCACCACCACCTTCGACCTCGGTCACGACGAGTTGGTGCTGGTGAAGGACATCGAGGTCTACTCGACGTGCGAGCACCACCTCGTCCCGTTCCATGGCGTGGCCCACGTGGGGTACATCCCCGGCGAGGACGGCCGGATCACCGGCCTGTCCAAGCTCGCGCGGCTCGTCGAGGTGTTCGCCCGCCGTCCGCAGGTGCAGGAGCGGCTCACCACCCAGATCGCCGACTCCCTCGTGGAGCTGCTCCAGCCGCGCGGCGCCATCGTGGTCATCGAGTGCGAGCACCTGTGCATGTCCATGCGCGGGATCCGCAAGCCGGGTGCGAAGACGGTGACGAGCGCCGTGCGGGGTCAGCTGCGGGACGTGGCCACCCGCAACGAGGCCATGAGCCTGATCCTCGGCTGAGCGACGTCGCCGTGGTCGTCCGTCCCGAGGGCCTGCCGCCGAGGCTGGCGCAGATCGACCGATGCCTGGTGATGGGCGTCCTCAACGTGACCCCGGACTCCTTCTCCGACGGCGGCCTGTGGCACGACCCGGAGCGCGCCGTCGATCACGGCCTCGCCCTGGCCGCGGCCGGCGCCGACCTCGTCGACGTGGGCGGCGAGTCCACCCGCCCCGGCGCGCAGCGGATCGACACGGGCACGGAGCTCTCGCGCGTGACCCCCGTGATCGAGGCGCTGGTCACCGCCGGCGTCGCGGTGAGCGTCGACACGATGCGCGCCGAAGTCGCCCGGGCGGCGGTCGATCTCGGCGCGGTGGTCGTCAACGACGTGAGCGGCGGTCTCGCCGACCCCGCGATGCTGCCCGCCGTGGCCGCGATGACGGTCCCCTACGTCGCCATGCACTGGCGCGGCCACAGCGACCGCATGAGCGAGCTGTCGCACTACGACGACGTCGTGCACGACGTCGTCGCCGAGCTGGCCGCGCGGGTCGACGCGGCCGTCCGCGCCGGCGTCGATCCGGCCCGGCTCGTCCTCGACCCGGGCCTGGGGTTCGCCAAGGAGCACCACCACAACTGGGCGCTGCTCGCCCGGCTCGACGAGGTCCTGGCGCTGGGCCGACCCGTGCTGGTCGGGGCCTCGCGCAAGCGCTTCCTGGGAGCCCTGCTCGACGACGGGGACGGTCCGCCGGCGATGGAGGACCGTGACGACGCGACCGCTGCCGTGAGCGCCCTGGCGGCGGCGGCCGGAGCCTGGTGCGTGCGGGTGCACGCCGTGGCGTCGAGCCAGGACGCGGTGCGCGTGGCACGGCAGTGGCGAGCAGGGGAGGGATCGTGACCGACGCGTTCGCAGGTCTGGATCGGGTGGCGGTGCACGGGATCCGCGCGCGGGGGCATCACGGCGTGCTCGCCGAGGAGAAGCGCGACGGGCAGGAGTTCGTCGTCGACGTCACGCTGGGCCTCGACACGAGGCCCGCGGCGACTACCGACGACCTGCAGGCCACGGTGGACTACTCGGCCGTTGCCGCCGATGTCGTCGACGTCGTGTCCACGGGTGCGCTCGACCTCGTCGAGACCCTGGCCCAGCGGGTGGCCGAGGTCTGCCTCGCGCGCGAGCTCGTGCAGGCCGTACAGGTCGTGGTGCACAAGCCCGAGGCACCCGTGGGCGTGCCCTTCGGCGACGTCACGGTCACGATCGTGCGACGCCGGTGAGACGGGTCGCCTTCGGCCTCGGCGCCAACCTCGGCGACCGGGTCGCCGCCCTGCAGGGCGCCGTGGACCTCATCGCCCCGCACCTGACCGGTGCCACCGTCTCGTCGGTGTACGAGACGGCGCCGGTGGGCGGGCCGGAGCAGCCCGACTACGCCAACGCCGTCCTCGTGGGGGACACCGACGACGAGCCGCACTTCCTGCTCGCCCTCGCCCACGAGGCCGAGCAGGCGGCCCGACGCACCCGCGACGTGCGCTGGGGTCCGCGCACCCTCGACGTCGACGTCCTCGTCGTCGGCGAGCTCACCAGCGACGACCTCGCGCTGACGCTGCCGCACCCCCGGGCGCACGAGCGCGCCTTCGTGCTCGTCCCCTGGGTCGAGGCGGATCCCGACGCCACCCTCCCCGACGGACGCCGGGTCCTCGACCTGCGCGACTCGCTCGCCGGCCCGGCCGACGTACGACGTCGCGACGACGTCGCGCTGGAGATCCGGGCATGACCCCGACGACCTGGCGGATCCTGGCCGCGATCGCGGTCCCCGCCGCCGCCCTGGGGTGGGCCGTCACGCGCCTCGTCGACGCGTACGCGAGCCGGGCGATCGCGGTCCCCTGGAGCCTGCCGGTGGTCATGTTCGGCCTCGCCGGCGTGCTCGCCCTCTGGACCAGGTCGGTCCGGGCCAGGCTGGCCGGCAAGCCCGGCACGACCCCGGTGCCGCCGCTGCTGGCCGCACGCACGGCCGCCCTCGCGCTGGCGGGCTCGCGGACCGGGGCCGTCGTGGGCGGGTTCTACGCGGGCGTCCTCCTCGGCCTGGCGCCGGGTCGGGAGTCGGACTACGTCCGCACCCTGCTGCTGGCCGCGGGTCTGACCGTGCTGGGCTCGGTCCTGCTGGTCGTGGTGTCGCTGTGGCTGGAGCGGGTGTGCCGGCTGCCGGACCCTCCTCCGGGCGAGACCGCCCCCTAGGCTGGCGGCATGAGCGAGGACATCGTGCTCGAGGACCTGCCCTACGACGAGCTGCGCGACCGGGCCTTCGCGGTCGCCGAGTCGCGCCGCGACCTCGGGTTCTTCGTCGATCTGTTCAACCACGCCCCGGCGATGCACGACGCCTCGACCGAGGGCGGGGACCTGGGCGCCATCGGTGGCAGCGTCATCGAGGCGGTGCGTGCGGCACGTCAGGCGTTCGGCGAGGACGCGGTCGGGGACCTCGAGCCGCTCTTCCGCGCACGCTTCGCCACGTACGTGCGCGAGCACGAGACGTCCTAGCGCCTCACGGGCGACGGAAGCGCGCCACGGCGCGGACCCCGCCGAGCGGCGACTCCTCGAGGGCGACCTCGGCCCCGCTCGCCTTGGCGAGGGAGGCCACGACGGCCAGGCCGAGCCCGCTGCCGGCCTGGTCCTGACGTCCCCGCCAGAACCGGTCGAACGCGCGGGCCCGGTCCTCGGCGGGCATCCCCGGGCCGGAGTCGTCGACGCGGAGCACGACGGCGTCGGCCTCGGGAGCGACCGACACCCGCACGTGCGCGCCGGCGGGCGCGCTCTCGAGGGCGTTGTCGAGGTAGTTGTCGAGGATCTGCTCGACGGCGAGCGGGGCGGCGAGCGCGACCGCGACGCGACCGGGATCCCACTCGAGGGTGACCTCGCGCTCCGCGGCGAGCGCGGTCCAGGCCTCGACCCGCTCGGCGGCGACGGCGACGACGTCGATGGGCGCCGGGTCCCCCTGGCGGCCCTCGGAGCGGGCGAGCACGAGCAGACCGTCCACGAGCCGCTGCAGCCGGTCGATCTCGTCGCGCGCCGCGTCGACCTGCGCGAGGGCCGGGTCCTGCTCGTCGAGCAGCTCGGAGGCGCGGTCGAGACGCAGGCGCAACGCCGTGAGCGGGGTGCGCAGCTGGTGGGAGGCGTCGCCGGCGAAGCCGCGCTGCGACTCGACCACCGCCTGCACCCGGTCGGCCATCGTGTTGAACGACGCGGCGAGCTCGCCGAGCTCGTCGCGGCCGGAGTCCTCGGCCCGCGCGGCGAGGTCGCCCTCGGCGATCTGCTCGGCGGCGTCGCGCAGCCTCCGGACGCGACGGGTGACGGCGCTCGCGACGAGCACCGCGATGACCGCGGCCGAGAGGAGCGTGATGAGCCCCGCCAGGAACAGGCCGCGCGCTCGGGTGGCGACGGCGTCGTCGACCGCGCTGACCGGGTACGTCAGCCGCACGGCGCCGACCACCTCGGGGCCGGCCCGAACGGGGACGGCGACGTAGAGCAGCGGCTGGCCGAGGGTCTGCGAGCTGCGCTCGCCGGCGACGGCGGTGCCCGTCAGCGCCTCGAGGATCTCGGGGCGGTTGCTGTAGTCCTCGCCGATGTCGGCGGGATCGGTCGCGGCGACCGCGACGCCCTGGCTGTCGGTCACCACGACGACGGCGCCCGTGCGGTCGGAGTAGTCCTGCACCGGACTCTGGAGGGCGGCGGTGGCGCCCGGGTCGCCGGACTCCAGGGCCTCCACGCTGAGACCGGCGAGGAGGAACGCGTCGCGCTGCAGGCCCGCGACGATGGTGTCGCGCTCGACCGTGCGCAGGTAGTTGGCCAGGGGCACGTTCTGGATCAGCAGGACCAGCGCCGTGAAGCCGACGAGGATCGCGATCAGCCGCCACCTCACGGGGCCGGCTCCGGATCCGGCGCGCGCCTACGCATGCTCGGGCGCCCCCATGCGGAAGCCGACCCCGCGGACGGCCTCCACCCACCCCGGGTCGCCGAGCTTCTTGCGGATCGCGGCCACGTGCGCGTCCACCGTCTTCGTGGCGCCGTACCAGTGGCCCTCCCACACGTGCTCGAGGATCTCGGTCCGACGGCGCACGGCGCCGGGGTCCTCGGCGAGGTAGCTGAGGACGTCGAACTCCTTGGCCGTCAGGGAGATCTCCTGGCCGTCCAGGTGCACGCGCTGCGCCCGCCGGTCGATGACGAGCCGGCCGATCTGCTGGGCCCCCGGCGGTGGCGCGGACGCCGGCGTCTGCGTGCGACGCAGCACCGCCCGGACCCGGGCGGCCAGCTCGCGCATGCCGTAGGGCTTGACGAGGTAGTCGTCCGCCCCGAGCTCGAGGGCGATGACCCGGTCCACCTCGTCGCCGCGCGCGCTGACCACGATGATCGGGACCTCGCTCGTGGCGCGGATCCGGCGGCAGACCTCCTGGCCGTCGATGTCGGGCAGCCCGAGGTCGAGCAGCACGACGTCGGGGACGGTCCCCCCGCCGGTCACCACGTCGAGGGCGGCCTGGCCCGTGCCGACGTGCTCGGTCTCGAAGCCGAGACCGCGGAGCCCGTCGAGGGAGGACGCCGCGACGGAGGGATCGTCCTCGACGAGCAGGATGCGCACCCGCCCATTGTGGGGCGCGCACCCCACCCGCGAGCGGCACCTGGAGCGTGGACCGGACGAATCTTGGCCGATCTTCGACGTTTCTTGGATCCCACGGCGTGGTGGGAGGGGTGACCCGGACGTAGCGTGGACGCGACGAGAGGAGGTGCACCGTGCGCCGCAGCGGACTGGTCGCCGCCCTCACCGCCGTGGGCATCGTGGTCGCCGCCGGCACGGCCGCCGCGCTCAACGCCCGCGTGCTCGATCCCACGGGGTCCGGGACCGTCGGCACCGCCGAGACGTTCGTGGAGCTCGACGAGCAGCCCACGGCCGTCCCGTCGACCACTCCCGTCCCGGCCGCCTCCGAGCCCGAGGACCGACCCAGCCCCTCGGCGAGCTCCCCCCGGCCGACCCGGTCCAGCTCGTCCCCGACCCGGACCTCGCGCCCGACGTCGACGCGCACCGCGACGTCGGGCTCGGACGACTCCCGCACGGACGACTCCAGCGGGAAGGGCTCCGGGGACGACGACTCGCGCTCGGAGGACTCCAGCGGGAAGGGCTCCGGGGACGACCCCGACGAGCCCGACGACGACTGACCCCGCACCGCGCGAGCGGGCCTGCGAGGGATTCCCTGCCCGTTTCCCGCCACCACCTGTCCAGGAACCACCCGATCGGCCTACTCTCCTGGCATGGGACGGCATCGTCACGCGCTCCCGACCGGACGTCGTGAGCTCGAACGCGCCTACCGCGCCCTGGTCGCGCAGGCCGCTGCTCAGCGCTCCGAGACGGCTCAGGCGCGGCTGGAGGTCACCCGGCTGATCGCCCTCACCGAGGGGCTCACCGGCCTGGTCACGCGGCTCTCGGGGGAGCTGAGCGAGGCCCGCCGCGAGCTCGACCGGCGACCCGACGACAGTCGTGCGGCGCTGCTCGCCGCACAGGTCGAGGACCTGCGCTTCACCGTCCGCATGCAGGAGGACCTCCTCTCCGACCTCACGCGCAGCGTGGCCGAGGCGCTCGCGGTCCGCCAGGCCGAGGCGGCTCCTGTGCCTCCCCCGGTCACGGCCGAGGCCGCGGTCGCCGAGTGGCCCGGTCCCGACCCGGGCTCGCCGCACCCGGCAGCCCCCGGACCGGTCGCGAGCAGCGAGCCCGACGAGCCGTGGATCATCGAGCTGCCCGTCTCCGTGGCGCCCGAACCGGTGCGGCTCGAGCCCGCGCACGCCCTCGCGCCGGCGACGCCCGGCTCCGGACCGGTCGAGGACGAGACCGTCCTGCGCCTGCGGGTGATCCGTCAGGCCTTCGAGGCCTGAGTCAGCGGTCCACGTCGCCGACGACGAGGAACAGCGAGGCGAGCGTGGCCGCGAGCTCGCGCACCGGGGTCCCCGGGAGGACGGCCTCGAGCAGCGACGCGTGGGCGAACGACGGGGTGCGCAGCTTGACCCGCCAGGGGGTCTTCTCGGCGCGGGAGACCACGAGGAAGCCCGCCGCCCCGAGGGGGCTCTCGACCACCCCGTGACCGACGCCCTCGGGCGCCCGGAGGACCTTGGGCAGCGCCACGTCGACGGGCCCGGGCACCTGACGCAGCCGCGCGGCGCACGCGCGAACCAGCTCCACCGCCACGACCGCCTGCTCGTGCGCCACCTCCAGGCGAGCGGGGACGTCGCTCGCGGTGCGCACGGGGACCTGCAGGAGGTCGTCGAGCTCCGGATAGGCGAGGTAGGGCGAGTCCCGCCGTACGTCGGCGCCCCACCCGCCCGCCCGGGCGACCGCGCCCGACGCGCCGTGGGCCAGGAGCACCTCGCGGGGCACGACGCCCGCCCCGGTGGACACCTCGCGCGCCGCCGCGAGCACGTCCACCCGCACCTCCTCGAGCGCGCGCTCGAGCGCCCGCAGCGCGGGGTCGAGCTCGTCGAGCCAGCCGTCGGGCAGGTCCGCGGCGAGCCCACCGATCCGCACCGCCATGTGGTGCAGGCGCCCGCCCGTCGCGGCCTCCAGGAGGCGGACGGCGTCCTCGCGCTCGGCGAAGCCGACGTAGCCCCCCGGCCGTCCACCGACCGGGAACGTGCCGAGGAACGCGAGGTGGGCCAGGACTCGGGTGAGCTCGGCGTAGAGCGTGCGCAGCCACACCGCGCGCTCGGGGACCTCGAGGCCGAGCATCGACTCGACCGTGAGCGCGAGCCCGAGCTCGCCGGAGTACGCCGACACCCAGTCGTGGCGGTTCACGAGGGCGAGGCCCTGCCGGTAGTCGCGTGACTCCAGGAGCTTCTCCGCGCCGCGGTGCACGTGCCCGACGACCGGGTCGGCGCGCACGATCGTGTCCCCGTCGAGCTCGAGCTCGATCCGCAGCACGCCGTGCGCGGTGGGATGGGCGGCCCCGAGGTCGAGGGTGACGTGCGGCATGCCGTCGGGTGCGCGCAGCCCCGCGTCCGCGGTGCCGATGCCGACGCTGACCCGGGTGCTCACCCGGCCGATGCTCCCAGATCGCGACTAGGCTCGACGGCGTGGCCCAGCAGAGCAGCGCTACCTCCGTGGACGACGCCTTCTGCCCGCCCGAGCAGGAGTGGCAGCGGGTGTCCCCGCTGCTCGGCCGGGCCTACCGGATCACCCTCGTGTTCTGGTGCGCGGTGCTCGCCGTCGGCCTCGGCGCGCTCCTGCTCGTCCCGCGGATGCCCGCGTGGATCCCGCTGGCCGGCCTGGTCGTGGTCCTCGTCGTGCTCGTGTGGTCCTGGATCGTCATCGGCCGGCGGGTGCGTTCCTGGGGCTATGTCGAACGCGGCGATGACCTGCTCGTCACGAGCGGCATCCTCTTCCGCCGGCTCGTGATCGTGCCCTACGGCCGCATGCAGCTGGTCGACCTGCGCGCTGGTCCGCTCGACCGTGCCCTCGGGATCACGACGGTGCAGCTGCACACGGCCGCGGCCACGACGGACGCCACGATCCCCGGCCTGTCGCCCGACGTGGCGGCGGCGCTGCGCGACCGGTTGGCGCGCGAGGGCGAGCGGAGGTCGGCCGGCCTGTGAGCGGCGAGCGCCCCGACCCGCTGTCCTTCGAGGTCGTCCCGGCCGCGTCGGGGCCCGACGCCGAGGGTCGTCGACGGGTCCACCCGTACACACCGCTCGTGCACGGGTTCCAGTGGTGGCCGGCCGGCATCGCCGCCGCGGTCGTGCTCGTGTCGGAGACGGGGGTGAGCCTCGGGGGCGGGGGCCTGCTCCTCGGGGTGGCCGCCATGCTCCTGCTCACCCTCGTGGGGACGGCGTTCGGCTACCTGTCGTGGCAACGGCTCACGTTCTGGTTCGACGCCGACGGCGACCTGCGCGTGGACTCCGGGGTGCTCAGCCGTCAGGAACGCCGGCTGCAGCTCTCCCGCCTGCAGTCCGTGGACGTGCTCCAGCCCTTCCTCGCCCGTCTCGTCGGTCTCGCCGAGGTGCGGGTCGAGGTGGCGGGGGCGGGGGATTCCCGTGTGTCGCTGCAGTACCTGGCGCTCGCGGAGGCCAACGCCCTGCGCAACGAGGTGGTCGCGCGCGCGGCCGGCGTCCGCCACGACGCGGAGGAGGCGCCCGAGCAGGTGCTCGCGGTCGTCCCCGCGGGCGACCTCGTGCTCTCGCTGCTCCTGCGGGTGGAGACCTTCGGCCTGCTCGCCGTGACCGTGCTCGTCGTCGCCCTCACCATCGCCACCGCCGGACCGGCCGGCCTCGTGCTCGTCCTCGTCGGCGGGGTCCCGCTCTTCCAGGTCTTCGCGCAGTTCTCCCGCTACTACGACTTCACGGTCGCCGACTCGCCCGACGGGCTCCGCCTGCGTCACGGGCTGCTGCAGAAGACCCGGCAGACGGTGCCGCCCGGGCGCGTGCAGGCGGTCGGGTTCGTGCAGCCGGTCCTGTGGGGCCGCAAGAACTGGGTCCGGGTCCGGCTCAACGTCGCGGGGATCAGCGCCGCCACCCAGGGCAGCGGCGACCAGTCCTTCTCCGAGAACGTCCTCCTCCCGGTCGCGCCCTGGCCGGTCGCGCTCGACATCGTCAGCCGGGTCCTCCCGGGCGTCGACCTGCGCGCCATCCCGCTCGACCCCGCCCCGCAGCGGTCCCGCCGCCGCGCCTGGATCCAGTGGAGCCGCCTCGCCGTGGGTCACGACGAGCAGGTGTTCGTGGCCCGCCGCGGGCGGGTCGTGCAGCGCTGGGACGTCATCCCGCACGCGCGCACCCAGTCGGTCCGGGTGACGCAGGGCCTCTGGGAACGGGCCCTCGGGCTGGCGAGCATGCACGTGGACTCCACCCCGGGCGCGGTCACGATCAGCGCGCTGCACCGCGACGCCGGTGACGCCCGTCGGCTGGCGGAGGCACAGTCGGAGCGGGCCGCAGCGGCCCGTGCGCGGGACCGGTCCACCCGCTGGGCGGCGCCCACCTCAGACGTCGACGCGCACCCAGCTCCACCGGCCGAGGCCGGACGGGTCGAGTAGCTCGGCGGCGTGCGAGGTCCGCTGCAGCGCCGCGGCGTAGTCCGCCCGGGACGGATCGGGCAACGACGCATCCACGCCGAGGCGGCCCAGCGCGGCGCGCTGGTCCGCCACCGTCGCGCCGGTGGCGGCGGCGAGGGAGTCCACGGCCACGTGGGCCGTGAGTCCGACGCTCCCGTCGGGTCGCGCGGGGGCCGGCCGCCCGTCGCGGAAGCCGGCCAGGGTGCCCAGGGGATGACGGGAACGCGTGTCGCCCTGGTGTCCGTAGTCGATCGCGAGGACGGAGCCGGCCCGCACCCGCGACACGAGCGAGCGCCACATCCCGTCGCGCGGGAGCCCGACCTCCGCGCGCGACCCCGGCTCCCGGAGCGGCCACCAGCACTGCAGCCAGTCCTCGGCTGCCGGGCCGTCCACGCCCAGGGCGGCGCAGGCGTCGTGGTCCTCGAGGGCGGGGCCGAGCGCCTCCTCGCCGTCCGGGCGCACCAGGACGAGCCGTGCCCGGCCGCTCGCGTCGAGCTCCACGACGTCGAGGGGGACCTCGTCGAGGAGCTCGTGGGCGAGCAGCACCCCGTACAGGTCGTCCGGGACGGCGTCCGGTGCCGGCCCCTGCCGCCAGCCGACCCGCGGGTCCAGGGCGGACGGCGCCGGCCGGACGTCGACGGCCCGCGCTCGGACCCGGTCGGGCTCGGGCAGCGAGTGCAGGATCGCGGCGAGCAGCGCCCCGTCCCCGGCGCCGACGTCCACCAGGTCCAGGCGGTCGGGGCGACCGAGCCTGCGGTCGACCTCGTCGACGAGCCGGGCCAGCGCCGCGCCGAGCACCTCGCCCACGTGCGTGGAGGTCCGGAAGTGCGCGGCGGGGCCGTCGACCGCCCCCGGGCCGGCGGTCCAGAACCCCCGCTCGCCGTAGGACGCCTCGGCCCAGGCCGACGACCACGGACGCGCGTCCTGCTCCGGCACACGCGCAGGCTACGGCCCTGGCTAGGCTGATCGGGCCCGACCGGTACCGCCCACGGACCGGAACGCACCCGGAAGGTGAGGAGTGTCCGAGACCTTCGAGGCACCACCGCGCCTGACCGTCGGCGTCGTCGGCACCGGTCGCGCCGGGGCCGTGCTCGGCGCGGCTCTGGCCCGGGCCGGCCACGCGGTGGTGGCGGCCTACGCCGTCTCCGACGTGTCCCGGCTGCGCGCTGAGGCGCTGCTGCCCGGCGTCGCGCTGGTCCCGGTGGCCGAGGTGCTCGCCCGGGCCGACCTCGTCCTGCTCACCGTCCCCGACGACACCCTCCCCGGGCTGGTCGCGGGCCTCGCCGACACCGGGGCCGTCCGTGCGGGTCAGTTCCTCGCCCACGCGAGCGGCCGTTACGGCTACGGCGTCCTGGATCCGGCGACGCGGCGCGGCGCCCTGCCGCTGGCGCTGCACCCGGTCATGACCTTCACCGGCACGAGCGTGGACCTGCCCCGGCTGTCCGGGGCGCCGTTCGGGGTCACCGCGCCCGACGAGCTGCGCCCCGCCGCGGAGGCCCTCGTCGTCGAGATGGGCGGCGAGCCGGTCTGGGTCGCCGAGGGCGCCCGTCCGCTCTACCACGCGGCCCTCGCGCACGGCGCGAACCACCTCGTGGCGCTCGTAGCCCAGACGCTCGACCTGCTCGCGCACGCCGGCGTGGAGGAGCCGGCCCGCCTCGTGGCGCCGCTGCTGTCGGCGGCGCTCGACAACGCCCTGCGCTACGGCGACCAGGCGCTGACCGGCCCGGTGTCGCGCGGCGACGCGGGAACCGTGTCGGCGCACCTCGACGCGTTGGGCGAGGTCTCGCCCCAGGCCCGCTCGGCCTACGTCGCACTCGCCCGGGTCACGGCGGACCGGGCGCTGGCGGCGGGGCTGCTGCGACCCGACTCCGCCGAGACGCTGCTCGACGTGCTGGCCCGACCCGAGGAGGAGCACCGATGAGTGCCGAGACACGGGTCGTCGCGTCGCGCTCGGCCCTGAGGGCGGCGTGCTCCGCCGCGTCGCCGGGCGAGCGTCGCGCCGTCGTCATGACGATGGGTGCCCTCCACGAGGGCCATGCCCGGCTGATGCGCGAGGCGAGGTCGCGGGTCGGCCCGGCCGGGCACGTGACGGTGACCGTCTTCGTCAACCCGACCCAGTTCGGGGTCGACGAGGACCTCGACCGCTATCCGCGCACGCTCGAGGCCGACGTCGACCTGTGCGCGCGCGAAGGCGTCGACGTGGTGTTCGCCCCCGGCCCCGAGGTCGTGTACCGCGACGGCGACCCGCAGGTCGTGGTCGACCCCGGCCCGCTGGGTACGGTCCTCGAGGGCGCCATCCGTCCGGGGCACTTCCGCGGCGTGCTCACCGTGGTGCTCAAGCTCCTGCACCTCACAGGTGCGGACCTCGCCTTGTTCGGGGAGAAGGACTTCCAGCAGCTGGTCCTGCTGCGGCGCATGGTCCGCGACCTGGACGCCCCGGTCGAGGTCGTGGGCGTCCCGGTCGTCCGCGACGCCGACGGGCTGGCGCTGTCGAGCCGCAACTTCTACCTCGACGCGGGGGAGCGGGCGCGCGCGCTCGCCATCCCGCACGCCCTCGACCTCGGTGCGGCGGCCGCGGCCGAGGGCGGCAGTGCCCGCGACGTCGTGTCCGCGGCGCAGGCCCATCTCGACGAGGCGGGGCTGCTCGTCGACTACGTCGCTCTCACCGACCCGTGGTTGGACGCGCCGCCCGCCTCGGGCGAGGCGCGGCTGCTGGTCGCGGTGCGCCTGGGCGACCTGCGGCTCATCGACAACGTCCGCGTCGACCTGGCGGAGCGGGCATGAGCATCGTCCTGCCGCGACGCATCCTCTCGGCCGCGCCCGGATGGAGCCGCGCCGTCGACGTGGTCGTCGTCGGCTCCGGCGTCGCGGGGCTGACCACCGCGCTGCACGCCCGTGCCCTCGGGCACCGCGTCCTCATCGTCACCAAGGCGCAGGTCGACGAGGGCTCGACGCGGTGGGCGCAGGGCGGGATCGCCGCCGCGCTCGCCGACGACGACTCGCCGGCCGACCACGAGCTGGACACGCTCGTGGCGGGGGCCGGCCTCTGCGACCCGGCGGCCGTGCACGCCCTCGCCGTCGAGGGCCCGGACGCCGTACGACGCCTCATCGCCCTCGGCGCCCGGTTCGACACCGACGCGACCGGTGGGATCGCGCTCACCCGCGAGGGCGGGCACCTGCGCGACCGCATCGCGCACGCCGGCGGGGACGCCACGGGCGCGGAGATCTCGCGGGCCCTCGTGGCTGCCGTGGCCGGGCACGCGGGGATCGAGCTGGTGGAGAACGCCCTGGCCCTCGACCTGCTCACCGACGACAGGGGCGCCACCCAGGGGCTGACCCTGCACGTGATGGGGGAGGGGCAGCGCGGCGGTGTGGGCGCCGTCCTCGCGCCGGTGGTCGTGCTCGCCACGGGCGGCCTCGGCCAGGTGTTCAACGCCTCCACGAACCCGGCTGTCGCGACCGGCGACGGGGTCGCCCTCGCCCTGCGCGCCGGCGCCGCCGTCGCCGACCTGGAGTTCGTCCAGTTCCACCCCACCGTCCTCTGGCTCGGCGGCTCGGCCCGCGGCCAGCAGCCGCTCGTCAGCGAGGCCGTGCGCGGCGAGGGGGCGGTGCTGCGCGACGACGACGGCGTGCGCTTCATGGTCGGTCAGCACGAGCTCGCCGACCTCGCCCCGCGCGACGTGGTGGCCAAGGCGATCATGCGCCGCATGCGCGAGACCGGGTCCCGGCACGTGTGGCTGGACGCGAGCGGCTTCGGGCTCGCGAGGTGGGAGTCGCGCTTCCCCACCATCCTCGCCTCGCTGCGGGCGCACGGCATCGACCCGGTGCACGACCTCATCCCCGTCGCGCCCGCCCAGCACTACGCCTCCGGCGGAGTCCGCACGGACGCCTACGGCCGCTCCAGCGTGCGCGGGCTCTACGCCGTCGGCGAGTGCGCGTGCACCGGGGTCCACGGCGCCAACCGGCTCGCCTCCAACTCGCTCCTCGAGGGGCTGGTGTTCGCGGCCCGGATCGGCGACGCGCTGGCCGAGGGCCTGCCGGAGCGGCGCGACCCCGTCGAGCCCTCGGCCGCCCCCGCTCTGATCGACCCGGCCTCGCGCTTGTCGTTGCAGGCCGCCATGACCGAGGGCGTGGGCGTGCTCCGCTCGCGGGACTCGATGTCGGCGACCCTGGGCGTCCTGGACGCGGTGTCGGCCACCGCGAGCACCGACCCGCACACCGAGGCGTGGGAGGCGACGAACCTCGCCGCCGTCGCGACCGTGCTCGCGGCGAACGCCAAGATGCGCAAGGAGACCCGCGGATCGCACTGGCGGGAGGACTACGCGAGCACCGACGACGCGCACTGGCGCGTGCGCCTGCGGTCCCACCTCGACGACGACGGGGTCCTCGTCACCGTGCGGGAGCCGGTCCCCGCCCACGACTACGTCCACGACCTGGAGGGCCGATGAGCCTGAGCCCCGCGATCGCCGCCGCCGTCGAGGCCGCCGGTCTCGACCCCGCCTACGTCGAGGCGCTCGCCCGGGCAGCGGTGGCTGAGGACCTCGACGGCGGCGTCGACGTCACCTCGGCGGCCACGGTGCCCGCGTCCCAGCGCTCGGTGCTCGACCTCGTCGCGCGCCGACCCGGCACGGCCGCCGGCATCCCGGTCGCCGCGGCCGTGTTCGACGTCGTCGCCGAGGGCGACGTCGACGTGGCGCTCGTGGCCTCGGACGGCGACCGGGTCGCCGCGGGGACCGTGCTGCTGACGGCGTCGGGAGCGACGCGCGACCTGCTCACGGCCGAGCGCTCGGCC
>JAHECT010000169.1 GCA_024641605.1 Micrococcales bacterium
CAGCAGCTCGTCGGCGCCCGGCGCGGCGGCGAGGCCGCGCGCGGCGAGGGCGGCGTCCACCAGCCCCGGCACGGGCGATGTAAGCGGTGTCACGGGCGCCATTGTGCGCCAGCGGACCGCCTCAGGGGAATGGCTCGGTGCACCGGCGACGTCGGCCCGACCCGGGGTGGGCGTGCGCCGGACGCACGCGGGGGACCAGACTGGCCCCCATGTCGACCGGGGCCCAGGCCAGCATCGCCTACGACGAGATGCTCACGTCGAGCGGCGACCCCCGGCCCGGGATGGAGTCCGTGCTCGGCGCCCTCGGTGAGCTCGGCCCCGAGGGGCTCGCCGAGCGCGCCCGCCTGCGCGACGCCTACCTGGACCGCCAGGGCATCACGTTCTCCCTCTCCGGCCGCGAGCGCCCGCTGCCCATGGACCTGGTCCCCCGCGTGCTCGGCGCCGACGAGTGGGACGTCGTCGAGGCCGGGCTGCGCCAGCGCATCGCGGCGCTCGAGATGTTCCTGGCCGACGTGTACGGCCCCGGGGAGATCCTCGACGCGGGCGTGGTGCCGCGCCGGCTGGTGACGACGTCCAAGCACTTCCACCGGGCGGCGTACGGTCTCGTCCCGCCCAACGGGGTCCGCATCCACGTCGCGGGCATCGACCTCGTCCGCGACGAGGCCGGGGCCTTCCGCGTCCTGGAGGACAACCTGCGCTGTCCCAGCGGGGTCTCCTACGTGCTCGAGAACCGCCGCACCCTCGCGCACGTCGTCCCCGAGGTCTTCAGCGGGCACCAGGTGCGCAGCGTGGCCGAGTACCCCGAGCGCCTCCTCGACGCCCTGCGCGCGGCGGCGCCGTCGGATGTGGCCGACCCCACCATCGCCGTGATCACCCCGGGGGTGCACAACTCGGCGCACTTCGAGCACGCGTTCCTGGCCCGCCGCATGGGCGCCGAGCTCGTGGAGGGCCGCGACCTGTTCTGCCGCGACGACCGGCTCTGGATGCGCACGGTCAGCGGCCCCCGCCCGGTGCACGTGGCCTACCGACGCATCGATGACGACTACCTCGACCCCGTGCACTTCCTGCCCGACTCGCTGCTCGGGGTGCCCGGGCTGCTCAATGCCGCGCGGGCGGGGAACGTCGCCCTGGCCAACGCGATCGGCAACGGGGTGGCCGACGACAAGGCGGTGTACCCCTACGTCCCCGCGATGATCGAGCACTACCTCGGGGAGAAGCCCATCCTGGGCAACGTCGAGACCTACGACCTGGCCGATCCGGACCAGCGCGAGCACGTGCTCGCCAGCCTGGACCGCATGGTCGTCAAGCCGGTCGACGGGTCCGGCGGCTACGGCCTCGTGATCGGCAACCGGGCCAGCGACGAGGAGCTCGCCCGCATCGCCGAGCAGGTGATCGAGGACCCGCGGGCGTGGATCGCCCAGCCGATCGTGACCCTGTCCACCTGCCCCACCGTCGTCGGCGAGTCCACGCTCGAGCCCCGGCACGTGGACCTGCGGCCGTTCGCGGTCAACGACGGCGACGAGGTCTACGTCCTACCGGGCGGCCTGACCCGGGTGGCCCTGCCCCAGGGGAGCCTGGTCGTGAACTCCTCCCAGGGCGGCGGCTCCAAGGACACCTGGGTGCTCGACGAGGGCGAGCGGCCGGCCGAGGGAGAGCCGCGCGTCGCCGTGCCGCGCGTGACCCGGGTACGCCGGTCCGCGGTGGCGCGCTCGCACGCCCCGGCCGGTGCCGACGAGCGGGTGCGCCAGCAGGAGGGCCAGCAGCAGCAGGCGGGTGCGGTCCCGTGCTGAGCCGGCTGGCGGAGTCCTTCTACTGGATCGGGCGCTACGTGGAGCGGGCCGAGGCGACGGCACGCCTGCTCGCCGAGCACTATCAGCTCACGGTCGAGGACCGATCGGTTCCCGACGAGGTGGCCGCGGCGGTGCTGCTCGAGGCCCTGTCGCTGCCGCCGGACGACGTCTCCACCCCCGCCGACCTCGTCCGGGCGCTGCTCGGGAACCCGGACAACCCGTCGACCGTCATCGGCGCGGTCGCCGCGGCGCGCGAGAGCGCCCGCTCCGTGCGCGACACCGTGTCGGGCGACGTGTTCGAGTCCCTCAACGGCGCGCACCTCATGCTCACGCGAGGGCTCACGACGGCGGCGAGCCCGGCGGCGTCGATGCACCGCGTGATCGAGCGCCTCCTGCTGGTCGACGGCGCGATCGAGTGGACCATGCCACGCGACGAGGGCCACTGGTTCCTCTCGCTCGGACGCGCCCTGGAGCGCATCGACATGACCGCCCGCCTCCTCGACGTCCGTCACGACCACGTCTGGCCCGATGCCGGCGCGGTGGCGATCCTGCGTGCGGCCGCCGCGCTCTCCCCCTTCCTGCGCACGGGCGAAGCGCCGGCGGGCGATCAGGTGCGCCGCTACCTCGTGCTCGACCCGGCGTTCCCTCGCTCGATGCTCGCCTGCAGCCGCTCGGCGGAGGATGCGGTGCGCGGGCTGCAGACCCTCGGGAGCGTGGACGACGGGACGCTGCTGCGCGAAGTCGGGCTCATGCGCTCCCGGCTCGAGTTCACGGGAGCGTCGCCCTCGCCGGAGGTCGTGGACGACCTGGTCGTGGTGACCCTGCACTCCTGCCAGGCCGCCGGGGCCGCCACCGCGGAGGCCTACTTCCGGCAGGCAGGCACGATCGTGTGGAGCCACTGATGGGCGCGCGACGACTGCGGATCACCCACCGCACCGGTCACCACTACGGCGCTCCGGTGGTGGCCTCGTTCAACGAGGTTCGGATGACCCCGCGCGACGCCGATGGGCAGATGCTGCTGTCGCACCAGCTTCAGGTGTGGCCGCGCGCCACCGTGCAGGCGTACTCGGACTACTGGGGCGCCCTGGTGCAGTCCTTCGACGTGCACGAGGAGCACGAGCTGCTCGAGATCGTCGCGACGAGCCTCGTCGACGTGCCGGCCGGGCATCCCCGGGCGACCGGGATGGGCTGGGACGACCTGCGCGGACCGAAGGTCCTCGACCGCTGGGGCGAGTTCCTCGTCCCCACCCGCCTGGCGGACGACGCGGCCGAGGACCCGGACCGGGCCCCGCTGCTGGATGACCTGCTCCGGTGCGCCACCCCGGCCGAGGCCGTCCGCACGTGCGTGGCGGCTGTGCGCGACCGCATCGCCTATGACGACGCCGCCACCACCGTCGCGTCCACGGCCGGCGAGGCGTGGGCGGCCGGCGGCGGCGTGTGCCAGGACTACTCCCACACCATGCTGTCGCTCCTGCGAGGGGTGGGGATCCCCGCCCGGTACGTGAGCGGCTACCTCCATACCGAGGAGGAGGTCCCGGGCAGCACCGTGACCGGCGAGTCCCACGCGTGGGTCGAGGCCTGGGACGGCGGCTGGGAGGCCTACGACCCCACCAACGACCGCGTCGTCGGCTCCGCGCACGTCGTGGTCGCCCGCGGACGCGACTACGACGACGTGCCGCCGCTCAAGGGCATCTACGCCGGCGGCGCCAGCGAGGCCCACGAGGTGTCGGTGGAGATCACGCAGCTGAACGCGTGAGCTCGCCCTCCCGGCTGTCCCACCCCGGGTTCCGCCGCTGCCACACGGCGATGGTGATCGCCCCCGCGGACAGCGGGCCCAGGATCGTGACGCTGCGCCACAGGACGAGTGCCGCCACGATCTCGGCCTCCCACGCCGTCCCGGCCGAGGCGGTCCAGGCGGCGACGAGAGCGGCGTCGAGCACCCCGAGGCCGAACAGTGGCATCAGGGTCAACGGGTAGACGAGCAGGAAGCCCCCGACCACCTCGGTCCAGGCCAGCACCTCGGGGCCGACCCCGACGAAGCGCAGGGCCATGAGCAGGATCAGCGAGTCGGTGACCACCATGGCCACGAGCGCAGCCATGGCCGGCGCCAGTCCGGTGCGCAGCGTCTCGGCCATCCGCCCGCGGAAGTCCACCACGGCGCCCGACCACGATTCGGGATCGACGCCGTCGCGGACCCGGCGTGCCACCCGGCCGGCGGCGCGACCGAGCCACGCGGCGAAGGCGTCCCCGCGCGCAACGAGCACGAGGGCGACGATGATCGCCACCGCGACGAGCGCCGAGAGCCCGGCGCTGACGATCTGGGCGCTCTCGACCCCGCGATAGGCGAGCACGAGGAGTCCGAGCGCGGGGGCGAGGAAGCGCACGGCGTAGAAGACGAGCATGTTGAGCGTGACGCCGGCCATGCCGTCGACAGGGTTGACCTCCCACGACCGGAACATCGCCACCCGGACGACGACGTCGGCGGGAGGTGGCGCCACGGTGCCCGTGACGTTGGCCGCCGCGTCGTTCTGCAGGGACCGCGGCAGGCTCAGGCCCGGCACGAAGCGGCTGAGCGGGACCGCGTTGAGGACCTGACGAACGAGCAGGCCGACGAGCAGCACCGCGCCCGTGACAGGGCTCAGGCGCTGCCAGGCGGAGACGACCTGGCTCCAGTCGACCGTCCCGACGAACCGGACGACCAGCGCACCGACGACGAGCGAGACGGCGGCGACGACGAGGGGGCGCACCCACCACCGCCGGGGGCGTGCGCTCAGCACTGGTCTGGACTCAGCGCGAGTCCCGCTTGGCCTGGCGTCGCGCACCCGCCGCCAGCGTGCCCGCGTTCTTCTTGCGGCTGCGCGGCGTGTCGACGCTGCGGTCGCTCACCTGCGCGGAGCGCGGCGCGCCCCGCCGGCTCGGGGCCGGGGCCGCGGGGTCGCCCCCCGCCTTGGCGGCCGCCGCCGCGGCGAGGCGCTCGGACTT
>JAHECT010000170.1 GCA_024641605.1 Micrococcales bacterium
TCGTCGGGGCCGCCGCGGAAGCCGGCCACGCTCGAGACGATGACGATGTCGCCGCCCTCTCCGGTCGCGAGCATGGCCGGGAGGGCAGCGCGGACGGTCCACACGGTGCCCGCGTAGTTCGTGTCCATCATGACGGAGAGGTCCTCGTCGGTGGCGTCGAGGATGCCGCCGTAGAGCCCGATCCCGGCGTTGGGCACGACGGAGTCGAGCCGTCCCCAGGCCTGCACCGCCGCGTCGATCAGCCGCGCGTTGTCGGCCGGGACCCGCACATCCATCGGTACGCCCACGGCGTTCTCGGCGCCGAGCTCGGCGACCAGCTCGTCGAGGCGCTCGGTACGCCGGCCGCCGAGGGCGACGCGAGCACCGGCGGCGACGAGTTGGCGGGCCACCTCGCGGCCGATGCCCGCGGTGGCGCCGGTGATGGCGACGACGGAGCCGGCCAGGTCACGGTTCTCGGGCATGTCGGTCTCCTCCGGGTCGGGCTCCCAGCCAACCATGCGCGGGCGCCGGTCACCACGTGGCGCCCGGCCTCAGGCGAGGGCGACCCGGAAGAGGAGGGCACGCCCCCCGGCGTAGGCGGCTCCCTTGTCGAACTCCGCGACGAGCTCGCCGCCGTTGGCCTCGACGACGCGGCGCGAGGCGACGTTGTCGACGTCGGTGGTGATCTCGACGTAGGGCAGGGCCAGGCCCTCGGCGCGGATCTCCTCGAGCATCGACGCGAGCGCGCGGGTGGCGTAGCCGCGGCGCTGCTTCCACGGCACGACGGCGTACCCGACGTGCCCCAGGCAGTGCGGCGGGAGGTCGGCGGTGCCCGGCTGCCACCGCGCGTTGATGCTGCCGCAGAACTCCCCGTCCCACATCCAGCGGGTGAACGACGGCAGGCGGGGCACCTCTGACCCGTCGGGCAGGGCGACCGTGCGGCCCACGGGGTCGCGGTCGTCGAGGCCGGCCAGGTAGCCCGCCACGTCGGCGTCGAGCTCGGCGAGGATCGGCTGCGATTCGTCGGTCTCGGTTCTCGGCGACCAGTGCCGCACCAGCGCCGCGCGGTAGGACTCGACGTGCTCGGCCCCTGGCCTGACCAGCTCCATGGTCCCGATGCTCGCAGTCGGTGCTCGGTTCCCGCGACCGAGTACGTACGCCGGTCGGCGGTACGGGTCGGGCACAGGCCGTCGGCGGTCGCGGTTAGCGTGGCCGCCGTGAGGCGACACGGGGGCGCGGCGCTGTCTGCCGGGCTGGTCCTGGCGGTTGCGCTGGCCGGCTGCGGCGGCGGGTCCGCGCCGGCCACGAGCACCACGCCCGCTCCGGCCGTCACCGTCCGGGTCCTGGACTGGGTCGACGGCGACACCGTCGACACGAGCGTCGGCCGGGTGCGTCTCCTCGGCTTCGACACCCCCGAGCGCGGCGACTGCGCCTACGAGGCCGCCACGGCGCTCGCCGCGCGCACCGCCCGGCCCGGCGACCCCGTCGTCCTCGTGGTCGAGCCCGGCAACGACGACCAGGACCGCTACGGGCGGCTGCTGCGCCGCGTGGAGGTCGACGGGCGCGACGTCGGCCTCGTGCTCATCCGCTCCGGCTACGCCGTGGCCCGCTACGACTCCCGCGACGGCTACCCCGGGCACTCGCTCGAGGAGGTCTACCGGGCCGCCGACGCGGCCACGCCCGACCGCGGCTGCCCCTGAGACCCCACCCCCAGCTGAGCCTGATCAACTGCGCGCTACCAGCACCCGGTAACCCGCAGTTGATCAGTGCCGGCGGGGGGCTGGGTGGGCCAGGACGGACGAACGGCCCGGACCTGGTGGTCCGGGCCGTTCGTGGGTGGTGCCTGGGCGGGCGCTCACGCGCCCGGACGGTGGATCAGAAGTCCATGCCGCCCATGTCGCCGCCGCCGGCGGGCATGGCCGGGGTCTTCTCCGGCTTGTCCGCGATGACGGCCTCGGTGGTGAGGAAGAGCGCCGCGATGGAGGCGGCGTTCTGCAGCGCCGAGCGGGTCACCTTGGCGGGGTCGATGATCCCCTCCTTGATGAGGTCGACGTACTCGCCCGTGGCGGCGTTGAGGCCGAACCCGGGGTCGAGGTTGCGGACCTTCTCCGCCACGACGCCGCCTTCGAGGCCGGCGTTGATCGCGATCTGCTTGAGCGGAGCCTCGACCGCGACGCGCACGATGTTGGCGCCGGTCGCCTCGTCACCCTCGAGCTCGAGCTTGGCGAAGGCCGCCTCGCTCGCCTGGAGCAGGGCCACGCCGCCGCCGGCGACGATGCCCTCCTCGACGGCCGCCTTCGCGTTGCGGACGGCGTCCTCGATGCGGTGCTTGCGCTCCTTGAGCTCCACCTCGGTGGCCGCACCCGCCTTGATGACGGCGACGCCGCCGGCGAGCTTGGCGAGGCGCTCCTGGAGCTTCTCGCGGTCGTAGTCCGAGTCGGACTTGTCGATCTCCGCGCGGATCTGGTTCACCCGGCCGGCGATCTGCTCGGTGTCGCCCGCGCCCTCGACGATGGTGGTCTCGTCCTTGGTCACGACGACCTTGCGCGCGCGACCGAGGAGCTCGAGGCCCACGGTGTCGAGCTTGAGGCCGACCTCCTCGGAGATGACCTGGCCGCCGGTGAGGATGGCGATGTCCTGGAGCATGGCCTTGCGGCGGTCACCGAAGCCGGGCGCCTTGACCGCGACGGAGCGGAACGTGCCGCGGATCTTGTTGACGACCAGGGTGGAGAGAGCCTCGCCCTCGACGTCCTCGGCGATGATCGCGAGCGGCTTGCCGGACTGCATGACCTTCTCGAGGATGGGCAGCAGGTCCTTGACGCCGGAGATCTTCGAGTTGACCACGAGGATGTAGGCGTCCTCCAGGACGGTCTCCATGCGCTCGGTGTCGGTCACGAAGTAGCCCGAGGTGTAGCCCTTGTCGAAGCGCATGCCCTCGGTGAGCTCGAGCTCGAGCCCGAAGGTGTTGGACTCCTCGACGGTGATGACGCCTTCCTTGCCGACCTTGTCCATCGCCTCGGCGATGATGTCGCCGATCTGAGGGTCAGCGGCACTGATCGAGGCGGTCGCCGCGATCTGCTCCTTGGTCTCGACCTCCTTGGCCATGCCGAGGAGCTGGTTGCTCACCGCCTCGACGGCCTTCTCGATGCCGCGCTTGAGCGCCATCGGGTTGGCCCCGGCGGCGACGTTGCGCAAGCCCTCGCGGACGAGCGCCTGAGCGAGGACGGTCGCCGTCGTCGTGCCGTCACCGGCGACGTCGTCGGTCTTCTTCGCGACCTCCTTGACGAGCTCGGCGCCGATCTTCTCGTACGGGTCCTCGAGCTCGATCTCCTTCGCGATGGAGACGCCGTCGTTGGTGATCGTGGGGGCGCCCCACTTCTTCTCCAGGACGACGTTGCGGCCCTTGGGCCCGAGCGTCACCTTCACCGCGTCGGCGAGGGTGTTCATCCCCCGCTCGAGCGCGCGACGGGCGGTCTCGTCGAACGCAATGATCTTCGCCATGGTGGCTGCGATCCCTTTCGCTGGCAGTTGGGTGGACCTCGTCGGCGCCCGCGACGGACGGCCGGCCCGGCGGACGCCCATCGCCCGCTGCTCCGGCCTCACCTCAGGAGGTCTCGCGTACCACCCGGCCGCGCGCGTGAGGCCGGGGTCCGGCTGTCACTCACACGGGTCGAGTGCTAACGCCCATTGTTGGCACTCTCCCCCGTCGAGTGCAAGCCGGTGGCCCGCTGCGGCCATTGGGGGAGTCCGGCGTACCTCGCGCGACGGGGGGGTCCAGAATGGACCCATGACCAGCGACGAGCGTGACTACGACGGCACCGGAACGGGCCACGAGGCGTACGGCGAGCCCGCGTACCGCGGCCGCGGTCAGGCCGGCGACGAGGTCGCCGACGCGCTGACGGCGGAGCTGGCGGCGGAGTTCGGCTCGGACGACCCGGCCGCCGCGTTCGCCCCGCACAAGCCGACCGTCGTCGGGCGCCTGACCGAGGACACCGACGCCCTGATCAGCGAGCACGACGACGTCACGGCCCACTACACGGGCGACGACGACGACCTGTCCGCGGAGGAGGCGGCCCTGCACTACGTGGACCCGGAGAACGACCCGATCCCCGAGTAGGGCCCTCCGCTCAGACTGATCAACTGGGGGCTACCCGACGCGGGTAGCCCCCAGTTGATCAGTGTCAGGGGCGGGGTACGGGCGGGGCTGTGGATCGCGCCCGCGGGCGTGCCGGACCTCGACGCACCGTACGCCGCATGCCCCGCACCCACGCCCCTCTCGAGACGGCGCGCCGGTTCCGAGCCGCCTTCGGTGATCATCCCGCCACGCTGACCGACGCGCTCGGGCACGGGCTGACTCGCGCGCAGCTGCTGGCAGCGGTCGAGCGGGGACTCCTGCTGCGACCTCGCCACGGGCAGTACCAGCTCGCCGACGTCGCACCGGGATCCTCGGCCTGGAGCGGTCGCCAGGATGCGCCGGCGGCTGCCGCTGGCATCGGCGAGAAGTGGCGCACCGAGCACCTGGCCGGCGTTCGATCGGCCCTTCGAGCGGTGGGTACCGGGGCGTTCACGACCCACGACTCCGCGGGGATGGTTCTGCGCGCCCCTCGACCCGACGCGCATCCACCTGGCCGGATCTCCCTCGCCCGCCCTGGGATCCAGGACTTCAGCGGTCCCGGGCTCGTCGTCCGCGGCTCGCCGATCCCCTCCGCATTCGTCGTCGAGGTGGACGGGATACCGACGACCGAT
>JAHECT010000171.1 GCA_024641605.1 Micrococcales bacterium
CGGCGCAGGCGCACCTGCGTGAGCACGGCCGCGGCGAGGCCCGGCTCTAGCCCCGGACGAGCGGCCCGGAGGGCGCTCGCGGCGACCAGCGGGTCCACGGCGTGTCCGTCGCCGGCCGCGGCCCGGGCGTGCGCGGCCTCGTCGAGGTCGCTCGCCACGGCGAGAGCGTCGGCCGCCTCCGCCGAGGCGAGCCACCGGGCCGTGGCGAGGTCCATGGGGTCACTGTGCCCTACGCCCCCGCCGCCGGAGGGGCGTCGCTGGCACTCAGGTTGATCGAGTGCCAGCCCTGGCCTAGGGTGGGGTCCGTTGGCACTCTCGGACCGAGAGTGCCATGCGATCCGGCCGGAGCGGCACCCGCGACGACGCGCCGCCGGGCGCACCCGACAGCGCACACCCGTGCACCGAGAACCCATCAGGTGGAGGACAGACCGTGTCGGTCACCATCAAGCCCCTCGAGGACCGGATCCTCGTCAAGACCCTCGAGGCCGAGCAGACGACGGCCTCCGGCCTCGTCATCCCGGACACCGCCAAGGAGAAGCCGCAGGAGGGCGAGGTCCTCGCCGTCGGTCCCGGCCGATTCGAGGACGGCCAGCGTCTGCCGCTCGACGTCAAGGTCGGCGACAAGGTCATCTACTCGAAGTACGGCGGCACCGAGGTCAAGTACGACGGCCAGGAGTTCCTCATCCTGTCCGCCCGCGACATCCTCGCGATCGTCGAGAAGTAAGACGCCAGTCGAATCCGCCCCGGTGGTCCTGCGGGGCCCCGGGGCGGATCCGTCAGACCCCAACGAAGGAACGGCACAACACACCCATGGCCAAGATCCTGGAGTTCGACGAGGACGCGCGTCGCAGCCTCGAGCGGGGCGTCAACGCGCTCGCCGACGCCGTCAAGGTGACCCTCGGCCCGAGGGGCCGCAACGTCGTCATCGACAAGAAGTGGGGCGCGCCCACCATCACCAACGACGGCGTCACCATCGCCCGTGAGGTGGAGCTGGAGAACGCCTACGAGAACCTCGGCGCCCAGCTCGCCAAGGAGGTCGCCACCAAGACCAACGACATCGCCGGTGACGGCACCACCACCGCGACCGTCCTGGCGCAGGCCATGGTCCGCGAGGGCCTCAAGGTCGTGACCGCCGGCGGCGCGCCGATGGACCTCAAGCGCGGTGTCGACAAGGCCGTCGAGGCCGTCGTCGGTCGCCTGGTCGAGATGGCCCGCGAGGTCTCCGGCAAGGACGAGATCGCCGACGTCGCCACCATCTCCTCGCAGGACCGCGCCATCGGCGAGCTCATCGCCGAGGCGTTCGACAAGGTCGGCAAGGACGGCGTCATCTCCGTGGAGGAGTCGAGCAGCACCGCGCTCGAGCTGGACTTCACCGAGGGCATGCAGTTCGACAAGGGCTACATCTCGCCCTACTTCGTCACCGACGCCGAGCGCATGGAGGCCGTCCTCGAGGACGCGTACGTCCTGCTCGTGCAGAACAAGATCTCCAGCGTCGCCGAGCTGCTCCCGCTCCTGGAGAAGGTCGTCCAGGCCGGCAAGCCGCTGTTCATCGTGGCCGAGGACGTCGACGGCGAGGCGCTGTCCACCCTCGTGGTGAACCGTATCCGCGGGACGTTCTCCTCGGTGGCGGCCAAGGCCCCCGCGTTCGGCGACCGCCGCAAGGCGATCCTGCAGGACATCGCGATCCTCACCGGAGCCCAGGTCGTGAGCCCCGAGGTCGGGCTCAAGCTCGACCAGGTGGGCCTCGAGGTGCTGGGCACCGCGCGTCGCGTCGTGGTGACCAAGGACGACTCGACCATCGTCGACGGTGGCGGCGACCACCAGGCGGTCACCGACCGCGTCGCCCAGATCCGCGCCGAGATCGAGAACTCCGACAGCGACTGGGACCGCGAGAAGCTCAACGAGCGTCTCGCGAAGCTCGCGGGCGGCGTCTGCGTCATCAAGGTCGGCGCGCACACCGAGGTCGAGCTCAAGGAGAAGAAGCACCGGATCGAGGACGCCGTGTCCGCCACGCGCGCCGCGATCGAGGAGGGCATCGTCTCCGGCGGCGGGTCGGCCCTCGTGCACGCCTCGACCGTGCTCGACGACGACCTCGGCCTCTCCGGCGACGAGGCCGTGGGCGTGGGCATCGTGCGCCGCGCCGCGGGCGAGCCGCTGCGCTGGATCGCGGAGAACGCCGGGGCCCAGGGCTACGTCGTGGTCTCCAAGGTCCGCGAGCTCGACCCCGGCCACGGCTACGACGCCGCGGCCGACGCCTACGTCGACCTCGTCGCCGCCGGCGTCATCGACCCGGTGAAGGTCACCCGCTCCGCCCTCGCGAACGCGGCCTCCATCGCCGCCATGCTGCTCACCACCGAGGCGCTCGTGGTGGAGCAGAAGGAGGACGAGGAGGACGCCGGGCACGGTCACGGCCACTCGCACGGCCCCGGTGGGCACTCGCACTAGGCACGGCTCCACGTACGCGGCCCCGGTCACCCTCGCGGGTGGCCGGGGCCGTGTGTTGTCCGCTCACCCCGTCCGGGCCCGGACGCACGGAACCCCGCCCGGGGGGAAGGGCGGGGTTCCGGTGGTCACGGGGCCGTCCGGGTGCGTCCCAGGGGGGAGGGGACGCCGTGTCGGAGGGGGTTCGGCCCCGGATCGACCGCGCGGGGAGGGGTCCGCGCGGAGTCAGGCGGGTCGACGCTCGGGCTGACGGAGACGCTGGGAGAGGTAGATGGCTTCGCGGTCGTCCTCGCTCATGCCGCCCCACACCCCGTAGGGCTCGCGGACGGTGAGCGCGTGGGCCGCGCACTGCGCCATGACGGGGCACCGGGCGCACACCGACTTGGCCGCCAGCTCCCTCGACGCGCGCGATGGTCCGCGCTCGCCCTCGGGGTGGAAGAACAGGTCGCTGTCCTCGCCGCGGCATGCGGCGAGCATCTGCCAGTCCCACACGTCGGCGTTGGGGCCGGGGAGACGGGACACATCAGCCATGGCGTCGTCCTTTCTGTGCTCGGTCGTCCTCACCGTAGTATCGATTCATAACTTGGTCAAGTACCTGAGATGAACAAGTTTCGAATCGAAGTGGCTCGGGGTCCGAGCCGGTCGTGCTACCTGATCTTCGGCTGGGGCGCCGGCCCCGGATGCGGTCGTCCGGGTCGGGTTCTCGCAGGAGTCAGCCCGCCGAGCGCCGCCTCCTGAGGGAGACAACGCTCGGGACCCTTGACCTGTTCCTGACGCGGTTCTGGCGCGTCTCGGGTGGCGTGCCTGGCCGACCGGGCGCACAATCGGATCCGTCATGGTTGATCCCACCGTCCTCCCCGAGCCCGCCCCCGGGCCCGGCCCGGGGCTCTCCGTCGCCGCCGTCGCCCGCCGCCTCGGCGTGGCCCCGGCGACCCTGCGCACCTGGGACCGCCGCTACGGCCTCGGCCCGAGCGAGCGCACCGCGGGCTCGCACCGTCGTTACACCGCGGTGGACCTCGCCCGCCTCGAGCTCATGCGCCGGCTGGTCAACACCGGCGTCCCTCCGGGCGACGCGGCCCGTGCAGCCCGGACCGCGGAGCTGAGCGCCGAGCCGCTGCTGAGCTCGGTGGCCGGCACCCGGGCCAACGAGACCCGCTCGGTCGCCGGGCCCGGCACCCACCTCGCCGCCGTCCCCGACCTCGACGTGGAGACGCTGCTCGGCGAGTTCGACGAGCACCTGCCCCACGGGGGCGGCGACGTCGTCGCCCTCCCGTCGGGATCGCCTGCGGTGCGTGGACTGGCCCGGGCCGCCATGAGCCTGGACTCGGCCGCGTGCACCGACATCGTCCGCGACACCCTCGACCGCCGCGGGGTCGTGTGGACGTGGGACCAGCTCCTGGCGCCGGTGCTCGTGGGCATCGGGCGCCGTTGGGAGAGCACCGGTCGCGGGGTCGAGGTCGAGCACCTGCTCACCGAGTCGGTCATCGCCGCCCTGGCCGGTGTGACCTCCCGGCTGCGCACGCCGGTGAACCCGCGACCCGTCCTGCTGGCCTGCGCCGAGGATGAGCTGCACTCCCTCCCGCTGTTCACCGTCGCCGCGGCGCTGTCCGAGCGGCGCATCGGCGCCCGCGTCCTGGGCGCCCGGGTCCCGCACGACGCCCTCGTCGCCGCCATCCGGCGGACCGGGCCCTCGGCCGTCCTCGTGTGGTCCTACGTCTCGCCCACGGGCCGCCTCGACGTGCTCGGCGACCTGCCGACGCTGCGCCCCGCGCCGGTGGTGCTCGCGGGCGGGCCCGGCTGGCACGGCGAGGTCCCCGAGGGGGTCGCCCGTACGAGCGACCTCGTCGACGCCGTCACCCGGATCAGCCACGCCGTCGGGGCCTGAGCGCGCGCCGCGTGCGCGGCACTACGCTGCCCACGACGTCGACGGGTGGGGGTAACGGTGGAGGAAGAGCTCACCGAGCTGCTCGCCACGGGTGAGCGGGCGGCCTTCCACGGGAGGCCTTCGGCGGGCGTGGCCCCTCTGCAGCGTGCCGTGGAGCTCTCCCACGCCGCCGGCCGCGACGCGGAAGCCACGGCGGCCGCATGGCTGCTGGGCGTGTGCCTGTCGGCCGCGGGCCGCTACGGCGCCGCCCTCACGGTGCTCGAGCCCCTGGCGGCCGCCAACCCCGCCGCCGCCGAGCGGCGGATGTTCTCCTCGC
>JAHECT010000031.1 GCA_024641605.1 Micrococcales bacterium
CCCGACGAGGAGGACCGACCCGACCGTGGCGGCGACCGCGACCGCGGCCAGCCGCCGGCGACGGGCGGCGGCGATGCCCGTGACCACGGCGCCGCCGCGGGCCGCCAGGAAGGCAGCGGTGTCCGCGTCCTGGCGAGCGAGCTCTGCCGCCGTGCCGGGCGCCTGCAGCGCCTCGACCGTCCTGTCGATGTCCACGTGGTCCTCCGAGCGTCGGTACGTCCGAGGGAGGAACGTCGCCGCGCCCCCTGGCGTTACACCAGGCTCGTCTCGCCTGCGCCAGTTGGGCCGTCCGGGTGATCCGGGACCGGCTGCGCCTCCTGCTCGAAGTCCCGGGCGAGGGTCTTGAGCCCCCGGTGGACGAGCACGCGCGCCGATCCCGTGGTGCGGTTGGTGAGCCGGGCGATCTCGTCGTAGTCGAGGCCGGCGACGACGCGCAGGAGCACCGCCTCGGCCTGGTCGGGCGAGAGGGCCCGCAGCCGCTCCAGGGCGGCACGCGTGGCCTCCCCCTCCACGACCTCCTCGGCCACGTCGCGCACCGCCGGTCCGACGTCGTCCGTGCCGTCCCAGGCGACCGTGGGCCGACGGGCCTCGTAGCGCACGCGGTCGGTGAGCTTGTTGCGGGCGACGGTGAACAGCCACGCGCGGAACTGGCGCTCACCGCCGTCGAAGGAGTCCAGCCCGCGAGCGACCTGCAGCCAGCAGTCGGAGGCCACGTCCTCGGCGAGCTCGGGCGAGAGCACCGTCAGGTAGCGCAGGAGCGGTGGGTGGACGTCGAGGTAGAGCCGGGAGAAGGCGGACTCGTCCCCACGGCGCACGCCGCCGAGGACGCGCTGGAAGTCCTCCTCCAGCATCCGTGGTCCGTCCTTCCGTGGTGAGCCGTCCGCACCAGCACACCACAGCGGTGCGACCTCTCGCGAGCCCCGCTCAGCCCTGGTAGCCCGGGACCGGGGCGAACTCGAACGCGGCGACGGGTCGCCCCGCCTGCACGGTGAACGCCGCACCGGTGACCGGGGAGCGCAGCACCTCGGCGTGCGCCTCGGCGACCTCCGAGGGGTCGAGGACGGCGAGGCCCATCGCCCGCATCCGGTCGCCGCCGCCGGGGCCGAGGATCGGAGTGTCCACCAGGCCCGGGCAGACCGCGTTGATGCGGATGCCGCGCGGCTCGAGCCACGGGGCGATCGACCGGACCCATCCGATGGCCGCCCACTTGCTGGCGCCGTAGATCGGGCTCTGGGTGTGCGCGACGAGTCCGGCGATCGAGGCGGTCACCGAGATGGAGCCGCCCTCCCCCGCCATGCACCGGGCGACCTCGCGGGTGGCCACGAGCAGGCTCGTCGCGTTGGTGGCCAGCACGGAGGTGATGACGTCGTCGGGCACGTCGAGCAGGTCCTCGAAGCGGGCGCCGATCCCGGCGTTGAGCACCGCGAGGTCGAAGCGCTGACCGTCCCCGATCGCGCGCCAGGCCCCCGGGTCGGCCACGTCGAGGTGCGCGTACTCGGCCCCGATCGAGGCGGCGTGCGCGCGGCCCTCGTCGTCGAGGACGTCGGTCATCACCACCTGGGCACCCTCGGCCGCCAGCAAGGCGGCGGTGGACGCCCCGATCCCCCGCGCTCCCCCGGAAACCAGTGCCCTCATCCCGTCGAACCGACCCACAGCCATCCCTCTCATCCGGTGGGTGCTCGCCGCCCGGGACGCGGTGCTGCCTCGGGAACAGTCCTACCGCACCCGAGCGGGCCGTCGCTCGGTCATGGAGGGAGAAGGCCGCACGGCCGCGGATCCGCATGGGTGATCGTGGCGGGGCACCGGGGCTAGATCCGGCGACCGGCTGCCGAGACGGCGTCTCGTGGGCCACCCTGATCGCATGGGTGAGCAGATAGCGGGTCGCACGTTCACCCGGGAGGACCGCGTGCGCTACCGCGACAAGGTCCATCGGTGCCTCGACGTGTTCGCCACCATGCTGGAGCAGGACCTCTTCGTGCAGGATCCGCCCACCACCGGGATGGAGGTCGAGCTCAACCTCGTCGACGCCGAGGGCCGGCCGGCGATGCGCAACACCGAGGTGCTCGCCGAGATCGCGGACCCGGCCTTCGTGCAGGAGCTGGGGCGGTTCAACCTCGAGATCAACGTGCCGCCGCGCAGCCTGCGGGGGGACGGCGCCGCCGAGTACGAGCGCGAGGTGCGGGCTCAGCTCAACGCAGCCGACGAGAACGCCCACAAGGTGGACGCCGGGATGGTCATGGTCGGCATCCTGCCGACCCTCGGCCCCGAGCACCTGACCACGGAGTCCATCAGCACGAACCCGCGCTACGCCCTGCTCGACCAGCAGATGCTGCTGGCCCGGGGCGAGGACCTCTCCATCGACATCCGCGGCGGGACCGAGTACCTCGAGACCGAGGCCGACTCGATCATGCCCGAGGCGGCATGCACCTCCGTGCAGTTCCACCTGCAGGTGAGCCCGGAGGACTTCGCCGCGCACTGGAACGCCGCGCAGTGCCTCGCCTCGGTGCAGGTGGCACTGGGGGCGAACTCGCCATACTTCCTCGGCCGCGAGTTGTGGCGGGAGACGCGCATCGCGCTGTTCGAGCAGGCCACCGACACCCGCCCGCCCGAGCTGAAGGCGCAGGGGGTGCGCCCGCGGGTCTGGTTCGGCGAGCGGTGGATCACGAGCGTGTTCGACCTCTTCGAGGAGAACTCGACGTACTTCCCCGCGCTGCTGCCGGTGCTCGACGACGAGGACCCGGTCGCTGTGTTCGAGTCCGGGGGGACGCCGAGCCTGCACGAGCTGCGGCTCCACAACGGCACCGTGTGGCGGTGGAACCGCCCGGTCTACGACGTCATGCACGACAAGCCGCACCTGCGGGTGGAGAACCGCGTGCTCCCGGCGGGTCCGACGGTCGTGGACATCCTTGCGAACGGGGCGCTGTACTTCGGCGCGCTGCGCGCCCTCGCCGAGCAGGAGCGCCCGATCTGGAGCCAGATGAGCTTCAACGCGGCGCAGGAGAACTTCAGCACCGCCGCGATCCGGGGGCTCGACGCCAACGTCTTCTGGCCGGGCATGGGCGAGGTGCCGGTGACCGAATTGGCGCTCCGGCGGATCATCCCGCTGGCCCACGAGGGACTGGTCTCGTGGGGCGTGGACGACGGGGTGCGCGAGCGGCTGCTCGATGTGATCGAGCACCGCTGCCTCGCAGGCCAGAACGGCGCCTCCTGGCAGGTCGACGCCGTCCACGCCTACGAGCAGGACGGGGCGGACCGGTGGGAGGCGCTGCGGCGCATGACGGTCGAGTACGTCGCGCGGATGCACACGAACACCCCGGTCCACGAGTGGGAGCCGGTCTGACCCGGCGCCTGCTCGCGCCGAGGCATCAGCCGCCGTGCGCTCCGTCGGGCACCCGCGCCTCAGTCGTCGGCCCGGTGGGCGCGTCGGGCGCGCTCACCGGGTTCCCCTCGGGGTCGAGCGGATCGCCGTTCTCGTCGCACACGCGGAAGGGCCCGGCGACGACAGGCGGCGCCTGGCGGAGCTGACCGCGGGTGGCGTGCAGGCTGAGCCCGATGCTGGTGGCGATGATCGTGGCGACGACGACGAGCGACACGGTCGTCGGGATCTTGACGATGTCGACGACGAGGAACATCTTCACGCCGACCCAGACGAGGACCAGCGCGAGGCCCAGCTTGAGGTAGACGAAGCGGTGCATGAGGTCGGCGAGCAGGAAGTACATCGCGCGCAGGCCGAGGATCGCGAAGGCGTTGGCGGTGAACACCAGGAAGGGCTCGCTGGTGACCGCGAAGATCGCGGGGATCGAGTCGACCGCGAACACGATGTCGGTCACCTCGACGAGCACGAGGACCGCGAGCAGCGGGGTCGCGACCCAGCGGCCCGCCTGCCGGACCGCGAAGCGCGATCCGCGGAACTCCTCGGTCATGGGGACTCGGCGCCGGAAGAGCGCGAGCGCCCGTGACTTCGACGGGTCGAGGTGCGAATTGCGGGTCCGCAGCATCCGCCAGCCGGTGTAGACGAGGAAGGCCGCGAACACGTACAGGACCCAGGCGAAGCTCGCGATGAGCGCGGACCCGGCCGCGATGAAGATGGCGCGGAACACGAGCGCGCCGAGGACGCCGTAGAACAGGACCCGGTGCTGGTAGCGCCGCGGGACGGCGAAGTAGCTGAAGATGATCGCCCAGACGAACACGTTGTCGACGGCGAGCGACTTCTCGATGAGGTACCCGGCGAAGTACTGCTGGCCGAACTCCGCGCCGTAGACCCACCAGACGACTCCGCCGGCCATGACGCCGATGCTCACCCAGACCGCGCTCCACGCCGCGGCTTCTCGCACGGAGATGACGTGGGCGTCGCGGTGCAGGAACAGGTCGAGGGCGAGCATGCCCAGGATCGCGGCGAGGACCACGCCCCACGCGAGCAACGAGACATCCATCGATGGACTCCTCGGTCGGCCGGACCACGCCGGCATCGGCCGAGGTCTCCCTCACCCGCAGACGCGGGCCGCGCTCCCGGGTGGGCTTCGACCCACCGGACTGACGAGGGCGCGTGACGAGGTACTCCCCTCAACAGGGAAGCATACTTCCTGAATTCTGAATCGCAAATCGTGCCGGTGCCCCCGAGAGGATTCGAACCTCCGACACACGGTTTAGGAAACCGTTGCTCTATCCCCTGAGCTACGAGGGCGGGGGCGTTCGTCTGCTCCTGCGCCTCGCGCTCTGTGCTAGAGAGGGCGCGTTCGCTGGCCTCGACGACTGCCGACTCAGGGTACCCGCCGACGAGGTTGCGCCTTGCGTCCCCTGACATGCTGTGGGCGTGGTGGTGGCCGAGGCTTTCTCGCTCGTCGACGTCGTCCTGGAACGTGACGGTCGCCGGGTGCTCGACGGGGTCAGCGATCACATCCACCACGGGATGGCCACGGCGGTGCTCGGCGCCAGCGGCTCAGGCAAGTCGACGCTTCTCCGGCTGCTGAACCGGTTCGAGGAACCGACCTCAGGAGAGATCCGTCTCGACGGCCGACCGATCGGGACCTACGACGTCCACGAGCTACGCCGACGGGTGGGCCTGGTGGCGCAGCGTCCGACCATGCTCACCTCGACGATCGGTGAGGAGGTGCGTCTCGCGCGCCCCGAGCTCGACGACGAGCAGGTCCGCCTGCTGCTCGAACGGGTGGCGCTGTCGACCATGCGGATGGACCGCGCGACCTCCACCCTGTCCGGTGGCGAGCAGCAACGTCTGGCCCTCGCGCGGGCGCTGGCCGTCGAGCCAGAGGTCCTTCTCCTGGACGAGCCGACCAGCGCCTTGGACGACCGAGCCGCGCAGTCGGTCGACCAGGTCGTCCGGTCATTGGTGTCTCACGGCTTGACGGTGGTGCTCGTGAGCCATGACCTCGACCGCGTTCTGGGCCTTGTCGACAGGGTCCTGGTCCTCGACGAAGGACGCCTCGTCGAACGAGGCGAACCTGGCGAGGTCCGGTACCTGTCGTGACCCCTACATCCCAGATTCCTGACTGGCTCGGGGTCGCTGCGTCGGCGGCGCTCGTGGGCATCGCGGTCGCAGTGGCGCTGCGGGCGCGGCTCGGGCTGACGCGCGAGCTGGTGTGGGCATCCGTGCGCGCCTTCGCCCAGCTCCTCGCGGTCGGCGCCGTCCTCACGGTCCTGTTCGCCGTCGCCGGGCTGCTCGGCGCCCTCGCGTGGGTCGCGGGGATGGTGGTCGTGGCTGGATTCGTCGCGGCCGGGCGGTCCAAGGAGCTGCCGAAGGCCCGGAGGAACGCCTGGATCGCCGTCGGTATCGGCACCGCGACAACCCTGGGGACGCTGCTGGTGCTCGGCATCATCGATCCGGTCCCGACCGTCGTGGTCCCCGTCGGGGGCATGGTCGTCAGCGGTGCCATGACGGCGGCCAGCCTGACGATGCGACGACTGGCCGACGTCGCCGAACAGCAGCGGGCAGACATCGAGGCGCGGCTCGCGCTCGGTCTCACCTCCGACGAGGCCATGGCCCCGCACATGCGGCGCGGGGTCAAGACCGCGCTGCTGCCCGCCATCGACTCGACGAAGGTGGTCGGCCTCATCTCGTTGCCCGGCGCGATGACCGGGCTGATCCTGGCCGGCGTCGAGCCCATCGTCGCGATCCGGTATCAGATCGTCGTCATGTACATGCTGCTCGCGGCGGCGACCGTGAGCGCGGTCGTGGCGGCTCGCCTCACGGAGCGGTCGCTGTTCGACGATGCGGACCGCCTCCACCGGGTGGGGTCACCGCGGTAGACCGCGTGCTGCCCCTAGGGTGTGGCCGCCACGAGATCGTCGCTGGGGGTCCAGCCGCGCGATCGACGACGACCTCAGGGGAGGCAGCGTGACCGGCTGGGAAGGCACCCGCCCCGTGCGAGCCGCAGCAGCCGTGATCGCCATCGCCTTCTGCGTCCACCTCGTCAACGGCCTCTACGTCGAGCGCGTCCTCCTCGGCTTCGAGACCTTCACGGACTACACCGACGTCGAGAAGCTCGCGAACGCGATCGGCTCCGTGCCGTGGCGGGCCAGCGCCGTCGCTCACCTCGTCACGGCCTTCGCCGTGCTCGTCCTGGCTGCCGCCCAGGCCCTGCGCGCTCGGGCGACCGGCCACTGGTCGTGGCCCCTTGTCTACGGCACGGGCATCCTCGCGGCCACCGGGTTCGCCCTCAACGGCATCGCCGGCAACCTCGGCGCGCAGGTCCTCGCGATGCTGGTGGACGGGAACGTCGGGCTCGACGCCGACGCCGTCGTGGCCGGGTTCAGCATCTTCGTCCCCGTCGTCAACGCGCTGGCCATCGTGATGCTCGGCGTCCTCATCGCCCTCATGACGACCTGGGGCGCACGTCAAGGGCATCCGCGCTGGCGCCGGGTCCTCGGCTGGGTGACGGCCGGCAGCTGCGTGGTCATGGCATTCACGTACCTGCCGGCGTACCTGCTCCTCGTGCCCGCGTGGGCACTCACCCTCGTGTTCCCGCCGACGGCCCACACCCGGCGCTAGGCCAGCGCGACCTCCTTGGCGGCACGCTCGCCGGCCACGACGGCACCGTTGAGGAAGCCGTAGTACTCGCTTGAGGTGTGCTCCCCGGCGAAGTGCCACGGACCCTCCGCAACCTCAGGGATCCCGAAGAGGCCGGTGTACTGGCCGGGCCGGGGGCAGGTGTAGGCGCCTTTGCTCCACTCATTGAGGTGCCACGCGTCGCGGTAGGCGACACCGTCGTACGCCGAGGTCACCCCGGGGAACACGGGCTCCACCCACGAGAGCAGCTGTGCGACGTCCGAGGTCGGGGCGGTCCCGAAGGCCTGGCCGCGCCAGCCGTTGAGCGTGGCGTCGCCGCCGGGGAAGTAGCACAGGATGCCCGGCGAATCGGCCGTGATCGGCCCCCCGGCCGACCCCGGCTGACCCACCGAGTCGTCCCAGATGCACTGGAACTGGCCGATCGGCGAGTACGAGACGCCGCCGTACCCCGATGCCAGCCAGGGACGGCTGCGCATCTGCAGGTGGATCTTGCCGTTGGCGCCGAGGCCGAGCTGGTTGATCGCCCTCTCCTTGTCGGCACTCAGCCCGGCACCGGCGCGGTCGACGTCGACGAGGGTCGTGAACGGCAGCGCCATGATCGCCCGATCGGCGGTGACGTCGATCGTCTTGTTGGAGACCCGGAAGGACAGCTTCGCACCCCCGCTCGACGTGCGCGTCATGGCGACGAGGCGGTGCCCTGTCTTGACCGTCCCCGGAGGCAGCTCGTCGAGCAGGCGCGTGATGACGAGGTCGTTGCCGCCGTCGACGGTGAAGCGCTCGTCCGCCCCGTTGATGGGGTCGAGCGTGTTCTGGGAGTTCCAGCCGAGCAGGTAGACGAGGTTGAGAGCCGACTGCTCGTCGGGGTCCAGGCCGTACTCGGCGATCGAGTTGCTGCGCATGATGGCGCCGAAGCGGCCGTTCACCCCGCCCGGGATGCTCTGGTCGATCCACTCGTCGACGGTCATCGCGTCGAGCGCGACGCCGGCGGCCGTCCGCGAGGTGACCGTCTGCGGATAGGGAGCCACGGCCAGGGCGTCCTTGAAGGCGCGCCAGCACTGACCCCAGTCGGCCGTGGCCTCCTCGTAGGTGTAGCGGCCGTCGACCCAGTAGGTGTCGCCGTAGGGAGGCTGGTTGCCGCCCCCGACCTCGCGCAGGCCCAGGCCCAGGCTGTTCACCAGGTTGCGGAGGGCGTTGTGGTCGGTGTTGATGAAGGCACCGCCGTGCTCGACGATCTGACCCGCGGCGAAGTGGTCACGGAGGGTCCATACCCGTCCGCCCACCCGCGTGTTGCCCTCGTAGACGGTGCTCCGGATCCCCTTGACCTTCCACAGCCAGTGCGCGGCACGCAGTCCGGAGAGGCCGGCGCCCACGATCACGACCGCCGGGGCCGACGGCTTCGCTGCCGTGGCCGGGGCGGCCGACCCCAGCGCCAGGGCGCCGACGGTCGCCGCCCCACCCACGAGGACCTCGCGCCGGGTGAGCGTCCCCCGCTCGGCGCGCTGGGCGTCGTACCGCTCCGGGTCCGCGCCCCGTTCGGCGCGGGCCGCATCGGCGCGAGCGAGGATCTCCCCGGCCGGCACCCCCGTCCGCTCGCTCATCTGCTGCGCGCCCATGATCCTGCGCAGCGCTCGGGTGCCGCTGGTGCGTCCGCTCATGACTCCCCCTCCAGGTCGGACCGAGTCTGGCCCGGTTCGCGCCGTGCTCGCGGGGTGTTCCACGAACTGCTGCGCCGATCAGGGGAAAGGCGGCGGGGTACTCCTCCCCGATCGATCGGAGAGCGCAGCGGCGCGTGAGCGCCTAGCGTGGCGCTCCACGGCAGGGTCCGCCGCAGCCAACCCGAGGGAGCCAGACCATGTCAGCGAACGCGAGGCCGAACATCCTCATCATCTGGGGCGACGACATCGGCATCTCCAACCTCAGCTGCTACAGCGACGGACTCATGGGCTACCGGACACCGAACATCGACCGCATCGCGAGCGAGGGTGTCCGCTTCACCGACTACTACGCCGAGCAGAGCTGCACGGCCGGTCGGGCCGCGTTCATCTGCGGCCAGAACCCCTACCGCACCGGTCTCACCAAGGTGGGGATGCCCGGCGCCAACATCGGGATCCAGGACAAGGACCCGACGATCGCGACGGCCCTGAAGCACCTCGGGTACGCCACCGGTCAGTTCGGCAAGAACCACCTCGGCGACCGGGACGAGTTCCTGCCCACGCGGCACGGGTTCGACGAGTTCTTCGGCAACCTCTATCACCTCAACGCCGAGGAGGAGCCTGAGCACGAGGACTACCCGAGCGAGGAGGAGTTCCCGAACTTCCGTGCCCGCTTCGGTCCCCGTGGTGTCCTGCACACCTGGGCCGACGGGCGGATCGAGGACACCGGCCCGCTCACCCGCAAGCGCATGGAGACCATCGACGACGAGGTGCTCGCGGAGGCCCAGCGCTTCATGGGTGACGCCCGGGACGCGGACACACCGTTCTTCGTCTGGTTCAACACCACGCACATGCACTTCCGCACGCATGTGAAGCCCGGCAGCAAGGGACAGGCCGGGCGGTGGCAGTCGGAGTACCACGACACGATGGTCGACCACGACAAGGTGGTGGGCGCCCTGCTGGACTCCCTCGACGAGATGGGGCTCGCCGAGGACACGATCGTCATGTACAGCACGGACAACGGCCCGCACATGAACACGTGGCCCGACTCAGGCATGACCCCGTTCCGCAACGAGAAGAACAGCAACTGGGAGGGCGCCTACCGAGTGCCCGCCATGGTGCGCTGGCCAGGCCGCATCCCGGCCGGCACCGTCCTCAACGGGATCGTGGCCCACAACGACTGGTTCGTGACCCTGTTGGCCGCAGCCGGCGAACCCGGCATCGCGGAGAAGCTGCGCGCCGGCCACGAGCTCAACGGCACGCACTACAAGGTGCACCTCGACGGTCAGAACCAGCTGGCGTACGTCACCGGTGAGTCCGACACGAGCGCCCGCAACTTCTTCTTCTACGTCTCCGACGACGGCGACCTGACCGCCTTGCGCTACGACAACTGGAAGGTCGTGTTCCTCGAGCAGCGCGCCACCGGCACCCTGCGGGTGTGGGCCGAGCCCTACACCGAGCTGCGCGTCCCGAAGATCTTCAACCTGCGGACCGACCCCTACGAGCGCGCCGACATCACATCGAACACCTACTACGACTGGATGCTCGATCGCGCGTGGATCCTCATCCCGGCCCAGGCGTTCGTCGCGCAGATGCTCGCCACGCTGGCGGAGTTTCCGCCGTCGCAGGAGCCGGCGAGCTTCTCGCTGGACAAGGTGATGGCCAAGCTCCAGGCGGGGATCACCAGCGCGTGATCCGGTGGGCGGGCGCGCGGTCCCCGTCCGCCCCAGGTCGGGGCTAGGTCGACGTCAGTGGGCGATGACCGTCGCGGCCGGAACGTCGGTCGGCCGCCCGAAGTAGTAGCCCTGCGCATGCGTCCATCCGAGCTCGGTCACCATCCGGGCCTGGTCCGCCGACTCGACGCCCTCGGCGATGCCGATGAGACCAAGAGCCTGGGCCAGGCCAGCCACGCCGCGCGACAGCCGGGCGATGTGCTCCTCCTCGACCAGCCTGCGCGTGAACGACAGGTCTTGCTTCACCCCTGACACGGGCAGGTCGCCCAGTAGCGACAGCGACGAGTAGCCGGTTCCGAAGTCGTCCAGGTGCACCCCGACACCGACGTCGCGGAGGCGCTGGAGGTCGGCGCGGACGTCCTCTGCGGAACTGAGGACCGCGGTCTCGGTGATCTCGAGCACGATCCGGTGCGGCCCGACGCCGCGGCGCTCCAGGTGGCCGAGGAACCGGTCGCGCCAGCCCGGCGTCGCGATCTCGACCGGAGAGCAGTTGACCGAGATCGGCCCGGGTAGATCCGGATGGTCCGCCAGGAGCCCGCACACGTCGTCCAGGACGAGATCGTCGAGGTCTGCTATCAGTCCGTCCGACTCCGCCACCGGGAGGAACCAGCCCGGAGCGAGCAGGCCTCGGGACGGATGCTGCCAGCGGACCAGCGCTTCGTGCCCCACGACCCGATGATCGGAGAGCCGCACGATCGGTTGGTAGTGCACGACGAGCTCGCGCCCCCGGATCGCGGCGCGCAGCTCGGATCCGGTCACGAAGCGGTGCACGACCTCGGCCATCATCGTCGGGTCGAAGAGGACGCTGCATCCCCGTCCACGGGCCTTGGCCTGGTGGAGGGCGGTGTCCGCCTCACGGAGGAGGCTCGCCGACGTCGAGGCCTCGTCCGACAGGGCGATCCCGATCGACACCGTCGGGTTCAGCTCATGGTGATCGACGCGCTTCGGCCTGGAGCAGGCCGAGGCCACCCGGTCGGCCAGGGCTCTCACCTCGGAGGCCTGACCCCACCCCCGGGCCAGCACCAGGAACTCGTCACCGCCCAGGCGTCCGACCCGGTCCTCCGGGCGTACGGCGCCGGCGATCCGCTGGCCGATCGCCTTGAGGAGAGAGTCACCCGCTGCGTGTCCCAGGGAGTCGTTCACGACCTTGAAGTCGTCGAGGTCGACATACAGCACGGCGAGCGGCTCCCCGGCACGGCGCGCGGCCCTGAGATCCCCCCCGATCGCGTCCACCAACCACGTGCGGTTGTGCAGGCCCGTGAGGGGGTCGTGGATGGCGTTGTGCGCGAGCTGCCCCTCGAGGGCGACCTGGTCGTCGACCACCCGCCACACGGCAACCATCGCCCCTCGGAGCGGGGTCTCGTCCTGGACCAAGAAGCCGTGCGCCTCCATCCACACCCACCGCCCGTCGGCGTGGCGGAATCTCGACCGCACGATCGACGGCTTGCCTGCCAGGACCCGCGCGCGCCGGGTGGCCATGGAGGCGATGTCGTCGGGGTGGATCACTTCCTCGGGCGCCATCCCGACGAAGGACTCATGGTCGTACCCCAGCGCCGCGTGGATGGACGGCGACACCCACTCCACGGAACCCCCGCGGATCACGACGATGACGTCGGCCGCGTTGTGCACCATGAGCTCGTACCTGCGCCGCGACTCCGCGAGCTCCTCCCGGCTCGCGACGTCGGCCTCGATGTCACGGGCGGACCCCACCCACCCGGCGACCTCTCCATCGGCGTCATGCACGATCCGCGTGGTGACGGCGACCCACCGCCACCCGCCGTCCGCGCGGCGCCACCGCCCCTCGTAGGTCACCCGTCCGGCCGCCTCGAATCCCGCGATGACCTCAGGGGTCCACCCGGCGAGATCATCAGGATGCAGCCACTCACGCATCCGATGGCCCGTCATAGCCGTGGGGTCCCAGCCCATGACGGTCGAAGCCGAGGGGGACATCCACAGAAGCACCCCGTCGCGCGCCGTGGCGAAGACGATGTCGGAGGCGTGCTCCGCGATCAGTCTGTAGCGGGACTCGGCCTCGGTCAGCAACACGGCGGCGCCGTGAGCCGAGGCCTGAGCGGCCACCTTGTTGTCGGTCACGGTCTAACCACCACCCGGAGCATCAGGTGTTCGGGCACCGCCGAATTCTCGCCCTGAGCCGAGGCTAGCCCCGGCGGGGGCTGCCGTGGTGCGGATCCTCGATGCCGCCCGCTCAGGCGGCCGCGCCGCCGAGCGGGTCGAGGAGGATGTCACGCAGGGCGGACCGCGCGGCACCCACCACCGCCGCGTCGCGGCCGAGCGTGGACGCTCGGACCGTGATCGGGGCCCAGCGCGCCGACAGGACGCGCCGGTCGACGACGGCGCGCACGGGCTGCTCGAGCCACGGGAAGAGCGTGGCGTAGACCCCGCCGAGGACCACCGTGTCGACGTCGAAAAGGTTGACCAGCGCGGAGATGCCGACACCGAGAGCCGCCCCCGCGGCGGCCACACCCGCGTTCGCGCCGGCGTCGCCCGCCGCGAGCTCGGCCACCAGGGCGGACATGGGATCGACGCCGGAGCGCACGAGGTCCTCCAGCCCGGCGGTGCGCAGGATCCAGTCCAGCCCGGCGACCTGCTCGAGGCACCCCCGGGCTCCGCAGCGGCACTCGGGGCCCTCGGGCGCCACGGGCAGGTGTCCCAGCTCGCCGCTGAACCCCCGCGACCCCCGGTGGAGCCGGCCGTCGAGCACCACGCCCGCGCCCACGCCCACGTCGCCGTTGACCAGGACGAAGGAGTCCCGGGAGCCGGCACCGCCGGACCACAGCTCGCCGAGCGCCGCCAGGTTCGCCTCGTTGTCGAGGGTGACCGCCGGCCACGCGCCCGCGCCCGCGCGCGTCATCCGTTCCGGCACGGCGATCTCGCGCCACCCGAGGTTCGGCGCGACCCGGAGGACCTGGGCATCGAGATCGACCAGGCCGGGCACAGCGACCCCGACTCCACGGGCCACGAGGCCCAGTCGCTCGGCCTCGCCGATGGCCTCGTCCACCAGGCGGGCGGCCGCCCGCAGCACATCCGCAGCACGCCGGTCGCGCTGGTCCCCGGGCCGGGACGCGCGGTGGCGCACGTTCCCGGTCAGGTCCACGAGCACGGCCGAGAGCCCGTCCACGTTGATCTCCACGCCGACGCCGGCTCCGCCCGACGGGTCCAGAGCGACGTCGATCCCGGGACGCCCGACCCCTCGTGGCACCCGCGCACCCTGTTCCGTGAGCAGGCCGCCGGACCTCAGCTCGTCCACGATCGAGCCCACCGTCGCACGGGTGAGACCGGTCACGGCGGCGATCTCCGCACGCGAGCGTGGTCCTGCTCCCAGGGCCGCCATCACCGCGGCGGCGTTGTGCCGGCGGACGTCGGCCTGGTCGCGCGGCCGCGGAGCGGCCGCAGGCCCCGCCGAACCTGTCGACACCGGTCCTCCAGGTGAGTATGTTTGGGCGCTGAACGAATATAGCCCAGGAGGTCGTCATGCCGTTCCCCACCCCGACACCCGCCGACAAGTTCACCTTCGGTCTCTGGACCGTCGGCTGGCAGGCCCGCGACCCCTTCGGGGACGCCACCCGTCCTCCGCTCGACCCGGTCGAGTCGGTCCACCGCCTCGCCGAGCTCGGCGCCTACGGCGTCACCTTCCACGACGACGACCTCATCCCCTTCGGCGCCGATGCGGACGAGCGCGCCAAGCAGATCACCCGCTTCAAGGAGGCGCTCGAGGCCACCGGCATGAAGGTGCCGATGGCCACCACCAACACCTTCACCCACCCGGTGTTCAAGGACGGCGCGTTCACCAGCAACGACCGCGACATCCGCCGCTACGCCATCCGCAAGATCATGCGCAACCTCGACCTCGCCGCCGAGCTGGGTGCGGAGACCTACGTCTTCTGGGGCGGGCGCGAGGGCGCCGAGATCGACGCGGCCAAGAACGTCGGCGATGCCCTCTCGCGCTACAAGGAGGGCCTCGACCTCCTCTGCCAGTACGTCATCGACCAGGGCTACGGCCTGCGGTTCGCCATCGAGCCCAAGCCCAACGAGCCGCGCGGCGACATCCTGCTGCCCACCATCGGTCACGCCCTCGCGTTCATCAACGAGCTCGAGCACTCCGAGATGGTCGGCCTCAACCCCGAGGTGGGCCACGAGCAGATGGCCGGGCTCAACTTCGTCCACGGCGTCGCCCAGGCGCTGTGGCACGGCAAGCTCTTCCACATCGACCTCAACGGCCAGCACGGCCCCAAGTTCGACCAGGACCTCGTGTTCGGCCACGGCGACCTGCTGAGCGCCTTCTTCCTCGTCGACCTGCTCGAGTCCGAGGGCTACGACGGACCGCGCCACTTCGACTACAAGCCCATGCGGACCGAGGACATCGACGGGGTGTGGGCCTCGGCGGCCGCCAACATGCGCACCTACATCCTCCTGCGCGAGAAGGCCGCCGCCTTCCGGGCGGACCCGCGGGTGCAGGCGGCGCTCGAGGCCTCGCGCGTGGACGGCACCCTGGTGCCCACGCTGGCCCACGGGGAGACCTACCACGACCTGGTGGCCGACGTCGACGCCACGTTCGACGTCGAGGCGGCCGGTGCCCGGGGCTACTCCTACGCCCAGCTCGACCAGCTCGCCGTCGAGCACCTGCTCGGGACGGCGTGACGCTGGCCATGCCTCTCGTCGCGGGGATCGACTCCTCGACGCAGTCGTGCAAGGTCGTCGTGCGCGACGCCCGGACCGGTGCGCTGCTGCGCTCCGGCCGGGCTCCCCACCCCGACGGCACGGAGGTCGACCCGGCCGCCTGGGTCGCAGCGCTCGAGCGCGCCGTCGCCGACGCCGGGGGGCTCGCGGACGTCGGTGCAGTCGCGGTGGGGGGCCAGCAGCACGGCATGGTCCTGCTCGACGGTCGCGGCGAGGTGGTCCGGCCGGCCCTGCTCTGGAACGACACGCGCAGCGCGCAGGCCGCCGCCGACCTCACCGAGGAGCTCGGCGCAGCGACGTGGGCCGACCTGACCGGGTCCGTGCCTGTGGCAGCGTTCACCGTGACCAAGCTGCGCTGGACCACGCAGCACGACGCGGCGTCGGCGGACCGAGCTCAGGCTGTGTGCCTCCCGCACGACTACCTGACCAGGTCGCTGCGCGGCGGGGGGCTCACCACGGACCGCGGCGATGCGAGCGGCACCGGGTACTGGTCTCCGGTCCAGGGCGCCTACCTGCCGGACCTGCTGCGCCAGGCGTTCGGCCGTGACCTCGAGGTACCCGCCGTGCTCGGCCCCGTCGAGCCGGCGGGTGAGGTCTCGCCCCGCTGGGGCGCGGCTCCCGGGGCGGTCCTCGCGCCCGGCACCGGGGACAACATGGCGGCGGCGCTCGGACTCGGCGCGCGACCCGGCGACGTGGTCGTCTCGCTGGGGACGAGCGGCACGGCCTTCGCCGTGTCCGACACCCCCACCCACGACGTGAGCGGGGCCGTGGCCGGATTCGCCGACGCCACGGGCCGCTACCTCCCCCTGGTGTGCACGCTGAACGCCGCGCAGGTGCTCGACGCCACCGCCCGACTCCTCGGGGTGGACCACGAGGGCCTCGCCGGCCTGGCGCTCTCGGCACCGCCCGGCGCCGAGGGTGTGGTCCTGCTCCCCTACCTCGCCGGCGAGCGGACCCCGAACCGCCCCGCAGCCACCGGTCAGGTCGCCGGGCTCACCGTCGCGAACTCAACCCCCGCCAACCTGGCCCGCGCGGCGGTCGAGGGCATGCTCTGCGGTCTGGCCGACGCCGTCGACGCGCTCGTCGGCCTCGGAGTGCCGGTCGAGCGCGTCCTGCTCATCGGCGGCGCCGCCCGCAACCGGGCGGTCGTCGACATCGCCCCGCGGCTCTTCGCCCGCCCCGTGCTGGTCGCCGAGCCGGGCGAGTACGTCGCCGACGGCGCCGCCCGTCAGGCGGCCGCCACCTGGCTCGGCGGGATCGAGTGGCCCGAGGCGTCCGGTCGATGGGTCGAGGGCGCGCCCACCCCGCACGTGCGCGCGGCCTACGCCGACCTGCGCGAGGCCACCGCCCCCTAGGACTGCGACGCCCGCACCCCCTCCCTCGGCGGGCGTCGCACCCGGCCCATCAGCTCCGCTCAGACGGTCGGCGTCCGACGGACCGCAGCCTGCGGGTCGCGCTCCCAGAACTGGCGGGCGGCGTAGCCGGACCGGCGCAGGAAGTGCTCCGTGAGCGTGATCCGGTCAGGCCGCAGCCGGAGCAGCGCGCCCTCGGGGATCCGGTCGATCGGGCGGCCGACCTCCCAGTTGGACGCGGGGTACTTGAACACCGTCATCCCGTGCAGCCAGTCCGGGCTTCCCGGTTCGAGCAGCTCCCCCGTGCCGAACAGCTGGACGCCCATCGCGCTGGCCCACCCGGCCATCGAGTTCGCGACCGCGAAGGACATCCGCGGGTCCCGGCGCAGGGCTGCGACCTTCGGGCTGTTCGGCTGCGGGTAGATGAAGACGTCGAGTCCCTCGCTGTAGAACTCGACCGGGCTCGCGATGGGCCCGTTGCTGCCGATGGTCGCCATGAACCCGATGTTGGTCAGCGTGAGGATCCGCTCGATCCGCTCCTCGAGCGCGTCGCGGGGCAGCGGGTCGGTCGGACGGTTGGACAGGTCCAGCCAGGGGTGGGCGGCGGACATCAGGTCTCCTGACCACGAGCACCGCGCAGGTGCATGTGTGTCCCGGGTCGGCGCGCAGGGCCGGACCCCGCCACGCTAGCCCAGCCGGCCAGGGCAGGGACCGGATCGGGAGGTCGCTCAGAGCCGCTCAGAACGGGGGCGGGTCCGCGACCTCGTCGCCTTGCGGGGGCGGACCGGCCGGATCGGGCGGGTCCGGGTCGCGCAGGAAGGCCCGGGGCGGCACGTGGATCGACTGCCCCCACGCCGTCCGCCAGGTCACCGACCCGTCCGCGGCACTCGAGTCGAGGTCGAGCAGGCCGTCGGTCTTGAGCTGGTGGCACGAGGCGCAGAGGGCACCCGTGTTGGCCGTGTCGCTCGGCCCGTCCGGGAAGGGCAGGACGTGGTCGAGCTGCATCCGGTCGGGGGCGACGGCGGTGCAGAAGGGCGAGCGGCAGCCGCCGTCGCGGGCGAGCACGTGGCGGCGTAGGGCCGATGGCAGGTACGTCGCGGACCCGTAGTCGAGCAGGTGGCCGGTGACCGGGGCGGTCACGACGCGCCGCCACCAGGCGGCGGCGTCGGCCACCTCCCGGCCGATCGCGGCAGGGACCGGGGCACCGTCGAGCAGGCAGACGTGGTCGGCCTCGCTGCGCAGCGTGGCGAGGTCGAGGACGACCTGG
>JAHECT010000172.1 GCA_024641605.1 Micrococcales bacterium
CCGTGCTGCGGCCGAGAGCGCACCGGGAGTCTGGGCGAGGCGCTCGCCCACGAGCAGGACGGCACCGGGCTCGCGCAGGAGCCGGGCGGCCTCGGCGAGCTCGCCCTCGGCGCCGTCGCCGGCGAGGGCGTCGAGGGTCTGCGCCTCCGCGCCGGGCGCGGTCGGCAGCACCGTGCCGTGGGCCTTGGCGATGCCCGAGCTCGCGAACGGCGCCACCGCGAACACCCTCAGCGAGCCGGCGCGCGACGCCTTGCGCAGACGCAGGAAGACGATGGGCGACTCGTCCTCGGGCTCGAGGCCGGCGAGCACGACCACGGGCGCGGCCTCGAGGTCGGCGTACGTCGGCCCCACGGGGCGACCGGCGACGAGCGCGGCGAGGAACGCGGACTCCTCCGCGGAGGAGGCGCGTGCGCGGAAGTCGACGTCATCGGTGCCGAGGACGCTGCGCGCGAACTTGGCGTAGGCGTAGGCGTCCTCGAGGGTCACCCGGCCGCCGGGAAGCACCGCGGTGCGGGCACCGGCGGCGCGCAGGCCCTCGGCCGCGATCGTGATCGCCTCGGGCCAGGACGCGGGCTCGAGCTCGCCGTCCTCGCCGCGGACCAGCGGGTGCGGCAGCCGGCCCTCGGCCTGGTAGCCGAAGGCGAAGCGGCCCTTGTCGCAGTTCCACTCCTCGTTGACCTCGGGGGTGTCCCAGGCCAGGCGGCGCATCACCGTCGTACGGCGGACATCGGTGCGCAGGCCGCAGCCGGACGCGCAGTGCTCGCACACCGTGGGCACGGACACGAGGTCGAAGGGACGCGAGCGGAAGCGGTACTTCGCGCTCGTGAGCGCCCCGACCGGGCAGATCTGCACCGTGTTGCCGGAGAAGTAGGAGTCGAAGGGCTGGTCGCTCGAGGTGCCGACCTGCTGCTTGGCGCCCCGCTCGAGCAGGTCGATGAACGGGTCACCGGCGATCTGGTCGGCGAAGCGCGTGCAGCGCGCGCACGACACGCAGCGCTCGCGGTCGAGCAGGATCTGCGCGCTGACGTTGATCGGCTTGGGGAAGGTGCGCTTCACGCCGTCGAAGCGCGACTCCGCCCGCCCGTGCGAGAGCGCCTGGTTCTGCAGGGGGCACTCGCCGCCCTTGTCGCAGATCGGGCAGTCGAGCGGGTGGTTGATGAGCAGGAACTCCATGACGCCCTGCTGCGCCTTCTCGGCCACCTCGCTGGTGACCTGGGTGCGCACCTTCATGCCCTCGGCGACGGTGATGGCGCACGCGGGCTGCGGCTTGGGCTGGCCCTCGATCTCGACCAGGCACATGCGGCAGGCGGCGACCGGCTCGAGGAGCGGGTGGTCGCAGAAGCGCGGGACGGCGATGCCGAGCTGCTCGGCGGCGCGGATGACCAGCGTGCCCTTGGGCACGGTCATGTCGACGCCGTCGATGCTGACGGCCACGCCGTCGGTCGGCGCGGTGGCGGGGGTCTGCGGACCCGAGGAGGTGACGGTCATCGCGCTGCGGCTCCCGCGAAGACGGTGGCGGCGACCGGGTCGAAGAGCTCGTCGGCCGGGGTGTGGGTGCCCGCGAGGAACTCCTCGCGGAAGTGCTTGAGCGCCGGAGCGTACGGCGTGGCGGCGGCGTCGCCGAGCGCGCAGAACGAGCGTCCGCTGATCTGCTGGCAGATCTCGTCGACGGTGGCGAGGTCGGCCTCGGCCGCGGTGCCGGACTCGAAGCGGGCGAGCATCTGGTCGAGCCAGAAGGTGCCCTCGCGGCACGGGGTGCACTTGCCGCACGACTCGTGCTTGTAGAACTGGATCCACCGGGCGATCGCGCGGACGACGCTGGTGGTCTCGTCGAAGACCATCGGGGTGCCGGTGCCGAGCATCGTGCCCTGGGCGGCCATGTCCTCGTAGGTCAGCGGGACGTCGAGGTGCTCGGGGGTGAGCATCGGGACGCTCGACCCGCCGGGGATCCAGAACTTGAGCTCGTGGCCCGCGCGGACGCCGCCGGCGTAGTCGAGCAGCTCGCGCATCGTGGTGCCCAGCGGCGCCTCGTAGATGCCGGGGCGCTCCACGTGGCCGGACACGGCGAAGAGCTTGAAGCCGGGCGACTTGTCGGTGCCGAACTGCTTGAACCACTCGGCGCCGTTGCGCACGATCGTGGGGATGTTGGCGATCGTCTCGACGTTGTTGATGACCGTGGGCGAGGCGTAGAGGCCCGCGACCGCGGGGAAGGGCGGCTTGAGCCGCGGCTGGCCGCGGCGGCCCTCCAGCGAGTCGAGCAGCGCCGTCTCCTCGCCGCAGATGTAGGCGCCCGCGCCGGAGTGCACGACGATGTCGAGGTCGAAGCCCGAGCCGAGGATGTCGCGGCCGAGGAAACCGGCGTCGTAGGCCTCGCGCACGGCCGCGCGCACGCGGCGGATGACGTGGGGCACCTCGCCGCGGATGTAGATGAACGCGTGGTTGGCCCGGATCGCGTACGAGGTGTGGATGCAGCCCTCGACCAGCGCGTGCGGGTTGGCGAGCATGAGCGGGATGTCCTTGCAGGCGCCCGGCTCGGACTCGTCGGCGTTGACCACGAGGTAGTGCGGCTTGCCGTCGCCCTGCGGGACGAAGCCCCACTTCATCCCGGTCGGGAAGCCGGCACCGCCACGGCCGCGCAGGCCGGAGTCCTTGACCAGCGCGATGAGGTCGTCGGGGGCGGCCGCGAAGGCGACGGGCACCATGTCGTAGCCGCCGTGGCGGCGGTAGCCCTCGAGGGTGTGCGAGTCGGGCTCGTCCCAGTGGGCGGTGAGGATCGGGGTCAGCGGCACTGCTCAGCCCTCCGCCTTCGTCGCCAGCGGGGAGGTCTCCGGCGCGGGCGGCGCGGCCATCGCGTGCTCGCGCGCGTAGGTGAGGCCGGCGAGCATCTTCGCGTCGGTCGCGGCTGCCTCGGCGAGGCCGTCCTCCTCGACACCTGCGAGGCTGCGCTCGATCTCCTCGTAGGTCCCGATGCGCGGGCCGCGGGAGGAGAAGACCTCCTCGCCGGCACGCAGCTTCTCGACGACCTCGAGAGCGCGGGCGACGTCCATGTCGTCGAGGAACTCCCAGTTGGCCGTCATGACCGGCGCGTGGGTGCAGGCGGCCTGGCACTCGATGCGCTCGAGGCTGACGGCGCCGTCCTCGGTGACCTCGTCGTGGCCGATGCCGAGGCGCTCGGACAGGGCCGACCAGATCGCGTCGCCGCCGAGGACCGCGCACATGGTGTTGGTGCACACCCCCACGTGGTAGCGGCCGACCTTGTGGCGCTTGAACATCGTGTAGAACGTCGCGACCGCGGCCACCTCGGCGGTGGTGAGGCCCACGACGTCCGCGCACAGCGCGATGCCGTCGGGGGTCACGGTGCCCTCGGCGGACTGGACGAGGTGGAGCATCGGCAGCAGGGCCGAGCGGCCCTGCGGGTAGCGCCCCGCGAGCTCGACCGCCTCGGCGCGGGTCTGCTCGGTCAGTGCCATGTCGTCACGCTCGCTCGCTCGTCTCGTGCCCCGTCGACGGGTGCCCACGACGCGCTCGACGTCATGAGCACCCACGGACGGCGGGTCTCGGTCTGGTGCATCAGCGGTCCACCCCGCCCATGACGGGATCGATGCTGGCGACGGCGCCGACGATGTCGGCCACCTGGCCGCCCTCGCACATCGCGCCGGTGGCCTGCAGGTTGTTGAACGACGGGTCGCGGAAGTGGACGCGGTAGGGACGCGTGCCGCCGTCGCTGACCACGTGGACGCCGAGCTCGCCGCGCGGGGCCTCGGTGGCGACGTAGACCTGGCCGGGCGGCACGTGGAAGCCCTCGGTGACGAGCTTGAAGTGGTGGATCAGCGCCTCCATGGACTCGCCCATGATGTGGCGGATGTGCTCCAGGGAGTTGCCCATGCCGTCGCCGCCGATGGACAGCTGCGCGGGCCAGGCGATCTTCTTGTCGGCCACCATCACCGGGCCGGGCTCGAGGCGCTCGACGCACTGGCGGATGATCCGCTTGCTCTGCTTGATCTCCTCGATCCGGATGAGGAACCGGCCGTAGACGTCGCACGTGTCGGTGGTCGGGACGTCGAAGTCGAGCTGGTCGTAGCCGAAGTACGGCTGCGCCTTGCGGACGTCGTAGGGCAGGCCCGCCGAGCGCAGCACCGGGCCGGTGATCCCGAGGGCCATGCACCCGGCGAGGTCGAGGTAGCCGACGCCGGAGGTGCGGTCCTTCCAGATCGACTCCTCGACGAGGAGCCGGTCGAGGTCGGGGGCGTAGGAGTCGAGGTTGTCCATCGCCGCGATCAGCTCGGCCGGGCCCTCGGGCGGGAGGTCCTGGGCGACGCCGCCGGGGCGGACGAACGCGTGGTTCATCCGCAGGCCCGTGATCATCTCGAGCATGTCGAGGGCGATCTCGCGGTCGCGGAACCCGTTGGTCATCGCCGTGAGCGCGCCCATCTCGAAGCCGCCGGTGGCCAGCGCGACGAAGTGCGAGGACATGCGCTGCAGCTCGAGGGTGATGATGCGGATGAGCTGCGCCCGCGGGGGGATGTCGTCCTCGATGCCGAGGAGCTTCTCCACCGCGAGGACGTAGCCGGCCTCGTTGGCGATGCACGCGAGGTAGTCCATGCGCGTGACGAAGGTGACCGCCTGGGTCCACG